>VXOC01000143.1:0-17703 GCA_009840215.1 Gemmatimonadota bacterium | reverse complement strand
CCCCCCCACCCCCCCCCTCTTTTTTTTTCACCCCACCACCCCCCCACCCCCCATTCCTATACGTCTCGTGGGGTCGTAGATGTTTATACTAGACAGGTGCGCCTCGGCCAGCACCACGCCGCCCCGGGCCACGACCGTTCCCACCATCGGGTTGGGGTGCACCTGCCCCCACCCCTTGCGCCCGAGTTCGATCGCGCGGGCGAGGAAGCGGCGATCGACGGCGGTGAGGGCATCGTCGCCGGGCGCGCCAGGGAGGGGAGCGTTCACGGAGTGACCCGCAGGGCCAGTGACGCGAACCAGCTCCGGCCGGACGGGTCGTACCCGCCGCTGCGGCCTTCGAACGGATCGCTCACGCCGTCCGCCATGCCGACCTCGAGCGACAGCTGCGAGACCAGGAAGCTGTACCACGCCGACACGAAATAGACCGTACGCTCGCTGGCAATCCGGCCCGAGACCGCGCCCGGATCGTCCACGCTCCCCACCGCGGAAACGGTGGCGTCTCCCTCGTAGCGGTCCCAGCCCGCACCCGCCATCAGTCCCACGATGAACCAGTTCTTGCCCAGCATGGCCCGCAGCGACGTGACCTCGAGGTCGGTCTCCATCTCGCCGGGGTTGCCCTCGCTCACGTCGCCCGTCCTGATGGTCTCGTGCCAGTGCCGCGCGACCGAAACGGAGAGGCCCGGCATGGTGAACGACTCGCGCAGGATTCCCACCCGGGCCCCCAGCCCCACACCCGACGAGGGGCCGCCGAAGCCCTCTGCTTCCGGCAGCCAGAGGCGCGAATACGACGCGATCAGGTCCGCCGAGAAGATTCCGCCGGTCCCCGGCGCCAACTGGAAGCCCTCCACGATCCCCGCCGACACCACGGCGCGCAGTCCGGCCACAGAGGGGGTCGCCTCCTCCGCGAGGCCCTCCACCGAGCTGGCGGCCACCCGCGGCATCCCGATACCGATCCCGTTTGCCGCGACCGCGAACCCCAGGCGCGGAACGCTTCCCATCCGGCGCCCCGCCGTGCTCGCCGTGCCCGGAACGTCGCTGCCCAGCGCCGAGGCGAGCCCCACGCCCCGCTGCACCGCCATCGCCGCCAGCACGAGTTCCCGGCACGGCGACATCCGGCCGGCGTTGCCGCCGGCGCATAGCCCGGCCAGTTCGGTCACGCCCTCGACCTCGGTCCGCCCGCGTGGAAATTCCTGCCCGCGGGCGTCGTCGGGGCGTCCGCCGGCAAGGGTCGCCAGCAGGACGGCCGCGACCGCTGCCCGCCGAACTCCGCGCACTTCACCCAACCTCATTCTGCCCTCCAATGCCTACCCCCCTCCGACCAGTTCGACACCCTCACCGTCCACGACCTCTCCCACACCCCACGCCTCGTCCCCGAGCACCCGCAGCACCTCCGCCTCGCGCGACGGCGACACCGCAAGAATCATCCCCACTCCCATGTTGAAAACACGGTACATCTCCGGCAGCGCGACGCCGCCCCCCTCCGCAAGCCGGATGAAGACGTTCGGAACCGCCCACGAGCCGCAGTCGATGCGCGCGCCCAGACCAACGGGCAGGACCCGCGGCAGGTTGCCCGCGATCCCTCCGCCGGTGACGTGCGCCATCGCCCGGATGGATCCCCGCTCCAGCAGCGGCCACAGCGCCCCGAGATACGACCGGTGCACCCGCAGGAGTACTTCCCCGGCAGACGCGTTCTCTCCGGGGAACTCTTCGTCGACGCCGAGGCCCATGCGGTCGAAGACGATCGTGCGGGCCAGTGTGAAGCCGTTGGTGTGCAGGCCCGACGACCGGAGCGCGACCAATCGGTCCCCCGCACGCACCGCGGATCCGTCCACCAGGCGGGCGCGCTCCACCACGCCCACCACGAAGCCGGCCAGGTCGTACTCGCCGGGCGCGTAGAAGTCGGGCATCTGCGCGGTCTCGCCGCCGAGCAGTGCGCACGCGTTCTCGCGGCACGCCGCCGCCACCCCTCCGACCACCTCCGACACGACGCCCTCGTCCATCTCCCCGGTCGCCAGGTAGTCCAGGAAGAAGAGGGGACGGGCCCCCTGGACCAGGATGTCGTTGACGCAGTGGTTGACCAGGTCGCGGCCCACCGTGTCGTGCCGGCCGGTCAGGAACGCCACCTTCAGCTTCGTGCCGACGCCGTCGGCGCTCGACACCAGCACGGGTTGGGCGAGGCCGCCGGGTACGGCGTAGAGCCCCCCGAAGGCGCCGAGCCCCGACAGGGTGTTCTCGTCGCTGGCGGCGTCGAGGAGGGGGCCGAGCGAGCGCTTGGCCCGGTCGGCCGCGTCCAGGTCGACGCCCGCGTCCCGGTACGTCAACGATTCCTTCATGCGAGTCTCCCGGTCATTGGCGTGTCGCGGCGAGTTGCGGCTCCGCGGCGACCGTCGCCTCCAGTGCCCGGACACGATCATCCAGTTCCGGCAGCGACAGCGTGCGGAAGCGGTCCACGGAGAAAGCCTCGACGGCGCAGGAGCCCGTGGCCGCGCCATACGTGGTTGCCTCGCGGAGCGCCGCCCGGTCACGCGACCCCGCGCGGGCCAGGTGGCCGAGGAAGCCGCCGGCGAAGGCGTCGCCCGCGCCGGTGGGGTCGGTGATCCGCGCCACAGGGTAGGAAGGACAGGAGAAGGTCCAGTCGTCGGTGAAGAGGACGGCGCCGTCCTCGCCCCGCTTGACCATCACCAGGGTGGGACCGTGCCGCCGGATCCAGCGGGCGGCCGTGGGCAGGTCATCGCAGCCCGCCAGCTGGTACGCTTCCTCGTCGTTCACGAGCAGCACGTCCAGGCGGGCCAGCACCCGCTTGAGCGCGTCCGGCGTGCGCTCGATCCAGTAGTTCATCGTGTCGGCCGCGACCAGTTCGGGTGACCGCACCTGGTCCAGCACGCCGAGCTGCAGCTCCGGGTCGATGTTGCCGAGGAAGACGATCTTCGAGTCGCGGTATGCCGCGGGCACCACCGGGTCGAAGTCGGCAAAGACGCCGAGGCGGGTCACCGTGGTTTCGCGGCTGCGGAAGTCGTCGCTGTAGCGGCCACCCCAGAAGAAACTCTCGCCGGGCAGGCGCTCCAGCCCCGCGAAGTCCACGCCCCGGTCGCGCAGGAAGCGAAGCCGTGCGAGCGGGTAGTCGTCGCCCACGACCCCGACCACGCGCACGGGCGCAAGGAGCGAAGCGGCGGCGCTGAAGAAGACCGCTGAGCCGCCGATCACTCCGTCCACGCTGCCCGCGGGGGTCTCCACCGCATCGAGCGCCACACTGCCCACGGACAGAATCTGCATACTATCTGTCCGCACCGACCGGGTAGAGAGGGTCCGCGATGCCCATTTTGGACCTTCCAGACCCCTCGTGACAGATTCCGTGACAGATTCCGGGTAGAATCTGTCCGCAGAGCGAAGTGGACCAGCCCCGATCCACACTACTCATCCCGCACCATCCGCTCCGGCGCTTCGATGCCGAGTATCGCCAGTCCGTTGCGGAGCACGATTCGCGCCGCCAGGGAAAGGGTCAGGCGGGCGTTGCGAAGCTCGTCGTCCCCAACCAGCGCCGAGAGCCCGGGGTTCCGGGTCGGATGCCCCGTCTGATACCAGGTGTTGACCAGTCCGGCGGTGCGTTCCAGGTAGTCGCAGATGACGTGTGGCGCCCGTGTGGATGCGGCGCGGCGCAGGAACCCCGGAAACTCGCCGAGCTGATTGATCAGCTCCCGCTCGGTGGGTGCCTCGAGCCTCGACGTGTCCGCGCGCTGCGCGAGTCCGCTGTCCGCACCCGCCCATCCCCGTTCACGGGCCAGCTCCGAGAGCCGGCAGAGGCGGGCGTGCGCGTACTTGACCTTGTAGACCGGGTTCTTGTCGGACTGGTCCAGCGCCAGGTCGAGGTCGAAGGTGAGATGGGCCTCGGGGCGGCGCATGAGGAAGAAATAGCGCGCCACGTCCGCACCCACCTCGTCGACCAGCTCCGCCAGCGTCGTGTACGAACCGGACCGCTTCGAGAACCTCACCTCCTCGCCACCGCGTTCCACGGTCACCATCTGGTGCAGCAGGTACTCCGGATAACCCTCGGGGCGCCCCAGAGCCTGCAGTCCCGCGCGGACCCGGTCCACGGTGCCGTGATGGTCCGATCCCTGGACGTTGACGACCTCGCGGAAGCCGCGCTCCCACTTGCTCATGTGGTAGGCCACGTCGGGCAGGAAGTAGGTGGCGGAACCGTCCCCCTTGACCATGACCCGGTCCTTCTGGTCGCCGAAGCGGGTGGTGCGGAGCCAGAGCGCGCCCTCGTGGCCGTAGGTGAGGCCGGTCGCCTCCAGCGCACGGATCGTGGCTTCGACACGGCCGTCGGAATAGAGACTCCTCTCCGAGTAGTACTCGTCGAAGCGGACGTTGAAGCCGGCCAGATCCCGCTTCTGCTCATCGCGCAGCACGTCCACCGCGAAGTGGCGCATGGCCGCCAGCGCGGCCTCGCCGCCGTCGTTCTCGTACCGGCGGCCCTCGCGCTCCAGGAAGGCGCTCGCGATCTCGACGACGTACTCGCCGTGGTAGCCGCCCTCCGGAATCGGCTCGTCGTGGCCGAGCAGCTGCCGGTAGCGGGCCAGCACCGTTTCGGCGAGCCGCGTGATCTGGCGGCCCGCGTCGTTGAAGTAGAACTCGCGGTGCACATTCCAGCCGGACCACTCGAGCAGCCGGGCGATCACGTCGCCGAGCGCGGCCTGGCGGCCGTGTCCGAGGTGGAGCGGCCCCGTCGGGTTGGCCGATACGAACTCGACCATGATGCGGCGGCCCGCGCCGTCCTCGCCGCGTCCGTACGCGGATCCCGCCGCTACGATCCGTTGCAACACCCCGCCCACCACTCCGGCGTCCAGGAAGAAGTTCAGGAATCCCGGCCCCGCGACCTCGATCCGTTCCACGCCGGCGATCCCGGCCAGCCGCTCGGCCAGGTCTCCCGCGATGTCCCGCGGCGGCCGCTTCAGCCGCGACGCGAGCGTGAGCGCGATGTTCGACGCCAAGTCGCCGTGCGAGGGCTCCTTCGGCCGGTCCAGGCGGAAGCGGATGTCATCGACTCCCCATCCGGTCGCGGCCTCCTGCAGCGCCTCCGAAATGCGTTCGGCATGCATCCCCGTCAGGCGTCCTTCCCCCCGGCGGGATCCTTCCCGGAGTCCTTTCGTGACCCGGACGGGACGGTTTCGCCGCCCACATCCCCTTTCGCGCCTCCGGACCGCAACCCGTCACCCGCCGGCCCCGACCCGCCATTCCCTTCCGACCCGCCCTCCGCCTTCGTGTCCGCCCCCACGCCGGCCTCCTCCCTGGCCTCCTTGCGGTACTCTTCCGACCGGTAGTCGGTGATGTAGAAGCCGTCTCCCTTGAAGAGGAATCCGGCTCCCCCGGAGATCAGCCGTTCGGCCGCGTGTCCGCAGTCGGGACAGGAGGCGCCGGGCTTGTCGCTCATCCGCTGAAAGACTTCGAAGTCACGGCCGCAGTCGCGGCATCTGTAGTCGTAGGTGGGCATTCTGGTGCCGGTCGGGCATCCGTTGGGTGAACAGTCGCGCCTTGCCAGCCCGGCGCCTCGGCGCGCAAGCGGGTTGATCCTCGGACTCCTGAGGTTGAAAAATAACATCGGTGCGCCGTCCATTCGCGATCCGGCTCCGGCGCGGATTCACCCGTCACCGACCGGACCCGCCGCGTCTCCCGCTTCCCTCATCGGGGATTGTCGTACGTCCCCCACTCGGCGCGCAGCGTGTCACTGATCTCGCCCAGGGTGACTCCGTCCTTCACGGCCGCGATCATGACCGGCAGCAGGTTGTCGTCCCCGCCGGCGGACTTCCGGACCGCGCCCAGCCGCGCCTTCACCAGCGCCGCATCGCGCTCCGATCTGAACGCCGCCAGCTCCGCCGCCTGCCGTTCCTCGAGTTCCCGAAAGGCGGGGCTCGGAGGCGCCTCGTGCGAATCTTCGGTCTCGTACCGGTTGACCCCCACCACGACCCGAGTGCCCGCCTCGACCTCCAGCTGGTGCCGGTAGGCGGCCCTGTGGATCTCCTCCCGCATGAAGTCGATGGCCCCGGCGGACCCGCCCATCCCCTCGATCCGCGCCATGGTGGCAACCGCCTCCTCCTCGATGCGGCCGGTCAGGTGTTCCACCAGGAAGCTCCCGCCGAGGGGGTCCGCCCAGTCGGCGACACCCGATTCCTCGGCCAGGATCTGCTGGGTGCGGAGCGCGAGGGCGGCGGCCCCGGCGCTCGGCAGCGCCAGCGCCTCGTCGTAGCCGTTGGTGTGAAGCGACTGGGTGCCGCCCAGGACGCCGGCCAGCGCCTGCACGGTCACGCGCACCACGTTGTTGAGGGGCTGCTGGGCGGTGAGCGTGGAACCGCCGGTCTGGGTATGGAAACGGAGGCGGCACGACCGGTCCGAGGCGCCGAAGCGCCCGCGCATGAGGCGTGCCCACACCCGCCGCGCCGCGCGGAACTTGGCGACCTCTTCGAGCAGGTCGTTGTGGGCAGCGAAGAAGAAGGAGATGCGGGGCGCGAAGTCCTCCAGTTCGATGCCGCGGGCGAGCGCATGGCGCACGTATTCGACCCCGTTGGCCAGGGTGAAGGCGACCTCCTGGGCGGCGGTCGACCCGGCTTCGCGGATGTGGTAGCCGGAGACGGAGATCGTGTTCCACTTCGGCAACTCGGCGGCGCAGAAGGCCATGAGGTCGCTGACCAGCCGGAGCGAGGGCCGCACCGGGTAGATGTAGGTCCCGCGTGCGACGTACTCCTTGAGGATGTCGTTCTGGACGGTGCCGCGGAGTTTGTCGCGGGGAACGCCCGCCTCGTCGGCCACGGCCGTGTAGAGGGCGAGGAGGATCGGCGCGGTCGCGTTGATGGTCATCGAACACGACACTGCCCCCAGGTCGATGCCCTTCAGCAGGGTGCGCATGTCGGCGATGGAGTCGATCGCGACGCCCACGCGGCCCACCTCGCCGGCGGCCATCGCCGCGTCGGAATCGTAGCCCATCTGGGTGGGCAGGTCGAAGGCGACGGAGAGACCGGTCGTGCCCCGGTTCAGAAGGAAGTGGTAGCGGGCGTTGGTTTCCGCGGCCGTGCCGAAGCCGGCGTACTGGCGCATCGTCCAGCGGCGTCCCCGGTACATGGTGCGGTAGACGCCCCGGGTGAAGGGAAACTCGCCCGGCTCGCCCAGGTCGTCGCCAGTGCTGAAACCGTCCGGCAGCCCTTCAAAAAAGGGGTCTCCGTCGCGGCGGCTCACGCTTCCCCCGCCTCCGCAAACTCGACCAGCAGCTGTCCCTTCTCGACCGCATCGCCGGGTGCCGCGAGCAGGCGCTTCACCCTCGCCGCGGCCGGTGCGCGCAGTTCGTTCTCCATCTTCATGGCCTCCACGATCAGTACGGTGTCACCCGCCTCGACCTCCTGGCCTTCATCCACCGCGACCTGTACCACCAGGCCCGGCATGGGCGCTCTCAGCGGCGCCACCTTCGAGTCGGCCCCGGCCTTCGCCGACAGCCGCCGAATCCGGTGCGCACGCGGATCCAGAACCTCGGCGGAGACGCAGCGCCCATCAAGCTCCAGGTGCCACGCGCCGCCGCGGCCGCCGTGGGCCCGCAGTGCGAAGGAGGCCCCGTCCAGCAGGAGAGAGTACCCGTCTCCGATTCCCTGCACCCTCTCGCGTCCGGCGGACTGCGCGGAGTTGGTGGAAGCGAGCGAGGCGCGTGCCGGGCGGCCGTCGATGAGAACGGTCCCGTCGGAGCGGACTTCGACGTCGTGGCGCTCGCCCAGCAGGGAAACGACGTAGCGCGATCCGGGGCGCGAGGTCGCGTTCGAACGGGTCATCGGCCGTTGGGACGGGGGGAATCGGTGGCGGTGCCGACACGGGCCCAGCGCGAGAGTGGAGTGGCCGCACGGCGGATGCGGGGAGAGGCGCGTCCCGGTCCTGCCCTGTGCTCGAGGAGGGCGGCCGCCGCGACGAGCGCCCTTCGCGTGGCGGCGGGGACTTCCGCGCGGAAGAGTTCGGGGTGCTCCTCCAGGTACCGCGTCGAGATCCGTCCCGCACGGAAATCGGGTTCGTCCATGATCAGGCTCAGCAGCGGGGCGCTGGTGGAGACGCCACCGACCGTCAGCTCCCGCAGCGCCCCCTTCATCCGCCGCACCGCCGCCTCCCGGCCGGCACCGTGGGCGATCAGCTTTCCCAGGAGCGGATCGTAGTGGAGGCCGACCTCCGTGCCCCGCGCGATCCCGCCGTCCCAGCGGACTCCGGGACCTCCGGGAATCTCGAGTTCGCCGACGACTCCGGTTGCCGGCAGGAAGCCGTCGAAGGGCGACTCGCTGGTTATGCGGCACTCGATGGCGTGCCCCTCGAGCGGAATCTCATGCTGCCGCATCGGGAGCGCCTGCCCCGAAGCGACGCGGAACTGCCACTCGACCAGATCGACGCCCGTCACCATCTCGGTGACCGGGTGTTCGACCTGCAGACGCGTGTTCATCTCCAGGAAGAAGAACTCACCGTCCTGGTAGAGGAATTCGACGGTTCCCGCACCCACATAGCTCACGGCGCGGGCCGCACGCACGGCCGCCGCACCCATGCTGTGGCGTTCCTCCTCTCCCAGAAGCGCGGACGGCGCCTCCTCGATCAGCTTCTGGTGGCGGCGCTGGATGGAGCACTCGCGCTCGTAGAGGTGGACGATGTTCCCATGGCTGTCCCCGAAGAGCTGCACCTCGATGTGACGGGGCCGGTCCAGGAACCGCTCCACGTAAACCCGGCCGTCCCCGAACGCGGCCTCGGCCTCCCGCATCGCCGCGTTGAACCCGCCCGGCACCTCCTCGGGCCGCCTCACCACGCGCATCCCCTTCCCCCCACCCCCCGCGGCGGCCTTCAGCACGACCGGGAACCCCACCTCATTCGCCACACCACTCGCCTCACGCGCCGAGGCCAGGGGCTCGCTCGTCCCGGGAACGACCGGCACCCCCGCGGCCTCCATGCGGCGGCGTGCCTCGGTCTTGTCACCCATGGCGCGGATCGTCTCCGCCGCAGGGCCCACGAAGACGATCCCGGCAGCCGTCACGGCATCGGCGAAGTCCGCGCGCTCGGCCAGGAAGCCGTACCCCGGATGCACGGCGTGAGCGCCGGCGCGGCGCGCCACATCCAGCAGCCTGTCGATGTTCAGGTAGCTGTCCGCCGCCCGCGCCGGCCCGATCGGGTACGCTTCGTCGGCGTGAAGGACGTGGGGCGCACGCCGGTCCGGTTCCGAGAAGACCGCGATGGAGCGGATGCCGAGTTCCCGGGCACCGCGGATGACCCGCAACGCGATTTCGCCCCGGTTGGCGACAAGTACGGATTTGATCAAGACGCTGGCAGTCCGTGGATGGGCCAACCGGGCACCGGAAGCGGCGAGGCGCCGGGCTGAGGGGTTATGCGGGCCGGCGCGTCTCCGCCCCCATGCGGAGCGGACGATTCGCCAGCCGGCTGTCGGGAATCAGTTAATGGTACCCGTCACCGTGGTCTGCGCGCCATCTCTGAAGATCCGGAAAGCGATCTCTTCGTCGGCCCTGTACGAGCCCAGAATCCGGTACAGTTCGTCGATGTCGTCGACTACCCGCCCCTCGACCGCGGCCACCACATCGCCCGGCCGGAGTCCCAGCGGCGAGTCGTCTTCGACGTCCGCGACCAGGATCCCCTCGGCCGTGCCGAAGTAGGCCCCGAGTCCGGGATTCAACTCGACCAGATCAAGCCCATGATTGCCGCGCGCCCCAAGCCGGTTCCCCTCCCAGCGCACGTCCCACCTTCCGGGAAGGATCGCGTCCATGTAGGGGCGCAGCGTGTCGGGCGGGGCCCGCTCGTATGCACGGTACTCGTTGCGGAACTGCTCGGACAGTTCACGGATCCGGTCGCGTCGCGCCTCGTACTCATCGGGCAGCCATCCCCGCACTTCGGGCCACTGCTCCCAGGTCTCGGGCGAACCCGGCCACAGCCCCGCGTAAGGCGGCAGGACCTCGGGTACCACGGCCAGGGTGAGCCGTTCACCCTCCCTCTCGACCACCAGAGTCACCGTTTCCCCCTCGGTCACCTCGCTCATCAGGGCACGCAGCCGTTGCTCGGGCAACGGAAGATCCGGATCCAGATCCCCCTCATCCGCGCTTGCCAGGGGTTCGTCGAGCTCGTGGCCATTGACCGAATGGATGATGTCTCCTTCGACGATCCCCGCTTCCTCCGCCGGACTGCCGTCAAGTACGTCCACGACCGCCACCAGGTCGTCGCGGCCGCTGTCGAGCAGCACGCCGAGCATGGGCCGGACTTCCAATTCGTCCGCCCCGATCCGGAAGAGCCCCCGCCAAGTCCGGCGGTCCTCCTCCCTCTCCTGCGCCTGGCCGGCCGGGACCAGCACCGGCAATGTGACGAAAACCAGCGCCGCAAGTCCTGCAAGTCCCCCGGTCCGTGCTGCCTGTATCGCTCTGGACATTGTCATGTCTCCCTGGAGCCCGTGGAGAAAGCCCGCACGGCGTTCAACCGGCGGCTGATCCTCCGACTCCCTTGTGGGTTTCGCGGTCCCCCGATTTCACCGGAGGACTGCCGCTCTTGCTGACGATAGGATGCCGGACCGTTTGCAAGCGGTTGCCCGGACGGGCCGAACGGTGGGCGACTCCGGCCGGCGAGGGACCTCCAGGCCCCCGGAATCGGCCCGACCGGGTCCACTCCCGAATCAGAGAGGGATGTTCCCGTGCTTCTTCGGCGGGTTCGCGTCGCGCTTGTCCACGAGCATGTCCAGCGCACTGACCAGCCGCGGCCGGGTATCGCGCGGATCGATCACGTCGTCCACGTAGCCCCGCGAAGCCGCGATGTAGGGGTGTGCGAACTTCTCCCGGTACTCGACCCTTCTCGCCTCGGCCTCCGCTTCCGGGTCCTCCGACGCGGCGATCTCCCGGCGGAAGAGGACCTCGACGGCCCCCTTCGGTCCCATGACCGCGATCTCGGCCGATGGCCAGGCCAGGTTGATGTCGCCCCGGATGTGCTTGGAATTCATGACGTCGTAGGCGCCGCCGTAGGCCTTGCGGGTAATCACCGTGACCTTGGGCACAGTCGCCTCGCAGAATGCGTACAGCAGCTTGGCCCCGTGCCGGATGATGCCGCCGTGCTCCTGCCCGACGCCGGGAAGGAACCCCGGCACGTCCTCGAAGACCACCAGGGGGATGTTGAAGGCATCGCAGAAACGCACGAAGCGGGCCCCCTTGTCGGAGGCATCGATGTCCAGAACTCCCGCAAGCACGGCTGGCTGGTTGGCCACCACGCCGACCGCGTGTCCGCCCAGATGTGCGAACCCGGTCACCAGGTTCCGGGCGAATCCGGCGTGCACCTCGTAGAAGTCACCCTCATCGACAACCTCACGGATGATGTCAAGCATGTCATAGGGGCGATTAGGTTTGTCGGGAAACAGTTCAAGTATTTTCTCGCTGCGGCGATCGTGCGGATCGTCGTCCGCGCCCGCTGGAGGACGCTCGGAGTTGTTCTGCGGGATGAATCGCAGGAGCGTGCGCACGCTGTCCAGACTCTCCGCCTCGCTGTCGTGCGCGAAATGCGCAACGCCCGAGGTCTCCGCGTGCACGTCGGCACCCCCCAGCCCCTCCATGTCGACGTCCTCCTGGGTCACCGTCTTCACGACCCCGGGCCCGGTCACGAACATGAAGCTCGTCCCCCGCACCATGTAGACGAAGTCGGTGATGGCGGGAGAGTACACGGCCCCACCCGCGCACGGCCCCATGATCACGCTGATCTGCGGAATCACCCCCGAGGCGAGGGTGTTGCGCAGGAAGATGTCCGCGTACCCGCCCAGCGACACGACGCCCTCCTGGATCCGAGCCCCGCCCGAATCGTTGAGGCCGATGAGCGGCGCCCCGTTCTTGAGGGCCATCTCCTGCACCTTGACGATCTTCTCCGCGTGCGCCTCGCTGAGCGACCCGCCGAAGACGGTGAAGTCCTGCGAGAAGACGTAGACGAGGCGGCCCAGAATCGTGCCGTAGCCGGTGACCACCCCGTCGCCCAGGAACTTCCTGGAAGCGAGCCCGAAGTCGGTCGAGCGGTGGGTCACGAACCGGTCCAGTTCGACGAACGATCCCTCGTCGAGCAGGAGGTCCACCCGTTCGCGCGCACCCAGCTTGCCCCGCCCGTGCTGCGCCTTCAGACGCGCTTCGCCCCCGCCCAGAGAAGCTTCGCGCCTGAGCGCCGCCAGCCGCTCCAGCGCCGACTTCATCGTCATCGGGTACCCTTCACGTGCGAACGGCTCACCGCAACGCCGGGATCAGGGTGGAATCCGCTGTGAGCGGGTGGAGGGCGCCTCCGAGGATCCGGACCGGGTAGAACTGTCGTGTGAGGCGGCCATCGGTGAAGGAATAGGTGCCGGTAACGCCTTCGAAGGGATCCAGCTCCTCCAGGGTGGCGATCACCTCCCCGGCGGTGAGCGCTCCTTCGCGGTGCGCATTCAACGCCATGCGCAGCAGGTCGAAGCCGGCCGCGGGGATCGTGCTGTTGAGGGAACGCTGGAAGAGCGACTCGTACGCGCCGACGAACTCCGGCGGTGGTTCCCGCACCTCCCCGGACGGTGTCGTGCTCAGGGCGATGACGCTGTCGGTGTGGCGGGCGGCGACTCCTTCGACCACCAGCGGGTCGGTCCACCCGGCCGTGCCGGCGACCTGCACTTCGATCTCGTCCAGCCCGAAGAATGCGATCTGGGGCGCGAGCAACTCGACATCGGCGGGAGGGGCCGCGACGACCAGTACCGACGGCTCCAGGGCCTTCGCCTGGGTCAGGTAGTTCTCGAAGGTCGTCTCTCCGGGGGTGTACCGGATCCGCCGCGCGATGAAACCGCCCAGCGACAGGAAAGCCAGCCGGAAGGCGTCCATCTCGACGCTCTCGCGCGAACTGCGCGGGTGTATGATGACGGCATCCGCGTAGCCCAGATCCCATAGAGCCCGGGCCAGCGTGCGCCCGGCCGCGGGGTCGCCGGCGGCCACGCTGTACACGCCCCTGCGGCCGTAGGGGAGCTGCCTGGCCGTGGGCGAAAAGAAGGCCAGATCGCGCGGCGCGGCCCTGACCGCCGCTCGCATGTTGTCCGCATCGAGGGGACCGATGATGGCCAACGCACCCCGGTCGAGGAGCGCGTCGACGCCGCGAGCGCTGCCGGACGCCGTCCCCAGGTTGTCTTCGATCACGATTTCGACGTCGACACCGGCCTGCCGGGCCAGCACCGCGCCAACCTCCAGGCCCTCGATGAAGCGACGCGCATACTGCCGGTTGGACGGCGAACCCGAGACCGGAAGCACGGCCCCGATGAGCAGGCCGGCCGAGGGCGGTCCTTCGGCAATCGTGTCGCCCGCATCCCGGACATCCGCTTCGGCCGTTTCGGCCTCAACGATATCCGGCACGCTGTCGACGACTACCGGCCCGGCTCCAGCGCGCAGACCATTGGACGCCGCCGTGTTCCCCGCACCCGTCGAGCAGGCGTAGACCAGGACGATCATCGCGGAGCCGGGCAGTCCCCGGACGAATCCCCCCGGAAACCGGGACCGCCGGGGAGCCGCGCCGGCAAGGCCCGCGCCGCGAATGGCCGCACCGGATGCGACGCTGGTTCTCTCCACCGCTGCGCAGGGTCTCACCACAGGCTGTTACTCGTCTGAGGGGTCCTTTTCCTCGCCCGCCGCTTCCTCGACCGCCCCGGGCGCGTCCTCCGCGTCTTCGGGTTCCTCCTCAGCCGCCACCGGTTCGTCGGCTCCGGCCTGGGGATTGTCCTCAGCCTCCACCGAGTCGTCCGCCACCGCTTCGGGGGCATCCTCCGCCGCTTCGGGGTCGACCTCGTCAGCTCCGGGCTCGTCAGGAGCATCTTCGGATTCGTCTGCCGCCTCCGGGGGCTCGTCCGCGCGTGCCTCGGGTTCGTCTGCGGCTACTTCCGGTTCGTCGGCGGCGGCTTCGGGTTCGTCTGCGGCTAGCTCGGCCTCGTCCGCGGCTGGCTCGGCCTCGTCCGCGGCTGGCTCGGCCTCGTCCGCGGCTGCCTCGGCCTCGTCCGCGGCTGCCTCCGGTTTGTCGGCGGCTGCCTCGGGCTCGCCTTCCAACCCGCCCTCATCCGTCTCGGCCTGGGGCTCCTCCGCCCTCCGCCGCTCCGGCGCGCTCACGACCTCAAGCACGATCCGCCGGTCCGAGGCGTCGGACGCGATCACCCTCAGCGACACGCTGTCGCCGGCCTGGTAGTAGTCCCCAAGCGAATCTGCGGGCACCGCCGCGTGCGATCCCGGAACGAAGCCCTCCACCCCATCCTCCAGTTCCATGACCACGCCCTTGTCCTGCAGCCGTGCCACGCGTCCGTCCACTTCATAGCCCTTCGTGAACCGGGTCACGAGGTCTGGCCACGGATCGTCTTGCAACTGCTTGATGCCCAGTGAGATCCGCTTGTTGTCCGAGTCGACGTCCAGGACCATCACCTCGACTTCCATCCCCTTCTGCACCACTTCCGAGGGATGTTCCACGCGCCGCGTCCAGCTCATGTCCGAGACGTGGACGAGGCCGTCGATCCCCGCCTCGATCTCGACGAAGGCGCCGAAGGAGGTCAGGTTGCGCACGGTACCGCTCAGGCGCGTTCCGGTGGGATACTTCAGCGGCAGCGCGAGCCAGGGATCCTCCTCGATCTGCTTCATGCCAAGAGAGATCTTCTCGTCGGTGGGATCGACCTTCAGGACCACGGTTTCGATCTCGTCGCCGATCGACACGAGCTTGGACGGGTGCCGGACGTTGCGGGTCCAGGACATCTCGGAGATGTGGACGAGTCCCTCCACCCCCTTCTGCAGCTCTACGAAGGCGCCGTAGTTGGTGATCGACACGACCTTGCCGCGCACCCTCGCGCCGACGGGATAGCGGTCCTCGATGTCGGTCCACGGGTACGGCAGCAGCTGCTTGAGCCCCAGCGAGATGCGCTCCCGGTCCCAGTCGATGTCCAGCACCTTGACGTCGAGGCGGCTCCCGATCGTCACCACCTCGGAAGGATGGCCGACGCGGCCCCAGGACATGTCCGTGATGTGGAGCAGTCCGTCCAGACCGCCCAGATCGATGAAGGCGCCGAAGTCGGTGATGTTCTTCACCACGCCTTCGCGCACCTGTCCGTTCAGAAGCTCCTTGACCAGGGTGGTGCGCTTCTTCTTCCGCTCGCGTTCGAGGATCACCCGGCGCGACACCACGATGTTGCGGCGGCGCTTGTTGAGCTTGATGATCATGAACTCGTAGCTCTCGCCGATCAGGTCCTCGATGTTTGGGACCCGTCTCAGCGCGATCTGCGAACCGGGGAGGAAGGCGTCGACACCCATGATGTCGACGGTCACGCCGCCCTTGATCTTGCGGGTCAGCAACCCCTTGACCGGCCGGTCGTTCTCGTAGGCGTCCTTGATCAGCTCCCAGACGCGCAGGAAGTCCGCCTTCTTCTTCGAAAGGACCACCACCCCGTCTTCGTCCTCGAGGCTCTCGAGGAGGACTTCCACTTCCTGGCCGGCCTCGATCTCGTCCGGCTCCTTGAACTCGTCGAGCGGGACGGCACCCTCGCTCTTGAAACCGAACTCGAGGATGACGGTGGCCTCGGTGATTCGCAGCACCCTGGCCTGGACGATCTGTCCCTCGCGTATATCGCCGCCGGCGGTGCGGTGCTCGTTGAGCATGGCCTCGAAGTCGTCCCGGGAGACGTCGAGGATTTCCTCGCCGAAGGGATCGTGGATCAGCTCCGGCGAAATGTCGCCGGCGGGGGACTGGTTGGCGGGCTGGGAGTCCGTCGCCAAAAGCGGGCCATCTTCGCCCGGCAGGGGTTCTTGCTTCTCGTTCATGATCGCATCGCCAGCAAGGCGGCTGGCGCTCCAGGGATCGGTGCCGGTCTGGCGGGCAATGCGCGGGAAACCGGGTTGAGTGAGTGTGCGGCGGCCGGATCGCCCGCGGATGACCCGGGACCGCTTTCGTCCACTGCATTGTCGCGCAGGCGGGCGTGGCACCCACCGCGGTTAACGGGTACAGTCTTTCAATCTAGTCAAATGGCGGAAGAAACGGGACACCGGGTCTTTTCCAACGGGGAATGAGCCTGAACGGGATTCCGGTTTCCGCCGGGGAATGAGCCCAACTTCGGATCAGATGACCATCCCGGGTTGGCGGGCGGCGCAAGGGCGCTCACCGCTGGTCGACGGCCTAACCGCTTCCGCGGGCGGCCTCCACAAGGCGCACGATCGCGTCGGTCTGGGCGGCCGGGTCGAGAGCTGTCGTATCGAGCAGGACCGCGTCTCCCGCTTGCAGGAACGGCGCAACGGACCTGGAAGCGTCGCGCTGATCACGCCGGGTGAGGAGGACCGCCTCGGCCTCGATCTCCGCGTCATCGGGCCGGATACCCCGCTGCAGGAGACGCCGGCGGGCGCGCTCCCGCGGATGGGCGTCCAGAAAGACCTTCACCTCGGCTTCGGGAAAAACGACCGTACCCATGTCCCGGCCCTCGGCGACGAGTCCGGGCCCCCGGGCGGCGGTGCGCTGGAGCTCCAGAAGATGGGCACGCACCGCCGGGATGGCGGCGACCTGCGACACGGCGGCTGTGACGCGTTCCGAGCGCAGAGCCTGCTCCGGGACCGGCTTCCCCCCGGTTCGGACCTGCATGTCCTGCTCCGTCCACCTGACATCGACTGCCAGCGCCGCGAGTTCGTCCGGTGTCACGGCGTCCAGCGCGGCCCCGCTCAATCCGGCATCGAGCAGCGCCCGCGTGACGGCACGATAGATCGCACCCGAATCGAGATGGCGGAAACCCAGCCGGGCCGCGGCGGCGGCGGCCGTGGTGGACTTTCCCGAACCTGCGGATCCGTCGATCGCGACAACCAGACAGCGGCTTCCGGCACTGCCGGGAGACCCTTCGCGCCCCGACTCCGGGGGCCGACCGGTAGGCGGGCCGCTCACCTTCGGTCTCCCAGCCCCGCCAGCAGACTCCAGAAGCCCGGGAAGCTCACGTCGGTCACCCCCGGGTCGTCCACCCTGGCGTCGCACCCCGGCGTGGCGCCGAGGACACCGAACGCCATCGCGATCCGGTGGTCGTGGAACGACTCGACGAGCCCCGAGAGCGGGCGGTCCGTCCCCTCGATCTCCAGCCCGTCGGGAAGCTCATCGGCCGTCACGCCGACCCGTCGCAGGTTCGTCGCGAGCGCCTCCAGCCGGTCCGACTCCTTGACCCGCAGCTCCGCCGCACCGGTGATTCGCGTCACGCCCTCGGCCCGTGCCGCCAGCACGGCCAGGATCGGGACCTCGTCGATCATTCCCGGAATCCTGTCCCCTCCCACTTCGACGGCCCGCAGAGGCGTCGCCCGTGCACGCACCGTGAGGTCGCCCACGCGCTCACCCCCCGCGGTCTCGCGCGGCACGACCTCCAGGCGCGCCCCCATACGCTCCAGCACCGCGAGGAGGCCGGTCCGGGTCCTGTTCAGGCCGACCCCGCGCACCGTCAGCGGCTCACGGCGGCCGGACAACGCCGCCCACGCCAGGAAGAAGGCCGCCGAAGAGAAATCCCCCGGCACGTCCATGTCCAGGGGACCCAGACGGGACGGCGGAGACGGAACCCGCACGCACCACCCACCGGCCACCCCCGCCTCCATGACTTCGACACCCATCGCCTGCAGCATCCGTTCGCTGTGATCGCGGGACCGCCGTGGCTCCCACACCTCGACCGCCACCCCCGCCCCCACC
>VXOC01000186.1 GCA_009840215.1 Gemmatimonadota bacterium | reverse complement strand
GGGCTGGGTGGGGGGTGGAGACTTCATGGTGGCGGAAAACGTAGCGAACCAGGCACCAAACTCAAGTCCGCGAAGAATCCGCTGCGATCCGGCCCGCGACTTTGCACGAAACCGGGCTGAGAACTGTTGAGCAGGTAGAGGCAGGATATGCAACCATGCCGGTGGGCTGACCCCTCCAAGAACACACCGACCGAACCCATTCCCGGCCGGCCATTGACGCGCCCGGCGCACGAAAAGCGAGAATCACCATGAAAGCCGCGATCAGAACCCCCCTTCCGACCGCGATCCCCTTTTTCGCCGCCATCCTGGTCGCCAGCACCGCCTGCGAATCCTCGGGTCCCCCCTCCAACTGGAGCACCGTCCGGGAGACGCTCCCCTCCGGAGCGATCCTCGTAACCAATACGCCCTCAGCCAACCCGTCACCGACATTGACGCTGGTCGAGGAGTTGCGCGTCGGCTCCCTGGAGGGCGGCCGGCCGGAATCCTTCGCGGCACTGAAGGGCCTGGTTGCGCTCCCCGGAGGCGGGTTCGCCGTTCTGGACTCGCAGGCTCAGGAGATTCGCGTCTTCGGGGCGGACGGGTCACACGTCGCGACGCACGGCCGCCCGGGCGAGGGGCCCGGCGAATTCGTCGACGCAACCGGGCTCATGCTGGACCCCCAGGGGCGCATCTGGGCGGCGGATCCTCGCGGCGCGCGCATGTCGGTCTTTGACCCGGTCGACGGGTTCGTGGAGTCCTTTCGCTACCAATACATGGTTCGGGGGTTCATCTGGGCAGGCACCATGACCGATCGCGGCCACATCCTGAAGCAATCGATGTCGCGCCAGGACTTCCGACCGATGCTGCGGGTCTACGATTCCACGATGACCCAGATCGATTCGATCTTCTCCGCGGAGGAAGACGAGGGAGGGCGGACGGACCCCGAAGACAGTCCGGGGGCCTTCTACTACGAAACGCCCGGGGGAGGGTACGGCTTGATGCGGATTCCTTTCTATCCGGGAGGCACCTCGCACATGGATCGCAACGGCGAGCGCTGGTTCGGAACGATGGCCGACCCGGGTTACCGCATAGGAAAGCACGCACCCGGCGGGGACACGACCCTGATTGTCGTCACTGAGCGTCCCCCCGTGCCGGTCACCGCGGCGGAGCGCGATTCGGCGATCGCCGTAATCCGGGAGAATCTCAGGGAATCGGGCGTAACGACGGAGATGGACTGGTCCCGGATCCCCGACGTGAAACCGGCGCTGCAATCCATCTTCACATCGGCGGAGGGGAACGTCTGGGTCGCGATTCCGAACCTGAGCGGGGGGACTGACTACGATGTGCTGGCGAGCGATGGCTCCTACCTGGGAACGGTGACCGCCGGCAACCTCGGTGTGTACCGCTGGCTGCCGCCGGTCGTCGTGGGCGACACGTTCCTGGCGGTGGTAAGCGACGAGCTGGACGTGCCCTACGTCGTCCTCGCGAGGATCGTGCCGGTGGAGCACCCATGAAGCAGAAGCTCACAATCGCCATCGACCCGGAGGTCGTCGTCGCCGCGAAGCGGTATCCACCAACTCGTACACCACCACACTCTCGACATCCACCTCGTCCAACTCCACCCCGAGCACCAGTCCACCGGCCACATCCAGAATCCGGAACCCGGGCGGCGCCTCCACCGTCCCCAGCCACACGCCATCCGGCCCGATCACCAGATACGGCGGCACGGCGGTCAGCTCTCCCCCTGCCTGGTAGGAAGGCAGCCACACCCTCCCCTCGTCGTCGGCCAGGGGGGAGCTGAAGAGCGGCAGCGGCCGGCCGATGCTGGCGCGATAGGCGGCCATGTTCGCCCGCGCAACCTCTGCGACGCGAGCATCCGGAAGATCGGGGTCGTGCATGCGGACGCTCTTTCGGTGCTCGGCCTCGATGGGTTCCAGCAGCCGCTCGGTCAGGAGAGTGGGCTCGGCCGGCCATCGCACGATCTGAATCAGGCTCCCGTCCGGCAGATACCAGGCAACTTCCGCCCTGTCGGTCCTGACATGGACAAACCGCCCGTTAGCGACCGCGACCTCGCCGACAGCGCGGATCGGATCCCACTCGAGCCCCGGCGGGATGCGCGGCATGAAATCGTACGAAGCGACCGTGTCCGCGGCGCCGGTCCGCACGTCGAACCGGACCATGTGCCCGGCGAGCCATGCCTGGTCGAAATCCGACGGGCCCCAGCGAGTGGCCAGCAGCAACTCGCCGGATGACCCGATTCCCTTCACGCCGAGGTAGGTCGGGATGCGGACGTTCGTGGCGCGCACGACCGAGTCTCCGGCGAAGAGCGTCATCCGCCCGAGGTTGAGGTCAGCCGCCAGGATACTGTCCAGACCTGGCACGAACAGCGCATTGATGTGACCCACATCCCCCGGCCCCTCACCTTCCGCGGCCAGCACTTGGTACGGCGCGCCGTCCTGCCCCAGCCCGACCAGCTCGACGTTCCACTGGTCGTAGACGACCGCGCGGCCGTCCGGTAGGAGGCGACCGGCGCTGATCTCCTGGATGGCGTAGTCTCCCGGGCTGGCGCCGTGGCGGTACCTGGGTTCTGCGGAAAGGCGGAAGACGGGCGGGGTGGTCGGCGTGTGCGCGTAGCTGACGATCCGCACGCCCGCGCTGTCCGCGACCTGGACGGGGACGTCGGCGGTTGTCGTCGTGGTATCGCCGCCACACGCCGCGATCCCTGCCGTCACAACGAGGATGAAGTAGCTTCGGTCCGGCATCGTCATTCTCCCGCTCTCGCTTCGGAAGGACCTCGTATGCATCCTGGGAGGCCCAGGCCTCCCCAAAGGAACAGACAGTAGTCTATAATGTCATGGAACCGCCTTGATGTCGCGGGTCCCCTGCGAGGCGCTTCGTACAGGTTGATCGCACAATCGATGGTGGACAAACAGACGGCTGGCTGGAAAGGAGCGAGTCCCATGAAGATCCTGCGCTTGGCAGCGGGAATGTTCGTACTGGCGGGGTTGACGGCGGCCCCGGGCACGGGCCAGGTCATTGCCGGACCGCAGGGTCCCGTCGAATTCATCGGGCTGCAGCAGTGGACGGCCCAGAAACTCTTCGACGCCATCCGGGAGCTCGATCCCGACCGACCGTTTCACGCCTGTGCCGCCGTCATGAAGATGGATCTCGGATTCGCCGAAGCCGCGGCCTTCGGCTACATGAACAGCTTCTCCGCCGACAGTGAGCGGTACACGGTCGTGGTGGGCGTGGAGGACAGCAGCCGCGTACGCTACCGTCCGGTGGGAAGCGAGACGCTCGCGCTGCCGGAGACCTGGGAGGAACTGAGGACGCTGATCGGAGAGAACATGGGGACGCTCGATGCGGCGGCGTTCACGCTCCTCGCTCGCGGTGGGCCCTGGGCAGACCCGCGCAAGTTTGCCGAGATGGTCGGTGCCGATCCGGATGCGCTCGATCAGATAAGGGATCTGGTCGGCCGCGCGAACGGCGAAGAGGACCGCCGCCTCGCCCACGAAGTGCTTGCCAGGGACTCGGCGTGGCTGGCGCGGGTGACCGCGGCCCTGGTGCTGGCCAACTTCATGGACGACGACACGTCGTGGCACGCTCTGGTGGGTGCGATGACCGATTCTCACGCGCGGGTCCGGGGCACGGCCGTGCGCATCTTCGACGGCGTGATCACCCAGGAACCGGGTCCCTTCGATTGGTCCGCGGTTCCCGCTCCTCTGCAGGCGCTCCTCGCGGGCACGAACCCGTTCGCGTTCAACAACATCCTGAGAATCCTGGTCGTCACTGACATCGATCCGGCGTTCGCACGATCGTTGATTCGCGAGAGTCCGGATCTGCTCCTCGCGCACGCCGGAGCCGAGCATCAGCCTACCCGGGTGCCGGCGCTGGCCTTCCTGAGAGCCGCGAGCGGTGAGGATTTCGGGACGGATGTCGATGCCTGGACGGCGTGGGTTGAGGGCCTGTCGGAGGGACACTGATCCGGGAGTTCCCGCCTGACCGTACGCCATCATGTCAACTTTAGTTTACACTATGTCAACGACAGTTGACAGATAGTCGCGCAACAGGCAGCGAGCCAGAGGGTCCTTCTCAGCCTGTACGACCTCTCGGCCCCTCCGTCCCCCCCAGCACCAACTCCCCCTGCGCCCGGTCCCGCTTCGGCACCTTGTGACACCGCCGGCACCGTGCCTCGTAGCTCTCCGCGCCTCCCACCTGGATCGTCGGCCCCTCCGCGGGTGCAGGCTCCCCGTCGATGAGACGCTGGTTCCGCGTCGCCGGATCGCCGCACACCACGCAGATCGCGCTCAGCTTGTCGATCCGTTCGGCGCGCGCCAGGAGGAGCCCCATGGGACCGAAGGGCTCGCCGCGGAAGTCCATGTCGGTGCCGGCCACGATGACGCGCATTCCCGCGTCCGCCAGCGCGTCGGCGACCTCGCAGATGCCGTCGTCCAGGAACTGGGCCTCGTCTATCGCGACGACCTGGGTCTCCGGGCTGACCCTTTCGGCGACCTGGACGGCGTTGGAGACGGGCTCGGCGTCGATCTGACGCCCGTCGTGCGACGAGATCCGGAACTCGCCACCGTAGCGGTCGTCGAGGTGGGACTTGAAGAGCTGGACGCGGCGGCCGGCGATTAGGGCGCGGCGCACCCGCCGGATGAGCTCTTCGGACTTGCCGCTGAACATGACGCCGGAAACGACCTCGATCCAGCCGTGCCTCGCGCGGGGGAACATGGCCCGTCAATAGACCCCGGGAATGATCCGCCACTTCACCCGCGCCCGGTACTCGGCCCACTTCTCGGCCCCGTACTTCTCGGCACAGAGCCGGTCGTCAAACCGCTGGCGAGAGATGAACAGCCCGACGATGAAGACGAAGTACGTCCACGCCCACGGATTGGAGAAATGGCCGAAGACCAGCGCGATCGAAAGGGCGAAGAACCCCTCGCCCAGGTAGTTGAAGTGGCGGGCCACGCCCCACAGGCCGCTGCACAGGATCCTGCGGTCGCCGGCCTCGATGTACTCGGGTTCGATCAGCCCGAGGAACTTGCGGTCGGGCCATCGCTTGAAGGTGTACTTCTGCATGTTGGCGCCGCGCGTGATCCCCCACCCGACCAGGAAGAGCGCGGGCGTGCCGATGAGCCAGACGTGATTCCAGGGCGCGGCGAAACCCGGGTCCGGGTGGACGGCCAGTCCCCAGAGCGGGAGGATGTAGAGCCATCCATAGACGATGAGGCCGCCCCAGATCAGCTTGAAGCCGAGATGCTCGTGGATGACGTCGTAGGTGTACAGCTGGACGCGCTCGAACACGAAATAGTCGAGGACGTAGAAGGTGAGGAACGCGGCGAATAGGAAGACGCCCGGATTGGAGGCTTCGCCGAAGAGTCCGTAGTGGTACGCGGCCCCGGACATGGCGTTGAGCGACAGCATCGTCCCCCCGACGACATAGAGGTACATCTTCGTGTCGAAGCGGTGGTTGAAGAACTGCAGCTCCAGGGCGCGCCCGTCCCACAGCGCCCGCAGGGGACTCTTTCCCTTGTGTTCCGGCCGGGTGAAGACCGCGAGGATCGAGAAGATGGTGGCGAAGACCGTGCCGCCGGCCACCGCGTAGATCGATGACCGGTAGAACCAGTCGCGCGGCATCCCGGTGAGTTCGAGCGCCCACACGGCCACCGCGATCGCGAACACCAGAATCCCGTTCAGCCGGTAGCTGCGGGGACTGCCCGTCTCCGGATCGATGACGTAGCCCGTCACTCGTCTCCCCGGCAGCAGGAGTTGCACCACGAAGAACACGGCGAAGATCGCCAGCGGGGTGAAGAAGCCCACGATCGCTTCCGCTCGGGAAAGCTCGAAGAGGTGGCCGATGCCGAGCCATTCGATCATGCCGTCTAGCCCATTCTCCTGGTGTCGTGGTCGTCAAATGGATATGGGCGCGGGGGGCCATGTCCGCAACCGGCAAGCGATCCGCCCACCCGGTCGTCTCCTGACCTCCAATGACCACATGGACGCGCCTCCAATGCCCACATGGACGGTTCTCCAATGGTGGGTTCGCGCGTCCGGCTGTCAGCATCCCGGGTCTGGAACCGGGTGTCGCGCCGGAAGCGGCGCCGGCAAGTCGGTGAGCGGCTCGGCCGTCGACAGGGGCACCAATTCGGCCTCCAGCCGGACCGTCTCCACCTGGGGACAGAACGGGAAGTCCTGCTTCACCTTCACATCATCCAATGTCCAGGTCTGGTAGCCGTCGGCGCGAATCTCCACATCGTAGGTTCCGGCGCGGTTCCCGGCCCCGACGAGGACCCCATCGCGCTCGACTTCCATGGCTTCGCTGTAACGACCATCGGTGATCGTTCCGGTGACCGTCGCAGTGAGCGTGTCGCCCGTCTGCGCGTCCCGCACCGTCACGTGGACGCCGTAGGTGAGCAGGTCGGTGCAACCACATGCCTCGGCAACGAGGGCCAGCAGGACAATCGCACACACGCGCATCGTCTTCCCCCTTTCTCATTCCCGGTGCGCCGACCCCTGGCGGGCCGGGTCCAGGAATTCGAGAATGTAAACCGCGCTTTCCATAATGTCATCGTGAGTGGACAGTCGCCGTGCGGCGCAGTGGGAATGTAGCCTGGTCCGGCCGTAGTGGACGACTGTCGTGGTCGGAAAGCCCCGCCCACCTGTCACGACACCGACTTCCCGGTCTACTTTCCAGCGAACGCGACTACGACCGAAGGATCACGGCACCATGAAAACCACCATGCTCCGAACCCCCTGCCTCCCACGAGCCCGCGTCCGGCGGAATCCCCGCTCGCGCGGATTCACCCACGGACTCCTCGCCGCGACCATCACGGCGCTCATCCTCCCCACCCTGTTCCCGTCCCCCGCCCTCGCCCAGGCCACCCCGCAGCCCGGCCAGCAGGTCGCGCTGGTCACCGGCTCCACCTCGGGCCTCGGCCGCGAACTCGCCTTCCGCCTGGGTGCCCGCGGCGACCATGTCATCGTCCACGGGCGCAACGTGGAGCGGGGCGCGGAAGTGGTGGACTCCATCAACGCGGCGGGCCCCGGCAGCGCCCGTTTCTACCGCGCCGACTTCGCCTCCTTCGCCGAGACCCGCGCCTTCGCCGAGAGGCTGCTGGCCGACTACGACCGCCTCGACATCCTCATCAACAACGCCGGTTTCGGCTCGGCCCCGAACGAGCGGCTGCTCAGCGAGGACGGGCACGAGTACCGCTTCCAGGTCAACTACCTCTCCACCTTCCTGCTCACCCACATGCTCATGCCGCGCTTGCTGTCCAGCACCCCCTCGCGGATCGTGAACGTGTCGTCCGGCGCCCAGACCCCGATCGACTTCGACGACGTGATGATCGAGAACAACTTCAGCGGGCGCCGCGCCTACGCCCAGAGCAAGCTCGCGCAGATCATGTTCACCCACGATCTGGCCGAGGAGCTGACGGGGACCGGCATCGTGGTCGGCTCGCTACATCCGGCGACCTACATGCCGACGGGCATGGTCCTGCGGCTGGGCGCCACGCCACGCGCCACCATCGCGGAGGGGGCCGACGCGGTCATGCAGGTGGTCGATTCCGACGACTTCGAGAGCGGACAGTACTTCAGCGGTCTGAGGCCGACCCGCGCCAACGCCCAGGCCTACGACCCGGAGGCGCGCGCCCGGCTCAAGGAGCTCAGCCGGGAGCTGACGGGGATCCGGTGATGAACAGGAACATGCGTCTTGTGAATCGCAGTTGACATTTTGTAAACCGCAGTTGTCAGTACGGACCCCGGACTGCTTCGTCAGGCGGCCTCGCGGACGGCCCAGCCCGCGCGGATCCGCTTGTGGCTCTTCCGGGTGCCCGCGCGGCTGACAATGGATGCGCGCAAGCTCGGGCAGGTTGACGCCACATGTCGGCCCCTCCACAATCAAGTGGAGGTTTGGAGGGCTAGCGTAGGTTGACTTCCGGGGAGTGAACTGTCATGCGCAACAGCAGTCTCGCCGCGATCGGCGCCATCGACCTCGGGACCACGGCGACCGTAGCTCTCTCCCTCGTCCTGGCGTTGCAACCGGGTAAGTGCGCCACCGATGTGATGCGCGTCCAGACCGGAACCGACCCGGTTTGATGAATCCCTACACGGGTTCCGCAGCAGGCGACCGCGGCGAGCGGTCCGGCCCGCTCGCCTACATGGCCGGCAACGGCATCGCGGCCAATCTCCTGATGATGGGCATCGTTGCGGCCGGACTCGTGTCCCTGACCGGCCTCGAGCGGGAAGCGTGGCCCATAACCCCCTTCTACCACATCGAAGTCTCGATGGCGTATCCCGGCGCCACGCCGGAGGAGATCGAGGAGTCGATCGTCGTCAAGATCGAGGATCAGGTCAGCGGGCTCGATGACGTGAAGGCGGTCAAATCCGTAGCGGCTCCGGGCATAGCCTCCGTGCGGGTCCAGATGGATTCCCGTACGGACATGGACCGGGCATTGGACGATATAGAATCTGCAGTCAATCGTATCGAGTCCTTCCCGGCCGGTGCCGAACGTCCCCGGTTCCACGAGATGGACAACCGCTTCAGCATGATGCGGTTTATCGTCCACGGCGACATCTCCGAGCGCTCGCTGAAGGAACTGGCGCATCGGATCGAGGACGACCTTACCGCGCTACCCTCCGTCTCCCAGGTCGGGGTCAGCGGGGTCCGGAACTACGAGATTTCGATCGAGGTGCCGCTTCACCGGCTGAGTGCCCTGGGACTCACGCTTACCGACATTGCCGGCGCGATCCGCCGCAGTTCGCTCGACTTGTCGGCCGGCAGCATCGATACCCGGCAGTCCCAGGTTCGAGTGCGGACCCTCGGGCAGAACTACGACCAGCAGGACTTCGAGGAGATCGTCCTTCTCAGCGGCCCCGACGGCACGCTCGTGCGCCTCGGCGACATCGCCGACGTCCGCGACGGGTTCCAGGAGGCAGACCTGATCGTCCGTCATCGGGACCAGCCTGCCGCATTCGTCGAGGTCTATCGGGCCGGTGGCGAGCATGTGATGGATGTGGCCACAACGGTCCGCGAGCACCTGGCGAACGAGGTGATCCCGGGTTTGCCGGACGGCGTGGGGATCACCATGTGGAACGACGAATCCCAGGCCTACAAGGAACGCGCCGATCTTCTTCTGAAGAACGGAATCCTGGGCTTGTTGCTGGTGTTGATCGCACTCAGCCTGTTTCTCCAGGTTCGGCTTGCCGTATGGGTTGCCGTGGGCCTCGCCGTTTCGGGCATAGGCGCCCTCGCCGTCATGATGGCACTCGACGTGGCGATCAACACCATCAGCCTCTTCTCCTTTGTCCTCGCCATCGGGATCATCGTTGACGACGCCATCGTGGTGGCCGAGTGCATTCAAAACGAACGCAATCAGGGAACCCCCGGGGTCGCGGCCGCGATACGCGGCGTCCGGCGGATCAAGGTGCCGTTGACGTTCGCGGTCCTGACTTCGGCGGTGGCCTTCGTCCCGTTGCTGTTCATCCCGGGCGGCGTCGGTGACGTATGGCGGGCCCTGCCGATCATCATGATCGCCATGCTGCTGGTTTCTCTGGTGGAATCGCTGTTCGTTCTGCCCAACCACCTGTCGCACCTGCCCGGGCCGGAATGGGTGCCGGGCAATGCCTTCGACCGGTTCTTCTCGGGACTCCAGAGCCGTGTCGACGTCCAGTTGCAGCGGTTCGTGCAGGGACCCCTGGACCGGGCCCTGCGGTTTGCCACGGCCCGGCCCGGGGTGACGATGTCGGGGGCGGTTGGAATGCTCGTGCTGAGCATCTCCCTGTTACCTGCGGGCATCGTCCCCACCACGCTTGCCGACGACGTGGAGGGTGATCTGGTGACGGCCGTGTTGGAGATGCCCGATGGGACCACCGCTCCGAGAACGTACGAAGTGGCGCGGGAGCTGGAGGCTGCGGGCCACCGGGTCATCGAACGACTCTCTCGCAGCCGGCCTGAAGACGCGCCACCGCTGCTGTCGGGTGTCACGGTGACCGTGGGACTGGGATCGAGAATCGCGGGCGGACTCAACCCGCTTCCCACCCTCAATCCGCAGGCCAATATCGCCACCATCGAATTCAAACTCCTCGCTGCGCAGCAGAGGCGGATCTCCACCGGAGAAGTCGTGCAGGCGTGGCGGGAGGAGGTGGGAGTGCCGCCGTACGTGCGCGGCATCACCTTCAGCGGCGAGATCTTCACCCTGGGGAACCCGGTCGAGGCCGTACTGTCCCATCCGGACCCGGAGCTCCTCGGCCGGATCGCCGACTCGGTGGTCGACGGGCTCCGCGGCGTGGGAGGCGTCTACGACATACGGTCGGATCACGTCCCGGGCATCCCGGAAGTTCAGCTGGCGTTGCGGCCCGAGGCAAGGACCCTCGGTCTCACCGTGCAGGAGTTGGCCGGACAGGCGAGAGCCGCGTTCTTCGGCGCAGAGGCCGTCCGGGTGCAGCGCGGCCGGGAAGAGGTGCGAGCCTACGTTCGGCTGCCCGCGGAAGAGCGGAACTCGATTACCGATGTCGAAGGCTACCTGCTCCGTACGCCGGGCGGGGACAAGGTGCCGATCATCAGTGTGGCCTCGCTGGACATGGGCGAGTCGCCGTCGGCGCTGCGGCGCAGGGACGGCCACCGCGTCGTCACCGTCACCGCCGACGTGGACGCCTCGGTGATCTCGGGCGACCAGGCCAACGAGATCCTGGCCGGTTCCATCCTCGCGGACCTGACCGCGGCGCACCCCGACCTGACATACACGTTCGGGGGCGAACAGCAGCAGCAACTGGAGTCCATCGACGCCCTGTACCGCGGGTTCGTGGTCGCCCTGATCCTGATCTTTGCGCTCCTCGCCATCCCCCTCCGTTCCTATACCAAGCCGTTCATCATCATGGCCGTGATCCCCTTCGGGTTCATCGGCGTGATCCTGGGCCACTGGATCCTGGGAGTCGCCCTGAGCGCCGTGTCCTTCATGGGGATCTTCGGTCTCAGCGGGGTGGTGGTGAACGATTCCCTGGTCATGATCGACTTCATCGATCAGAAACTCGGGGAAGGCGCCTCGCCGAGAACCGCGATCGTCGAGGGCGCCAAGGGGCGCTTTCGTCCGATCATGCTCACTTCCCTGACCACGTTCCTGGGCTTCACGCCGCTGATCCTGGAGCGCGCCATTCAGGCCCAGTTCCTGAGACCGTTCGCCGCGTCGCTCGGTTTCGGGATTATCTTCACCACGGCTATACTCATGATGGTTGTTCCGGCGCTATGCGCGCTGCATCTGCATTTGACGCCGTCGCGGCGTTCTTCGACCGCGAGCGCCGGATAGTGCGCGTCGGATGCGGCAAGGAGAGAACCGATGAATGACACGGCGGAGAGCTTGAAGGCCGAATACCTGAGCCTCACCGACGAGCTCATCCTGATGCTCATCGACGAGAAGGGTGGCTACTTCCATCAGGTACCCGGCTGGCGGCTGAACTGCGCCGTCGTCGGCGGAGTGCTGGCGGAACTCTCCTTCCGGTCGCGGCTCGACTCGGATTTGACATCCCTGTACGTGGTGGACCGGGCCGAAACCGGCGATCCCGTCCTGGACCCCATCCTGAAGGAGATCGCGGACGAACCGGGCCAACACAATGCCCGGTACTGGATCGAACGGCTCGCCCCCCGCGCGGAGTCGATCGTCGACCTGACTCTGGAGCGCCTGGTTGAACGGGGGATCCTCCAACACCACGAAGGCGAATTCTGGACGCTGGCTCCCTCTGTCATGCATGGACAACGGTACGGCATGTCCGAGGAAGGCGCGACCGACCAGTTCATCAAGGCGCGCATCGGCAATCTCATCTTCACCGACGAGATTCCCGAACCGAGAGACGTCGTCATCGTGTGCCTCGTCAACACCTGCGATGTCTTTCGCCTGATTTTCGAACTTGATGAAGTGGCGGAGGAGCGCATAAAGTTGATCTGCCAGTTGGACCTGATCGGCCGGTCCATCGCCGATGCGGTCTCCGAGAGCCTCGTCGGCCCGATCCGTGGACATGCTGCTCTCGCCAAGAAAATCCCGACGGTTTCGCTGTCCAGGCTGCTGCGCAACCCGCATGTCCGAGACGGCAACCTGAACGCGCTCTTCGGGAACCTCGCGGAGGAGTACGGCCCGGTGTTCCAGATCCGTCCTCCCTTCTCGGGGCGCATGATCTTCCTGGCCGGACTCGAGACGAATCAATGGGTGCACAAGCGCGGGCGCAGGTACCTGAGAACCAGGGATTACTTCGCCGACTTTGAGAAGGTCTACGGAGCGGCCGGTGTTCTCCCCGCCCTGGACGGGGCCGACCACTTCCGGCTTCGCAAGTTCCTGTCGCCGTCCTATTCCCGTGCGAGGCTGGGAGGGCAGCTGGACCAGCTCTACGACAAGGGGCGTGCGTACATGTCGACCCTGACGGTTGGGGACTCCTACCGCGCCACTTCCATGAGCCGGGCGATGGTGAACGCCCAGCTATCGCCGCTGTTCATCGGCGTCGACACGCAGGATCTGATGGGCGACCTGATGGTCTACAAGGAACGGGCCCTCAGCGTGCACATCGCCAGGACCCTGCCCAGGTTCATGCTGCATACCCCGGGTATGAAGCGTCGGGCGGCAGTCCTTGACACGCTGATGGAGCGGGTCTTGAGGCTCAATACTCCCGCCCAACGCGCCGACGGCCCGCGTAACCTGGTGGACGACTATCTCAGCCTCCACGCCAGCGACCCGCAGTTTCTCCCGGAGTCCAACCTCCTCTTCGCTTTCTCCGCGGCCCTGATTGCCAGCGTATACCTCGGCGACACGTTCAGCCTCCTGATCTACGCCATGGCTTCGCAGCCGGCCCTCTACGAGAGGATCCGGGCCGAAGCGGATGCCCTGTTTGCCGAGGGTGACCCCGAGAAGGAGGACTTGACCCCCGCCAATCTCGACGTGACGCACCGCTTCCTCATGGAGTGCCTGCGCATGTACCCGATCGTGCCCATGTCCGTTCGGAACGTGATGAATACCTGCACGGTCGGGAACTACGAGCTGCCCGTGGGGGAACGGATCCACATCGCCATGACCGCCACGCATTATATGAGGGATGTCTTTTCCGAACCCTACAAGTTCGACATCGACCGCTTCCTTCCGTCGCGTCGTGAGCATCACAGCATGGGGTTCGCCCCGTACGGGCTGGGCACGCACAGGTGTCTGGGCACCCGGTGGATGGAGATGCACCTGGCGGTCAACCTGCTGATGCTGGCGCACTATTTCACGATCGAGGTGGCGCCGGAGAAGTTCGCCCGGAAGCTCCGGCTCAATCCGTTTCCGTCGCTGAAGCCCAGCAAGAAGCTGCAATTCCGCATCTCCGAGCAGAGGCGAGAGCTGCCCGCCTAGCCCGTGGACAGCTCCACCAGAATGCGACTGGGCGAACTGTCGAAAGCGCTGAGAGATGCGCACCCGGGATCGGGCGTCGCGCGTCGAGTCCGTCACCTTGACGGCTGGCTTGACCGGGCGGCGTCGGAGGCTGCGGGCGCCGGCACCTACGACCACGCGGAAACGGTCAGGGACTACTACGAGCTCTGCAACGGCTTCATGGTGTACGGCTGGGGTGAATCCCTGCATTTTGCGCCCCTCAGGCCTGACGAAAGTCTGGAGGAGTCCAAGGTGCGGCACCAGCGGAGGATGATCTCCAGGTTGGAGCTGCAACAGGGCATGAAGGTGGTCGACGTCGGTTGTGGAATCGGCGGCCCCATGCGCCGCGTAATCCGTGAGGCGGGTGTCAGGGTTGTGGGAATCAACATCAATGAGGTCCAGCTGGCGGAAGCGAAGAAGTTGAACGCCGAGGCGGGGCTGGAGCACATGGCCGATTTCAGGAAGTGCAGCTTCGCGGACATGAGCGCCATCGAGGCCAACACCTTCGACCGGGGTTACGCCATCGAGTCAACGTGCCATGCGCAGAACAAGCAACGCGCTTTCGCGGAGATATTCCGCGTACTGAAGCCGGGCGCCCTGTTCTGGGGTCAGGAAATGTGCCTGACGGACCGGTTCGATCCGCGGGACGATCGGCACCGGGCCATCAAGCGGAACCTCATGCGCGGGATTGCGCTGTACGACATCGCCACGTTCGAGGAAGTGAATCACGCTCTCGAAGGTGCGGGATTCCAGGTCATTGAGGGGAGCGATTGGGATGTCCGGGAAGGTCCCTCCACACCCTGGTATGAACCCATGGAGAGTCGCCACGGGACGTTGGGGAACGCGGTGCGCAGGCTCCCCTGGGGCCGCAAGGCGTTCGTCGCGGGGTCGAAGTTGGCCGAGGCAATGCGACTCTTTCCGAAGGGCTCGGCGGAAGTCGTTCGACTCCTTGATCGAACCGCGGGAGCCTATGTCGCGGGCGGCAGGACGGGAATCTTCACACCGCTGTATTGTTTCCTGGCCCGTAAACCCCTTCGGGCCTGAAAGGCGCCCTCACCCCCGCGCCTTCCTGAACCGCCAGCCGTGCAGGATGCTCCCGTAGTGGTTGAATGAGCGGCGTGCGTCCGCGTCGTCGAAGGGGTAGTCCGCACCGAGCTGTCTGGCCGCGGCGAGCCCGGTGACGAAGCAGGTCTCCTGGCTGTTGACGAGTGCGTGGGCGCCGCAATGCCAGGTTCTTCTCCTGCCCTGGATGAGGCGAAACAGCGGGACGAGCAACGCGACCTGGCGCACGTCGTGGACGACGTGCTGGAACCACCATCGGCCGACGATCTTCCGCTCGTCGATCCGGCTGACCGGGTTGTACGTCACCAGGCAGGGCTTGTCCGAGCCGCCGGCCCAGGGCTGCTGGTTGTGCATGATGTAGGTGATCTCGTAGTTGTCCGGTCTGGTGCCGTACTGCTCGATGTGGTTACTCCGGGTGGTGAGGGGCTGCACTTCGTTGTCCGGGAGGACGGAGGCGTCGGAGTGGACGATCGCGTGGTTGTGGAGTTCGCTCTCGTACCGCACGGACGAGAGGATGTAGCGCTCCAGCATCGTGGGCCGGTCGAGGATCATCAGCGTCTGGTTCGCGTTGCAGGCGAAGATCACCTGGTCGAAGGTCCCCTGCACGCCGTTCTCGTCCTCGACCACGACGTGGGACGACCGGCGGTACACCTTCCGCACGGGCCGGTTGAGGGAGATCCGGTCCCGGAAACCGGCTGACAGGTGCTGGTAGATGCGCCGCGTCCCCTGGTCCCACGTCTGCATGGGCGTGGCCGACTCGATGTCGAAGAACTCGAGATACCTCGCGAAGAGGGCCGCGGGCATGTCGAACACGTTCGTCGCCATCAGGAAATTGACGAACATGGGCTTCAGCACCTGGTACCTGAAGTCCCCCGACAGACCGGCCAGGTTCAGGACCGTACCCATGCTGATGTAGTTGTACGGGTTGAGGGCGTTCACCAGCTTCGACCGCGAGCGGGTCATCCACCCGAGGCGGTGCAGGCGCTTCAGGATTCTCTGGAACTTCGCGATTTCGGCTTGCAGATCCGCTCTGATTTCGGAGTCGAAATCGTGGGCGTAGACCCGGCCGCCGTACTTCACGCTGTAGCTGAACCGGGTATCGATCAGGTCGATGCCGAACCGCTCCATCAGCAGCACGATGTGGTGGTACACCGATGGTATGCAGGCGGTGACGGAGATGTCGAAAGGGATGGTGCTGCCGTCGTCCTGGGGCATCTCGGCCGTGACCGCGTTCCCGCCTATCCGGTCCCGCGCCTCGTACAGGCGGAAGTCGAACCGGTCAGGGTGGCGGTGCAGTGCCCACGCGGCGGCGAGGCCCGACACGCCGCCGCCGACGATGGCTATGCGGCGCGGCATCGTCCGTCTCTCATGCCCGCCTGCCAACTGCTCAGGCTTGCGAGCGTCCTCAATCGGTGCCGACCGCGGATTTCGCAGTCGGTCTGCTGACCCGCTCAACCATATCCGACGATAGTCCCGGATAGAACTGGCGGCAATAAAGGCGGAATTTCCCTATGGGGCCGTCGGCCCGCGACAGCCGCGGGGGCGCCTTGTACCGCTTTCTCTCCCAGATGACCACATCCTGCATCACAAACCGCCGCTCCTCCGCCAGGACCAGGCGACTCATCAGCCTGTGGCGCAGGGGCACCGGCAGGAATCCCAGGCCCGTGATGAATCGCCGGGGCTTGCGGATTTCCCGCACCTGCGTGACCAGCGTCAGCGCCACCAGCGTGCCGTCGACCGGTGTCGTCAACACCCACATCCTCACATCCATGCCGATCGTCTTTTCGTGGATTTCGACGTACGAGAAACCCAGTCCGTGGACGTGGGTGATGGCCGAGACCTCGGACACGACATCGAACAGGCCCAGCGTCCTGCGAACGTTCGAGAAGTCGAAGCAGCTCTTCAGGTAGGCACCGTCGATCGACAGCGTGGCCGTCGGTTCCACATCGTCGTAGCCGTGCGTGTAGCCCAGGTGTTCCACGTCCACGGAGTTCTCGGCAGTCTCCTGGGGGTGGCCCCGGAAGCGCAGGGTGCAGGATCGCAACCGGCTCCACTCCGGCCCGGTGGGCGGCTCTTCGGGCAGCTGCCACTGTGGAGGACGGCCGCCCGCACCCCACCACGCGAAGACCATGCCGAGAATTTCCGCCGTGTGATAGACCTGCAGTCTCACGGCCCTGGGAGCAGGGGCGTTGGGTGTGGCGACGCAGCGGCCGCTGGTGTCGAACTCGAACCCGTGAAAGGGACAGACGAGGCACCCATCGCGCACCATCCCGCCAACCGTGGGCCCCATGTGGGACCCCAGGTGCGGGCAGAACGCGTCGGACACGCAGATGCGGCCGTCCCGGTCGGCCCACGCGATGATCTCCTCACCCATCCAGGTCTTCTCGATGAGCTTTCGGCGCAGAATGTCCTCGCGGGCCGCGATGAAATACCATCCCTCGGGAAACGGAGGCAACTCCTCGATCACGCTCAGCGAGCGTCGCTTGATTTCTGCTGCCATATCGCGCCAGTCCGTGTCACTGTGCCGAAGAGTGTAGCCCCGGGTTCGCGCCTTGATTCAAGAGCAATGCAATACCCAATTGTAAACTACAGATTACATTATGGCAACTTCTCTTGTCATGATTCACAGGGGAGAAGTTCCCGCTGCATCAGAAGCGCCAGGTTGCGACGGCGGCCAGACGCCCCGTGGACGCATCGAACCGCAGGCCTGCTCCGACCCCTGCGGGACCGGGCGGAGAACCCGTGCCCGGGAACGAAGGCGAGCCGAGTTCCGCCAGCCCCTTCTTGGCGTGGCTCAGTCCGATGGTCTTGTAGACCACGCCCACGAGCGAAGCGAGGGAGATCCCGGTCCACACGGCGAACCCTGTCCCGTAGTGATCGTCGTCTTCGATGTAGACACGCCATATGATCGAGGTCAGGCCGGCGACCACGGCGGCGGCGGCGAATGACTTCACGCCGAACCGTGCCCCAGCGACTCGATCGCAGGCCCGGGCATGCGCGGTGGCCCACTCCTGAGCCCGAATCTGGCGTGGCGCGAGGCTCGCCTGCGGGGGACCCTCCGCATCCTGCGCGGACACGTGGAGCCGAAGATTCCTGTCACTGTGGCGGTAGCTGACGGTGAACCATTCGTCCGATTGGCCGAGAAGGGCGACCCTGATGTCCGGGGGAAGCGTGATGACGACTCTGGCGTCGTGTTCGGGTGCCACCCGTAGCGGGGCTCTCGCCGACGAGGTTCGTATCTCCGGAAGCTGCAGGGCACCGAGGAGGTCGACGTCGCAGGCTACGCTCTGGGCGCTGCCATCCTTCGCCGAGGTTGCGAGCAGGACGATGCCGGCCGCGATGGAAGCGGCCCGGGCGGGAAGGTGTGTTCTCTTTGATTTCGTCATTCCGGGGTCTCCCCTCATGTTTCCGCGTCCCGTACAGGGCATACAGCGTGGTCAGCCCTCGGTGATGGAAACTGGAGCTTGCGGACCGATTGCAGCAAGGGTTCAATGCAGCCGGGTGTCAACGCAGCCGGGTGGTGGGGACCCTGCCGTGCCCGCCATCATGGGCCCTGCTGTGGAGAACCATGCCACGCGCACGTTAGGTTATCGGGCCACAGCATCTTCCATTTCGCACACCGAGGCCCGGAAAGACCATGAACCCCTCCCCCCTCCTCCCCC
>VXOC01000108.1 GCA_009840215.1 Gemmatimonadota bacterium | reverse complement strand
CGATGGGGCGGCCGGAGGATGTGGCGACAGTGCCCGAGAGCGTGACCGGGCGATTCCTGGGGGATTTGGTGGGGGGGACGGGGACGGGTGGCTGAACCCGCGCGCGGCCGCCCCGCCGTGTCGATCGTGCTGCCGGTCCGGGACGGAGAAGCCACCCTGGACGCGGCGCTCGAATCGCTTCGCGTGCAGACCTTCCCTCACTTCGAGGTGCTCGTCGTTGACGACGGCTCACGTGACGCCACGCCGCGGATCGTGCAGGAATGGGAGCAGCGCGATGATCGCTTCCGTGTGGTCCGGGGCGGCCCGCGCCACGATGACGGACCGCCTGCACACCGCGCCCCCGGTGGGATCGTGGCCGCCCTCCAGCACGGGCTCGCCGAGTCGCGCGGCGACCACATCGCGCGCATGGACGCCGACGATCGCTGCCATCCCGAACGGCTGGCCGCCCAGCTCGACCTGCTGGAGCGCTCGCCGGACCTCGCCGGCTGCGGCACCGGCGTGCGTTACGTCCCCCAATCCACCGTCACCCCGCGAGCTGCCGAGTACGCCGCCTGGCTCAACTCCATGACCACCTGGGAGACCGTCGCGGCCAACATCTTCGTCGAGTGCCCCCTCGCCCACCCCACCTTCATGTTCCGGCGGATGGCGCTGAACGGCATCGGCGGCTACCGCGACCGCCCCTGGCCCGAGGACTACGACCTGCTGCTGCGCCTGTGGCGGAGAGGCCACCGCTTCGTGTCCGTCCCGCGCGTCCTCCTGGACTGGGGCAACGACTCCGGCCGGCTGAGCCGCAACCATCCCGCGTACTCGCTGGCGGCGTTCCGGAGGTGCAGGGTGCACCATCTGCGGCGCAGTCTGCTGGCGGGGCGGGAGGGGGTGGTGGTGTGGGGCGCGGGGCCGACGGGGAAGAGTCTGGCGCTCGAGTTCCAGCGACAGGGGGTGCGGGTCGCCGCCTTCGTCGAGGTGGACCCGCGCAAGATCGGTCAGGTGATCCACGGTGCGCCGGTGTGCGAGGCGGGCGCCGCACGCGGTTTCGGAGCGGTGCTGCATGTGGGGGCGGTGGCGCGATCGGCGGGCCGCGAAGCAGTGCGGAAGGCGGCCCGGGAAGCTGGCCTGGAGGACGGGGTGGACTTTGTTTCAATGGCGTGAAGAGTCCGCCGTGGGACCTCCCGGACCGGGACCGTCGGGCGAAGGCCGCTGTCCCCATGAAACGTTTGTTCGCGATGTAAACTAAACATTACATTCTGTACTCTACAGTGTACATTTCGGCCAGTGATTCTCCCGGCTGCAAGTGGGTCCGGCCCCCGGTCTTCACCCCCCGCTTTTCGCCTTGAAAAACCCCCCGAAAACCGCTATGATTAAAGGCTGTCCGAGGCCCGTTTTCCGACACCCCGGCGGCCCCCTCCGGCCCCACGGCCTTCCGCTCCCCCAACAGCGAATCCATGCCCGAAACCGACCAGGGCGCCGCCGGCGAACGGATCCTCGAGAGGATCCTCGAACAGGAGATGCGCGAATCGTTCATCGACTACTCGATGAGCGTCAACGTACAGCGGGCCCTGCCCGATGTGAGGGACGGCCTCAAGCCGGTTCACCGGCGCATCCTGTATGCCATGTCGGAGCTGGGGCTATCGCCGGGGCGCGCCTACAAGAAGTGCGCGACGGTCGTGGGCGAGGTGCTGGGGAAGTACCATCCGCACGGCGACAGTGCCGTTTACGACGCCCTGGTCCGCATGGTGCAGGACTTCTCGCTGCGTTACCCGCTGGTGGACGGCCAGGGCAACTTCGGGTCCGTCGACGGCGACTCGGCGGCCGCCTACCGCTACACCGAGGCCCGGCTGCAGCGGCTTTCCATCGAGCTGCTCGCCGACATCGACAAGGACACCGTCCGCTTCGACGAGAACTTCGACGGGCGGCTCAAGGAGCCCTCGGTCCTCCCCTCAAAGGCGCCGAACCTGCTCGTCAACGGCTCGTCCGGGATCGCGGTGGGGATGGCGACCAACATCCCGCCGCACAACCTGCGCGAGGTGGTCGCCGGGCTGCTCGCCCTCATCGACGACCCCGATCTGCCGCAGGAGACGCTGGAAGGACTCATCCCGGGACCCGACTTCCCCACGGGCGGCTACATCTGCGGCACCGAGGGGATCCAGGAGGCGTACCGCACCGGCCGCGGACGGATCGTCATCCGCGCGGCCGCCGACATCGAGGACGACGGCGAGGGCGCCGCCCGGATCATCGTCACCGAGATCCCCTTCATGGTGAACAAGGCCCGCCTCATCGAGCAGATCGCGGCCCTGGTGCGCGAAAAGAAGGTCACCTCGATCCGGGACCTGCGCGACGAGTCCGACCGGGACGGCCTCCGCGTGGTCATCGAGCTGAAGCGCGACGCGGTACCCCAGGTCGTCCTCAACCGCCTCTACAAGCACACCCAGATGCAGTCCACCTTCGGCTCGATCTTCCTCGCGCTGGTCGACGGCGTGCCGAGGGTCATGCCGCTCCGCGAGATGCTGCTCCACTTCATCGAGCACCGTCACAGCGTGGTGGTCCGGCGCAGCCGCTTCGACCTGGCCGCCGCGCGGGAGCGCGAACACGTCCTGGAAGGCCTGCGCATCGCCGTCGACAACATCGACGAGGTGGTGAGGATCATCCGTGCCTCCCGCGACGCGCACGAAGCAGCCGTGAGCCTGCGCGCCGCCTTCGAGCTCTCCGAACGCCAGGCCCGCGCCATCCTCGACATGCGCCTCGCCCGCCTCACGGGTCTCGAGATGGAGAAGCTCGACTCCGAGCTGGCCGACGTTCGGGCGCGGATCGCCGAACTCGAGCACATCCTGGGCGACCGCGCGGTCCGCATGGACATCATCAAGGACGAGCTGCGCGAGATGGCGCACCGCTACGGCGACGACCGCCGCTCCGAGATCCGCGGCAGCGTCACGTCGTTCGAGGTCGAGGACCTGATCGCCGACGAAGAGGTCGTCATCACGATGTCCCGGCAGGGCTACGTCAAGCGAATCCCGATCGACACCTACCGCGCGCAGCGGCGGGGCGGGCGGGGGCTCAGGGGCATGGACACCAAGGCCGAGGACTGGGTCGAGCACCTCTTCATCGCCTCCACCCACGAGTACCTCATGGCCTTCACCGACCAGGGCCGCTGCCACTGGGTGAAGGTGTGGGGGATCCCCCATGGCAGCCGCTACTCGAAGGGGAAGCCGATCGTCAACTTCCTGGAGCTGGCGCGGGGCGAGAAAGTCGCGTCGGTGCTCCCGGTACGAGAATTCGCCCGCGACCGGTTCCTCCTCTTCTGCACCCGCAACGGCGTGGTCAAGAAGACCCCGCTGTCGGCCTACGGCAACGTGCGCGCCGTCGGGCTCTACGCGATCAAGTTCCGTGAGGGCGACGCGCTCATCGACGTTCGGATCACCGACGGCTCCAACGAGGTGGTGCTGGCGACCCGTCTGGGCAAGGCGATCCGATTCCGGGAGTCCGACGTGCGGCCCATGGGACGCAACACCGAGGGCGTGATGGGGATCCGTCTGGGCGAGGGCGACGAGGTGGTGGGTATGGTGGTCGTGCGCCGGCCGGAAGAGACGCTCCTGGTCGCCACCGAGCGCGGGATGGGCAAGCGCAGCGAGATCAGCGACTACCGTCTGCAGCAGAGGGGCGGGATGGGCGTGATCAACCTGAAGCACTCGACGAAGACGGGGCCGGTGGTGGCGGTCAAGGCTGTGGCCGACGGCGACCAGCTCATGGTGATCACCCGCAACGGGGTGGTGAACCGGCAGAGCGTGGGCGAGATGAGGGTGATCGGGCGGCTGACCCAGGGCGTGCGCGTGGTGAACCTGGACGAGGGGGACTCCGTCGTGGACGTGGCCCTGGTGGTGGGCGGCGACGACAACGGCGACGATGACGACGGCGAGGAATAGCGACAATCTCGTCCCGCTTGGGGACATCCGGGCGGCGGCCGAACGCATCCGCGGCACGGTCGTCCGCACCCCGCTCATCCCCGACCTCGACCTGTCGGAGAAGGTGGGCGCCGAGGTCCGGCTGAAGTGCGAATCCCTGCAGAAGGCCGGCGCCTTCAAGGCCCGCGGCGCCTGCAACTTCCTCGCGCAGTTGTTCCCTGACGAACTCGAGCGCGGGGTGATCACCTACTCGTCGGGGAACCACGCACAGGCCGTCGCCTTCGCCGCCGGGCTCAAGGGCACCCGCGCCGTCGTGGTCATGCCCACCACCGCACCGAAGGTCAAGAGCGACGGTGCCCGCCGTCTGGGCGCACGGGTCGAGTTCGCGGGGACCACCTCGGAGCACCGCCGCGTGCGCGCCGAGGAGATCGCCACCAAGGAGGGGCAGGTCATGGTCCCCCCATTCGACCACCCGTGGATCATTGCGGGCGCGGGGACGGTGGCGCTGGAAGTGACCGAGGACTGGCCGGAGGTCGACACGCTGCTGGTGCCGATAGGGGGGGGAGGACAAGTGGCTGGCTGCGCGGCGGCCATGCGGCGGCTGAAGCCGCAGAGCACGATCATCGGCGTGGAACCCGCGGGCGCGCCCACCATGCGGCGGGCGCTCGACGAGGGAGGCCCCACCCCCCTGGAACGCATCGGCACGATCGCCGACGGCCTCGCGCCCACCCGCGCCGGCGACCTCACCTTCGCCCACGCGGCTGCGCTCCTGGACGACGTGGTCCTCGTCGAGGACGACGACATCCGCCGCGCCGCCACCCACCTCATCACGGGACGCAAGCTCGTGGTCGAGTATTCCGGCGCGGCCACCGTCGCCGCGCTCCTCTCCGGACGCGTCCCGGCGGCGGGCCGCAAAGTCTGTGCGGTCCTCTCTGGCGGCAACCTGGACACCACGCTGCTCGGCGAGATCCTCGACCCGGCGGCCGTCCCGGCAACTTAGGACGGCGCTTGCGGCCCATGCCACGACTTCGCCCGCCCTTCGCGCGCCACCACTGAGCCGCCCGTTGCTCCTCCTCTTCGACATCGACGGCACCCTTACCATCGGGGGTCCCGGCAAGACGGCCTTCCGCATCGCCCTGGAGCGCACCTACGGCACCGCCGGACCCATCGTCAACCACGACTTCTCCGGCAAGACCGATCCGCTTCTGCTTCGGGAACTCCTCACCGCCGCGGGCCTCACCGCCGCCGACATCCGGGCGGGCCTGCCGCGCTTCTGGGAGCTCTACCTCGCCGAGCTGGAGGCCCGGATCGGCGCGGATCCGGTGGCCGTGCTGCCGGGGGTGCGAGAACTGTTCGGTGCGCTGACTGCCCGAAGCGACGTGTACCTGGGCCTGGTCACCGGCAACGTAAAGGGTGGTGCCAGGGTCAAGCTCGGCTCGGTGGGGCTGTGGGAACACTTCCCAATCGGGGCCTTCGGCTGCGATCACGAAGTGCGCGACGAATTGCCACCCGTCGCCCTGCGGCGCGCCGAGGCGCACTGGGGCCGGCCGTTCCGCGGCGAAGACACGGTCGTCATCGGTGACACGCCCCGTGACGTGTCGTGCGGGAAGGCGGTGGGCGCGGCGACAGTTGCCGTGACGACGGGCCGGTTTTCGGCGGACGCGCTCGAGCAAGCCGGCGCGGACCGGGTGTTGCCGGGGTTCGCGGACGTGGATGCGGCTTTGGCGGCGCTTGTGGCGTTCCGTGACTCAACATGACATGACTAGTGTGACTAGTTATAATTTGATATGAGCCTGATCTACTCGACCTACCAGGCCAAGGCCCGCTTTTCGGAAGTAATGCGGCACGTGCGGGAGGGCAGGACCGTGACCATCTCCTATCGCGGTGAACCGGTGGCCGAGATCCACGCCATCGAGCAAGGTCCCCGCACCATCGAGGAGCACCTGCAAGACCTCGAACGGAGAGGCATTCTGGTGGACAACGGCGAACGCCGGGTTCCGTTCCGGGCGATTGATCGGCGACCCGGCGCGCTGGCACGCTTCCTCGAGGACCGCGGCCCTTGAGTGTCGCCTACCTCGATACTTCCGCGCTGGTTGCCGTTCTCTTTGGCGAGCCGGGTGGGGCCGCATTGGGAGCCCGGCTTGGCAACTTCTCCCAGGTGGTCTCCTCGAACCTGCTCGAGGCGGAAATCCGATCGGTCATGCATCGGGAGGAGCAGGTGTACAGCGACGATCTGCTGGTTGGCATCAAGTGGATCCTGCCGGAGCGCCCGCTGGGACCCGAGTTCAAGACTGTCCTGGAAGCCGGCTATCTCCGTGGCGCCGATCTCTGGCACCTCGCCACGGCACTCTACTTGGCGGACGATCCGAAGGAACTGAGTTTCGTGACCCGCGACAGACGCCAGGGAGCGGTTGCTTCCGCCCTGGGCTTCCAGCTCTGACAAGTCCACGGGCTAAGCCGTCCCGAGCCGGACGTCACCCACCTCCTTGATCTTCACTCCGCCCCATGCGCATCTTGAAAGCCCCCGCAGGGATCTGACGGGTGCGGAACATGGCAGCCCGGGGCTGGCAACGCCCGGTCAGCGATCCCGTGCCAGGACCGGGCATACAACGAGAGTGGAGCGAGCATGAAGAACTTCTACATCATCATCCTTGCCGTCGCCGTCATCGGCGCCGGGGTTGTCTTTTACGCCATCAGAGGTGGCAGCCCGGCGCTCGAGCCCGTCGACCTTGGCGAGCTGGGCAATGCGGAGATGCTCGAGCTGGCGCAGCCGGCCCATGTGTTCGGTGATCCCGACGCTCCGATCACGATCATGGAGTTCGCCGACTATCAGTGCGCTGGCTGCATGCGGTTCGCGGGGCTGGTCAAGCCGCAGGTGGATGCCGCCTACATCAGTACCGGACGGGCCAGGCTCGTGTTTCACGATTTCCCGCTGATCAACCTGCATGCCCACGCCTTCCTCGCGGCCCGGGCGGCCCGGTGTGCGGGCGACCAGGACCGCTACGCCGACTATCACGATCTTGTCTTCGACACGCAGAACGGATGGTCCGTGATGGAGAGCGCCACCGGCCACTTCAAGGAGCTGGCGACACAGCTCGAGCTGGACGCCGACGCATTCAACGACTGTCTGGACAGCGACCGGCACGCCGATGTCGTGACCGCGAACATGAGGCTCGGACAGGCCGCCGGGGTCAACAGCACGCCGACGTTGTTCATCCACCTGGGCGGCGGACAGGCCTACCAGCTCGGGGGCGCCGGATTCCTGGACATCCAGCGGGCCATCGAATCCGCCGGCTCGGGGAATTGACCGCATCGGAGCGCCCCTCCGCGATGGAGTGGATGGAACCACGCGGAGAGCCCGGACCCTTTTCGCCGGTGGGCGCACCCCCCAGGAACCGGATGGCCATTGCCCTTCTCTCGCTGGTCGGGGCCTTCCTCGCCTTCTATCTGCTCGCCGCCAACCTGGGGTGGACGCCGCCGGTGCCATGCGGGACCGGCGACTGCGCCACCGTCCAGTCGTCCGAGTACGCCACGGTGGGTCCCGTGCCGGTGTCGGGGATCGGGTTGGCGGGGTACGTGGCACTCCTCGCCCTGTCTCTGGCCGGCCTGCAGGATCGCCTGAGCCGCTCGCGACTCATCCCCTTCCTCCTCTTCGGCGGTGCCCTCTTCGGGGTCCTCTTCAGCGGGTACCTCACCTATCTGGAGGCGGCGGTCATCAAGGCGTGGTGCCGCTACTGCGTGGCTTCGGCCATCATCATCACCATCGTCTTCGCGGCCACGCTTCCCGAGCTGAAGCGCATCCGCACCGGGGGCGGCCGATGAGCGTCACGCCATTCGCCGAGCGGCACACCCCATGAGCGACGAGCGAGTCCGCGTCCGGGTCCTCTACGCGGGACGGGGCGGGTATCACGCCGAGGTCATTTCGGTTCCCGGCGGCGGCATGCAGGAGCACGACCGCCTCATCGACTTCATCCGGGAGGACCCGGCGGTCGCGGCGGAGTGTCACATCGATGCCGCGCGGCTGTGTTCGGCGCAGATCGTGGGGGACGAGGAGGACTAGCCGCCGATCCGGCGACATACCTCCAGCGCTTTCACCAGCGACCAATCGTGCGTCTCGGGCGGCGGCCATGTACCCGCGTGACAGGCGTGCACCAGCGCTCTTGCTTCGCTTCGGGCACGATCAGCCGTCTTCATGCTGATGTGCCCCTCGCTCTCGGCGGTGTCGAGCTGGTCCTCGTCGAGGAGTCGTACCGAGCCCCAACGCGGCATCCACACATCAAGACAGAGGTCGGTGGTTTCCCAGAGGCGTCCGTCGACGAACTCCACCGGGGTGAGGATGTTGCCGTAGAATCCCGTGTAGGCGCCGTTGGTTCGATGAAAGAGACCGATGTCGTGCCACTTGCCCGGGAAGCTGAACCAGATGACCGGTGACCGGGGCTCGAGAATCGTGAATCCGTCCACCACCAGAGGCCTCGCGATGGGCGTTCGCGGCTGAAGGCTGACGACCAGGTCGGGACCGGACTCCAGGACGATCTGCCGGTAGACCTCGGTGGGACGACCGATTCGCTGGTAGCGGATGTCGACGATGCTGCCGGCATGGGGGAGGGTGCCGGAAGATCCCGCCGTCTCCAGACCCGTCATGACGCCGTGAAGCGATCGGGGTTGGCTCGCTCGATGAAGACATCCATGATGCCTCCGCACACGGCAGGGCTCCAGGAGACCAGCTCATCGGTCAGATCGACGCGTACGGTCCTGGGGCTGCCTCCCCGGAAGAGTTCCAGCGCGGCCTCGATCACCTCCCCCTCCCCGCATCCGCCTCCGACCGTCCCGGCGATCACCCCGCCTGCGCCCACCAGCATGCGCGCACCGGTCTTGCGCGGAGTGGACCCCTTCGCCGACACGATGGTGGCGAGGACGGCGGGTTCCTCCAATCCGGCCAGCCGGGCCAGCAGCTCCTTCTCATCCATGCGCGCCTCTATCCGGTTGTACTTCGAGAGGGTGTCGCGGCGCCGGGGCTCCGATGCGCGAAGAAGCGCTCCACGACGCGCTCCTTCTCGACCAGCGGAACCCCCGACCCGCCAGAGTGAAACATAACGATCTCGGCAGCCACCGAAACCGCAATCTCGACCGGCGTCTGGCCACCCAGATCCAGCCCCACCGGCGCGCGAACCCGGCTCATTTCCTCGGTGGTGAAACCGTCGCGCAGCAACTGTTCGTGGGTCGCACGGACGCGCCGCCGGCTGCCGATCATGCCGACGTAGTGGGGCGGACGGGGCATGCGCAATAGCCGGATCAGACACTCATAGTCGAAGCTGTGGCCGCGCGTCACCAGCACCACGTGGTCGTGCGGGGCGAGCGGCGTCTCGGCGAAGGGGTCGCGGAAATCGATGACGCGCACGGCAGCCGCTTCGGGAAAGCGCTCCGCGGCAGCGAAATCGGCGCGGTCGTCCAGCACCTCGACGCGGAGCCCGAGCATGTCACCCAGCCGGGCCAGGGGTATGGCGATGTGTCCCGCGCCCACGATCACCAGCCGGGCGGGCGGGCCGTGCAGTTCGATGTAGACCCGCGCGTTGCCCTCCCGTCCGCCGTCCCGGTACTCGAAGTCGCGGCTGAGGGCACCGCGTGATTCCCTGGGGGGGAAGAGCGACGGCAGTGCCGCGGCCACCTCAGCGTCCAGGGACGGGCTGCCGAGTGTGCCCCCGTGTCGCCTGCCGGAGCGCCACCACCGCCGCCCGATCATCGACCGGTCGGCCGCATCGGTGACGACCGCCGTGTAGATGCGCTCGCCCTTCCCCAGCGCTTCGAGCACTCGGGCGGCTGTCCGCGCGGGCGAGGGGTTCACGCGGGTGTCCCCCCACGGCCCGGCTCCCGTTCGCCCCTCCCCCGGCGCTCACCCGCACGTCCGTGCGTGCCGGAAAAACGCTCCAGGTACCGCTCGGGCGTGTCGAGATCCTCGGCCACCCCGGGATCGGCCACCTCCACCTCGAGCACCCGCCCCGGATCGCGCCGAACCACCGTGCGCGCGCCTTCCGGCAACCCCGCCACGCGGAATTCGGCGGCGATGCTCATGTCGGCCACCACGGGATGACCCCTCACGCTGCCGCAACGGGGCACCACAATGGCGGCCCGGGACCCCCGCCACGCCTCCACCAGGGCCCGGACGGTAGTCGGCGCCACGGAGGGATTGTCGACCGGCGTGAAGGCGAACGCGCCGGGAGGATCGATCATGGCCTCCAGGTGGTCGAGCGCGGCCCGCAGCGAGCCGATCTGCCCGCCCCGGCCACCCGGATTCACGACCAGCACTCCAGCTCCCCGCGAGACCTCTTCCGCCAGTGGTCCGGTTGCGGCGGCGCCCACCACGACTACCGGGTCGCAGCCGCCCTTGGCAAGGGTCCCGACCAGTCGCTCGGCGAAGGTCATCCCGCCGGCATCCAGCAAAGGCTTCGGCACACCCATGCGCCTGGAGGCACCCGCCGCCAGGACGACTCCCGCAACCGACCCCGAGCGATGCACCTCACCCCCGCGTGTTCACCGGCTGGGAGTCCGCGCGCGTGGCCGGAAATGCCCCGTGAAAAGTCTCTCCCGACTGCGCCAACTCGACCAGCAGGCCACTGGGCTGGAAGCGGTTGCCCACCTCGCCGGCAAACCCCTCGACGACCGCGAGAACCTCGTCGAGCCCGCGGTCGTCCGCATACCTGAGCAGGCCCCCGCGGAAGGGCGGAAATCCCGTCCCCATCACCATGCCCAGGTCCACGTCGGCCGCCGAGCCGACGATTCCGTCATCCAGGATCCTCGCGGCCTCGTTGACCATGGCCAGCACGATCCGGTCGCACACGCGCGCCGGGTTCGAAGAGGTGCGCCTCGAAGCCTGGCCCATGTCCCTGTACACGGTGCTGTCCAGGCCCTTCATCTTCCCGTTCTCGTAGAGGTAGAAACCCCTTCCGCCCTTGCGTCCCGGGCGCCCCGCCTCCGCCAGTGCGACCAGCGACGCGCTCGGCGCCAGGCGTTCGCCGAGGGCCTCGGCCAGCGAGTCCCCCGCGTGCCGCGCGATGTCCATCCCGACCTCGTCGATCAGGCGGCAGGGCCCCATCGGCATCCCGAAGTCCGTCCAGATGCGGTCCAGGGCCTCCACGTCGTACCCTTCGTCGAGCAGGTGGCCGGCCTCGTTCAGGGCGAGTCCCAGGATGCGGTTGACGAGAAACCCGGGGCCGTCGCCGGTCACGACCGGCACCTTGCCCATGCGGACCACCAGCGCGGCGATCGTCTCGATGGTGTCCGGGTCGGTTTTGTCCCCCCTTACGACCTCCACCAGCGGCATGCGGTGCACCGGCCCGAAGAAGTGCATGCCGGCGAAGCGCCCGGGACGTTCCAGGACCGATGCCATCTCGTCGACGGAGAGCGAGGAGGTGTTCGTCGCGATGACCGCGCCGGGGCCGACGACTTCCTCGACCTCCCGCAACACGGTCTTCTTGATGTCCATGCGCTCGACCACCGCCTCCACGACGAGGTCGGCCTGCCCCACCCCGGCGTAGTCCAGTCCGCCCGAGATCAGGCCCATCTTCCGCATTGCGTCCCGGCGCCTGAGCGACCTTCGCTTCACCGCGCCGTCGAAGATCGAACGCGCATGCGCCAGCCCCCCCGCCACCGCCTCGTGCCGCACGTCCTTCATCCGCACGTGAAGATCGTTGTACGCCGCCACCTGTGCGATGCCCCCGCCCATCTGACCGGCGCCGATCACCGCCATCCGCCCCACCGGATTCGCGCTGCCACCGCTTCCCCACGGCCCCTTGCGCGCCCCCTCGCGCAGCCAAAAGAGGAAGAGAAGATTCCTGCACTCGGGCGACGCAACCAGTTGGCCGGCCGCCTTCGCTTCCAGTTCCAGGCTCTCCGCGATGGATCGCCCGAAACCCTTCCGCACGACCTCCAGGATCCTGAACGGGGCCGGATAGTGGCCCCTGGTACGCCTCACGACCTGTTTCCGTGCGGTTCGGAGCACAATGGCCCGCCCGGGCGCCGTGCCATCCAGCAGCCACCCGGCGACACCACGGCGCCGCTTCTTCCGGGTTGCCCTTCGCCCGCTCCGAGCGGCCGCATCCGTCCCGTCACCTGCCGCCAGCGAACGCGCAAACTCGAGGCTCCGTTCGCGAAACTGCTGCCGCGGAAACACACGGTCCACCAGGCCGATCCGTCTCGCTTTCGAAACCCGGGCCGGTTTGCCGGTCAGCATCAGGCCCAGCGCGGCCCGCAGCCCCACCAATCGGGGCAGGCGCGTCGCACCCCCCCATGCGGGCAGGATCCCCAGCTGGACTTCGGGGAGGCCGATGCGGGTGCGGTCGTCGTCGTCGCAGACGCGGTAGTCGCACGCCAGCGCCAACTCCGTGCCGCCCCCGAGAGAGATTCCGTGAATGGCGGCCACGGTGGGCACGGGAAGCGCGGCGACACGCCCGAAGAGCGCCTGCCCCCCGCGGACCGCCTCGATCGCGACTCCCGGGTCCCCGGATTCGGCGACGGCTGCTATGGCCGTCACGTCGGCTCCGGCGATGAACGAACCCGGCTTCGCCGACTCGACCAGGAGCGCCCGCAGCGTCCCGTCGCGGGCGGCGCCGTCCGCCTGCGCGACGATGCCCTCCAGAACCCGCACCACCGGCTCCGTGAGGATGTTGTGGCCCCGGCCGGGGTCGTCGAAGGTGATTCGTCCGACGCCGTCCGCGTCGATCCGGAAGCGTGGATTCACCGGCTTGCCGACCGGTTTTCGGCGTCTCGCTAGAAGACCGTTCTCCGGATGGCGTTTGCGCGGTTGAGCCGCACCACGATCGGATCGCCCCGTTCGACGGTTATCTGGACATTCCAGTACAGTTCGTCGTACGGCAACTCGTGGCGGGCGTAGACCCAGTACTGTCCCGGAGCCACATTCTCGATTCGGGTTGCGCCTTCGACGCCGGTGGTGTCCCAATGCTGTTCCAGGCCCGACAGTTCGACCAGGGCGTCGATCACGTCGCCCACATCCCTGTAGGCCTGGTCGGCCCAGTTGTTGCGCTCGATCCTGATGGTCCTGATCTGCTCGATATTGGCCGTCTGCAAATCGTTGAACCTCTCGAACAGGGCATCCCGGTCACTCTCGCGCTGCTCCAGCTGGTCGTGCATCGGGTCCACTTCCCGGAAGATCCGGTTGTACTCGTTCATGGCCCGATCAAGCTGCGCCAGTTGTTCGTTCAGCTTGGCGATCGTGTCGCGCAGGTTCCCGACCTCGTTCTCCGCTTCGTTCCATTGACGCTGGGCCTCGGCGATCTCATCACGCGCAGCCAGAAGTTCGGGGGGAATCTGAGGCTCGGGCTCGGAAGCAGCCTGGGACAGGGAGTCGAAGACACGGTCCCGGTCGTAGGGGAGGAGGCGCACCTCGACATCCCCCAGAAGCGTCGCTTCCCCGCCGTCCTCGTCCTCGAGTTCGACAACGACTACAACCTGGCCCTGTCCACATGCCCCGAGAGCCAGAGTGGCGATGAGTCCCAAGCCGAAACCAATTGTGCGTCGCATGGTGAATCTACTCCCTAAGTGAATCTTGTTCCTCGAAGGCTGCCCCTTCAGTGACCGGCGTTCGGGCGGGGGGCTGCACGTATCAGCGTGGCCCAAGGTAAGGACCGGAATGGATGGATTCAAGCCCGTATTGCTTCGGCGGACTTTGCTTCGGCGGACCCGTAGCTCCGGGAGCGCTACCGCCGCAACCGCGGTGCCGTGCTGGGCAGCATGTACTTCAGCGGGTCGACGGCCTGGCCGTTCTCGTGGATCTCGAAGTGGAGATGAGGTGCCTCGCTGGAGCCCGAGCTTCCGACCAGGGCGATGAGTTCCTTGCGCTGGACACGCTTGCCCCGATACACCAGCAACTTCGACGCGTGCGCGTACCGGCTGATCACCCCGAAACCGTGGTCGATCTCCACCATGCGTCCGTACCCCTTCATGGTGCCGGCGAAGGTGACCACGCCGGGTCCGGAAGCGATGATCGGGGTGCCGTAGACTGCGCTGATGTCGATACCCCGGTGCGGCCGATACACCTGGTGGAGGGGGTGAAACCGGCTTGCGCTGAAGCCGCTGGAGAGGGTCGACAGGGGGCCACCGATGGGGTAGATGGACGGCATCGCCTCCAGCCGGTCCAGCCGTTCCTCCATCACGGCCTCGGTCTCGTCGAAGCTCTTTTCCAGCAGGCTGGCCTGGCGCTCGAGGGCCCCGAGATCGTAGCGGACTGCGTAGGCCATCTCCGAGGCCGCCGGATCGAGGGACCACAGTTCACCCTCTCCCGGGTGCGCCAGGCCGGGACCGCCCACCCCCATCTTGAACACGTCCGGGTCGATGCCCGCCCGGCCCGCCAGCAACCGTGCCTGCAGGTCCTGTTCGGCGAGGTCGGCCATCTGCGTTTCGAAGTCGCCGACCTTGCCGCGGAGGTCTTCCAGTTCCTGCTCAAGAAGACTGTTCTCACGCGCCAGCAGGCCGGCGCGCACCCGTGCGCCGGAATCGTAAAAGAGGAAGGCGGCGGCGGTCAGCAGCGCGGCGGCCACGATGCCCACACCCACCAAAACCGGACGCACGGCACGCAGCGGCAACGAGTATTGCCGTACGGCACTCGCCTCGCCCCTCAGGAACAGGACGGTCCATCGTTCACGTATCATCGGGGCGGAAGCTTACACATCGATACCCACCAGGTCAAGTACAGATGTATCCTGATGTGTATCCCACATGCCGCACCTATTCCGGGTCCACTCTGGGGAAGAGAGGTGAGCCGACGGTCACCGGGCGCCCGCCGACCTCCAGTGCGTCCAGTTCAGGGAAGAGTGGCACACTGTCTAAACCCAGTCGCGTAGCCAACTTATGCGCTTTGTTCGGAGTCACCGGTTCGAACATGGCGGCCAGGATCGCCAGCGTCCGAACCAGAGTGGCGAGGGTCCGGTCGAGCTCGTTTCCACCCTCCGGATCGCGCGCCAGAGCCCACGGTTCCTTCGCCTCCACGAACCCGTTGGCCCCCCTCGCCAGATTCATCGCCGCGGCAAAACCCTCGTGCAGACGGTAGCCCTCCAGGCTCTCGCGGTAGGCCGCCAGCGCCTTCCCGGTTTCGGCCGCGAGTCCGTCCGAAGGCGCGTCGGGAACGACACCGCCCCGGTATCTCTTCACCATCGACAGCGTGCGGTGGGCCAGGTTTCCCAGGATGTTCGAGAGCTCGTCGTAGCGGGTGAGAAAGCGGTCGGGGGTGTACGACGCGTCCTGGCCGGTGGCCATCTCGCGCATGAGGTACCAGCGTACGGCGCCGGTGCCGAACCGCTCCCGCAGGTCGAGCGGGTCCACCACGTTGCCCAGCGACTTGGACATCTTGGTGTCGCCGACCACCCACCAGCCGTGGGCCAGGATCCTGCGGGGCAGCGGCAGGTCCGCCCCCATCAGCAGCGTGGGCCAGTAGACGGCGTGCGTGGTGAGGATGTCCTTCCCCATCAGGTGCACGTCAGCGGGCCAGCGCGAGGGGCGCAGGTCGCCGAAACCGCGCTCCTCCTGCGGGGCGCCGGGGTCGATGGCACCCGACGCGGTCACATAGTTGGTCAGCGCGTCCACCCACACATAGCAGACCTGCGCGTCGTCCCACGGCAGCGGAATCCCCCAGTGGATGCGGGCGCGGGGCCGCGAAATGGATAGATCGGCCAGCGGCTGCGCGAGAAAGCCGAGCACCTCGTTGCGTCGCGTTGCCGGCACGATCCACTCCGGGTTTTCCTCGATGTGCCGCACCAGCCGCTCCTGGAAGTGGCTCATGCGGAAGAAGTAATTCTTCTCACGGATCCGCTGCACCGGTCCCCCGGCGATCGGGTCGACCCGGTCCGGACCGATCTCCTTCTCGGTGAAGTAGCGCTCCTGCCCCACCGAGTACCACCCCGCGTACTCCGCCTCGTAGATGTGCCCGTTGTCCTTCAGGCGTTCGAGCAGCGCCATGACCACCGCGCGGTGCTCCGCCTCGGTGGTGCGGATGAAGCGGTCGTGCGAGATGCCGAGATCCTCCCACGCCTCCTCGAAGCGGCCCGCCATGAGATCGCAGAGCTCCAGCGGCGACATCCCCTGTTCGGCGGCCGCCTCCTGGATCTTCTGGCCGTGCTCGTCGGTCCCGGTGAGGAAGAGGACGTCCTGTCCTGCGCGGCGCCGGTACCGCGCGATCACGTCGGCGAGGATCGTGGTGTAGGCGTGCCCGAGGTGCGGCTCGCCGGAGGCGTAGTAGATGGGCGTGGTCAGGTAGAAGGAGGACACCGTCTCAGCTCCCGTCCCGCGCCGCGGCCGCCCCGATCACGCGGGCGTACCACTCGAGGGTCTCGATGAAGCCGGCGAAGGACTTCTCGTAGTGCGCCTCGTTGGGCTCGCCATCTTCCGTGAACGAGCGCGACACGTTGGACACCGCCAGGTGGGCGACCGGCAGCGCCTTGACGCGCAGGAAGAGGAGCTGGAGGTGGTTGTGCAGCTGTACGCCGCCGAAGCCGCCCGCCGACACGGTGACGATGCCCACCGGCTTGCGGAACCACTCCCCGTAGATGTAGTCGAGCGCGTTCTTGAGCACCCCCGGCATGGATCCGTTGTACTCGGGGCTGACGATCACCACCGCGTCGGCGGAGGCGATGGTCTCGGAGAAGCGCTCCAGCCCGGGTGGCGGATCGTCGCGCATGTGCAGGCGCTCCTCCATGACCGGGAGGTTCAGCTCGGCGAGGTCGAGGAGGGATGCGTCGGCGCCCGCCCTCGCGAGGCGGTCGACGGCGAAGCGGGCGGCCCGGATCGACCGGCGGCCGCGGCGCACCGAGCCGATGACGACGGGGATGCGGAGAGGGGGGGTCATCGGGCGTCTCCGCGCTTGAGCGCTCCCCGGTCCACCTTGCCCAGATGGGTGCGGGGCAGGTCTTCCAGGAGGTGGATCTCGCGGGGATGCTTGTACGATTCGAGGCGCCCCCGCAGGTGCGCCCGCAGCGCAGCGCGAACCGTCCCGCGGCCGGCGCCCTCCGACGGCACCACGAACGCCGCCGGGACCGTCAGTCCGTCCCTTGTTTCCATTCCCACGACCGCCGCCTCCTTGACGTCCGGGTGTTCGAGCAGGTACTCCTCGGCCTCGCGGGGCGAGAACCACTTCCCCGAGACCTTGAGGAGGTCGTCGTCGCGGCCCTGGTAGGTGAAATGGCCGTCACGGTCGCGAGTCATCATGTCGCCCGAAATGTACCACTCGCCAGCGAAAGCGGTGCGCGTCGCCCGCGGGTGCTGCCAGTAGCCGTGCGCGCGGGAGCCGCCCCGAACCCGCATCCGGCCGACCTCGCCGGGGGCGACCTCGCGGCCGTCGTCGTCGCAGAGCCGAACCTCGAAGCCGGGGACCGCGGTGCCGAGGGTGCCGGGCCGCACGCGGCCGGGCCGGTTCGAGATGAAGACGTGCCACATCTCGGCCGTGCCCAGGCCGTCGAGGAGCTCGACGCCGAAGGTCTCGTTCCAGCGGTGGTGGAGGGGGACGGGTAGGGGCTCGCCGGCGGAGGTGGCCAGCCTGAGGCAGCCGAGGTCGCGGGTGGGCGCCTCGGGGTGCGAGACGAGGTGGTTCACCATGGTGGGGACGTTGATGAGGATCGTGGGGCGGTGCCGCTCGATCTGCGCGAAGAGCTCGTCGGCGGTGCAGCGCTCGGGGAAAAGGACCGCGGATCCGCCCGCCGCGAGGGGGAAGAAGAGGTTGGAGCCGGTGGCATAGCCGAAGTAGAGCTTGGGGACCGAGAGGGTGATGTCGTCGGCGGTGTAGCCGATGACCTGCTTCGCGTAGCACTCGGTGGAGTTGGCGAAGGAGGCGTGGCTCTGCACGACGCCCTTGGGACGCCCCGTGGTACCACCCGAGAAAAGCCAGATGGCGGGATCGTCAGAATGTGAAGTGTAGTTGACATAATGTAAACTGGAGTTGTCAATCCGAGCGTCACCATCGTCGGTGCCGAGGACGAGGAGGTGGGGGATGTGGTCCGCGCCCCGGGTCGCGCGGGTGAAGGTGTCGGCGTGGTCGGCGTGGACCACGGCGGCGGTGGCGCGCGTGTAGTCGTACAGTTCGCGGATGCGGTCCTCGCCCAGGTAGCAGTTCACCATGACGCCCACCGCGCCGCGCTTCAGCGTGCCGAAGAGGGAGGCCGCGAAGTCGGGCACGTCGGGGAGGCCGATCAGGACGCGTTCTTCGGGGCGCACACCGATCTCTTCGAGCGCGTTGGCAAAGCGGTTGGCGCGCGCCTGCAGGCCGGCGTAGGTGACGTTTCCGTCCCGGGTTCGCAGCGCGACCCGCTCGCCCATTCCCTCCCGGATCCGGTCGTCGAGGAAATGGTCGGCGATGTTGAAGGGGTGGGGTGGGTGGAAGGGCATGGGG
>VXOC01000327.1 GCA_009840215.1 Gemmatimonadota bacterium | reverse complement strand
ATCTTTTCTTCGCCGCTCGCGCGGCAGCCTCTTCTCTGCTCGCTCGGGCGGTGCTGCTCCGCGGTCTCCGTGGCCGTGTGGTGAAGACGAGTTGGCGGGGGAAGACGAGGCCGGCTGGGCGGGAGACCTCCAGGGACGTGCCGGGTACGTCCAGCTTCCCCAGCACATGGTATGGATGGAGTCCCCGGACGAGCCGCCCGAGTCGGTGGACGGATTCTTCTGGCACGGCGGCGAGGACGGGGTATTGCACCTGGCCATGGTGGCCGGGATGCGCAGGGACCGTCCGGGATGCCTGGTCGTGACCGTCCCCCCCCAGCCCCTCGCCGCCTTGCCCGGGTGGGCGACAGGGCCCGCGCGGGAGGGAGGTGGAGATTTCACCACTTCGCTCCCCGGTGCCGAGCTGGACGGCCTCCTGGGGATCCGCACGCCGGCGGAAGTCTTCAAGCTCGCGGCGCTCCTGCTCGGCCGGGTGGTGCGGGAGGGGCTCGAGCCGGTTGCTCCTTCGCCCCCTCCCGCGACCTCGAGCCAGCCCCCGCCGAACGATGCGGACCCCCGGACGACGGCGCTGCCGTTCGCGGTTCTGTGACCTCCTGCCAAGACACCGATGAACCCATCCGCCATGCCCTGGGTATACTCCGCCATGCCCTGGGTGCCACCTGTGATGCCTGGAGTGCCATCCGTCATCCCACCATGATTCACGTGACCTCCTCATGACCCCCCGCGAATCGAAGAAGAAACGGACTGCCCGCGCCAGCGAAATCTACGAAATCCTGCTCGCCGAATACCCCGACGCCAAGTGCGCACTCGACCACGCGTCACCCTATGAGCTGGCGGTCGCGACGATCCTCTCCGCGCAGTGCACCGACGCCCGCGTGAACATGGTCACGCCCGAGCTGTTCCGTCGCTATCCCGACCCGGAGTCGCTGGCCGTGGCCCTCCCTGAGCAGCTGGAAGAGGTGATCCGCTCGACGGGCTTCTTCCGCAACAAGACCCGCAACCTGATCGGCATGGCCAACGCGCTCATCGAGGAACACGGCGGGGAGCTGCCGCGGAACATGAAGGAGCTGGCGGCCCTGCCCGGAATCGGGCGCAAGACGGCCAATGTCATTCTCGGCAACGCCTTCGGAATCGACGAAGGGGTGGTCGTGGATACCCATGTCAAGCGTCTGTCGCGGCGGATGCGCCTCACCGCCGAAACGACTCCGGAGAAGGTCGAAAAAGACCTTATGGCGCTCTTTCCGCAAGGCGTCTGGACAATGCTCGCGCACCTCCTGATCTTTCACGGCCGGCAGGTGTGCAACGCCCGCCGTCCGCGCTGCAACCGGTGCGCGGTCTCGCACCTCTGCCCTTCGAGCGCGGTCTGAGGCGCCACCCGGCCGATCCGAGGACCCCGGTCACCAACGTCAGCGGAGCCGTCCCACTGTCCTCGGGTGCCTGGTCCTCCATTCGGGCTGCCATGCCGACCGGCTCCGCACCCGAGACATCGCCCGAGGCCGTGAAGAGGACCAGGGTGTCGGCCGCCAACAGTTGCACACCGAGAATCGCATCCGGGACCCGGGGGGCGGGCCCCAGAACGACCTGGGTGCCGCTCTGGCTGCCCGAACTCATCGTCACGGTGAACTCCGGGCTGCTTGTACTGCCACTCTGGATCACCTCTGCACTCGTGGAGAGTGTGCCCCCGTCCACCGACAGCGGGATCCTCATGGAGAAGGGCGCCCCCTCGGATAGGGACAGCACCACCTGCGCGGGTCCGGGGGCTGCCAGATCCGCCGTATCCGTCCGCTCCAGCTGGACATCAAGGACGAAGGGCGCCCCGGGGTTTTCTTCCAGGTTGAGGGAGTTCAGTTCCGACAACCCGGAGAACATCTCATCCGGAAGCTCGGCGAGATTGTTCCTCTGCACGGCCAGGCTCTTCAGCCGCGAGAGGTTGGAGAAGACACCCGGAGGCAGCGTCGCCAGCTGGTTCCCCGAAATGTCCAGAATCTCCAGGTCCGCAAGGTGCGAGAATACCGACGGTGGCAGTTCGGTCAGACGGCTGTCCCAGAGGTACAGATTCCGCAGGCGTGGCATTCCCGCGAAAACCTCGTCTCCCAACTCCGAAACCCCGGTACTGTAGACATAAAGTTCCTCCAGGTTGGGCAAACCGGCGAATGTGCCGTCAGGCAGGGCCGACAGCGGGGTCTCCGCAACGGCCAGCTGGATCAATCCGGGAACGCCGTTGAACGCGCCGGGATGAATCTGACTCAGCCCTCCGGAGCCGACCCAGAGCACCTCGAGGTCGTCGAGTCCCCAAAGGGCGTCACGTTTCAGCTCGGTCAGCGGGTTGTAGTTGAGGTTCAGGAATACCACACGCCCCAGGTCGGCGAAAACACCGGGCGGCAGGTCGTTGATCCGGTTACCGGCAAGCATCAGCCACGCCAGACCCTCCAGGCCCGAGAACGTCCCGCTGCGGAGTTGGGAGAGGCGGTTGTCCTCGAGCCGAACCTCCTTCATTTCGTGCAGGTTGGAGAACGTACCGTCTTCGATTTCGGCGATCCGGTTGCTGTCCGCGGCCAGCACCCTCAGGTTCGGCGTTTCGTCGAACAACCCGTTTTGCAGAATCTCCAGCCGGTTCTTTCCTATCCACAGGTACTCCAGGTTTTCGAGATCCGCAAAGATCCCGGTCGGCAACCCGGACAGCCGGTTGTCGTTCAGGTTCAGGTGTGCGAGGTCGGTCAGACCGGAGAAGACGGCGACGTCGAGTTCCTCCAGACGGTTGCTGAAGAGATTGACGCTTTGGAGGTATGGCAGTCCCGAGAAAATGTCGGGCGGCAACGCGCGCAGTCGGTTCCCCCAGAGATTCGCCACTTCCAGGTTGACTGCATCCGAGAACAGTCCGGCGGGCAACTCGGTCAGTTCATTCCCGTACATCCATACGCCTTGCAGCCTCGTGAGCCCCGCCAGCAGATCCGGAGGCAGCCTGGTGAGCTCGTTCTCCTGTATGGAAACGTCTTCGAGCCGGGAAAGACCCGACAGGAGACCCGCGGGCAACTCCCGAAGCCGATTGAAGGCCAGATGGATCTGAACCAGCTGCGAGAGGCCGGAGAATACCCCGGCCGGCAACTCCCTCAACTCGTTGTTGAATAGCCACAACTGCCTGAGCGCGGTCAGCTCCGCGAAGTCCCCCGCGAGCAGTTCGGTGATGGCGTCTGTGGCGCCTGCCAGATGCCTCGCCGGCGGAAGGGAGGGGGCGGCGGGAGGATGGGTGGCCGCGCCGCAACCCGGGAGTACCGGGAGGCTCGCCGTACGGCGTCCAGGCAGGGCAGGCTCCTCCGCTATTCCGCATGGCCGGCGGTTCGACTCCCGGCGAGTTGCCGCAATGGCTGCACTCGGCGGTTCCGGACCGCGCAGATCAAGGATGTCGATCGTCGCCAGGTGAGAGCCGTCCACCTGGTGGCATTGATCCACCCCCGCGAGGGCAACCAGTTCGTCGCGGACCCTGGAGGTGCGGTCGCAGATCCCCTCTTCAATCGTCGCGACCGCCGTGGTGACCCCCCGGAGAGTGTATCCGGCACCTTCGGCCGGCACATCCAGCACGACCGTGAAGACTTCGCGTGTCGGCTCGATGTCGTCGTCGTCGAGCACGCCGATCTCCAGGGTCGCAATTCGGTCGCCGGCCTGGACCCACACGGCGCCGTCGTCCGCGACGTAGTCCGCCTGGTCGGCGTCGGCTGTTCCCGGATCCCCGTCGGAGCCGAAACCGTAGGTTACCCGGATCGCCGACTCGGGCGACGGGCGAATGGTGAGTTGCAGCATGACCGTGCCGCCCTCGGTGGCAGTCCCGGAGTCGAGCTTGAACCCCACCGTCGGGTCACCGGCGGGCACAACATCGGCGGCGAAGCTCTGTTGCGCCGAGAGACCGCCCGCATCGGTGGCGGTAACCGTCACCTCCGCGATGCCGTCCCCCGTGCCGACGACGGTGATGGTTGCACCGGAGACGGTCACCGTCGCGATGTCTTCGTCCGAGGTTTGGGCGGAATAGGTCAGCTGGTCGCCGTCGGGGTCGTCGAAGTACCCGGCAGCGTTGATCTCGATCGACTCTCCGGCGAGCAGCTCCACGTCGTCGATGCTGCCCGTGGGCGTGGGTGGGCGGTTGCGCACGTGAACGGCAAAGCTCTGCTGCGCCGAAAGGCCGTCCCCATCGAAGGCGGTTACGGTCATCGTCGCGTCGCCTGGAGAGACTCCGGTCACAACCGCGCTGTTCTGTGAAATCGCGACGGCGGCCACGGCCGAATTGGAGGATTCGGCGCTGTATGAAAGGTCGTCGCCGTCGGGGTCGCTGAAGAAGCCGGACAGCCCCACCGTGACGGACTCGCCGACGGTGAGGACCTGCGCCGGGATCGTCCCGTTCGCGACCGGGGGCCGGTTGTGATCGATGGGTGGGTCGGGCTCGGTGCCGTCTCCACAAGTCGCCAGGAGCCACGCGGCCGCGATGACCAATGCGCCACGGGCTGCCCGTGCACCACCTCTTGGGGTTTCGTCGCAGACACGGTAAACAGCGCGAAGACTTGTCCGAAAGAGGGGTCGTGGCCGGTGCATCGATCATGGTCCGTGTTGCGGAAAGCCATTCAAAACGTTGCAGCACGGTAAGGTCGTGCTGCGGACCTGTCAATCGTGGGCCGGAGTGAGAGCCCCCTCAGCGCCTCAGCGAGATCTTCGCCCCCAGCTGTGCACGCCATTGGGACGTCGGCACTTCCGGCGCAAACGGCCGGGCGGCCCAGACCCTGCCGGTCCGGTCACGCCGTAGTGCGCCCATGTATTGGGCGACGAGCGGATCCAGTCCGAAGTCCTCGCTCTCCCTGCGGACGCGGAACAGCTGGACCACCGGATTCGCCACCTGGACGACCCCCCACGATGAATTGAGGAAGTTGAGCACGTTGAGCATGTCGAGGGTCACCTCGGCGTTGAAGGCACGGGCCTCGACGGTCTGGGAGATGCGCAGGTCGAACCGGTTGGACCAGGGCGTATGGCAGGTGTTGCGAGCGAGAATGCGGTTGATCTGGTCCTGAAGGCACTGCTCCCTGGTCAGGAAATCCTCCCACAGGAGCTGGGTCACGAAGCTGGTGGGAAGGTCGCTGACGAGAAGCGGGATGTAGATCAGGTCGTTGGCCAGCCTCGAGGCCCGCGGTCCGTTGAAGCCATCGCCGTTCACGTCGCCATCGTAGACGTAGGAGTAGGGGACTCCCGACTGTCCCACATACATGGCGCTGATCTCGGTGCCCCCGAACTGGGGCAGGATCCTCGTGCGGGCACTTGCCACCACCTTGTGGGGCCGGTCGAACCGGGACCGCTGCGAGGTCGGGTCGTTGGGGTTGTGGTTGATGGGGGTCGTGGCGTAGTTCGAGGTGACGTCGATGGAGAGCAGGTCCTGCAGGTTGGCGGAACGCGTCAGGGAATACCCCGCGCGCAGCGCCAGGGCGTCGCCGAAGTCCTTGCGGAGTTCGGCCGTCGCGGCGTAGGCGTAGTTGCCGTCCCGGTTGCCGATCCGTAGCACCGGGCCGAAGAGTTCGCTCAGGCGGCCGCCGGCCCAGAGCGTCTCTTCCTGTCCCTCGACGGGAACCCCCCAGACGTGGCGCGTCCAGAACCCGAAGCCGGAGGTGTAGCCGTCTTCCGGCGTGCCCCAGGTGGTGGAGGACGACAGGTTGTCGTTCGTGATGAAGATCTGCTTGAGCGCAAGGTTGGTCAGCCAGCTGGCCGAAAACACCACGTCGCCGGGGAGCCGTTGGTCGATGGCGATCATCGTCCGCAGGTCCTGTGGGAAGCGGAACTCGGGGTCGAAGTAGTTGATGATCGGGGGTGATTCTCCGACGCCGGGCCCGCCGACGCACTCCGTGGGCGGATTGGAGGGGTCGAAGGCCGGGGCCTGGTCGCCGCGGCACAGGAGCGTCGTCACCGCCAGCCCGTTGTTCTGGAAGGCGTTGGCCAGCCAGGAGTAGGCGGGACGGCCCGTGAAGATGCCGGTTCCGGCCCTGAGTTGCGTCCCCTCGAACGGACGCCAGTTGAGCCCGCCGCGCACCGACCAGGTGGGGCGCTTGTCCGGAAGCCTGGAGGCGTCGATCCCGAGTTCCTGCTCCAGCAGCAGGTTGGGCTCGGGGCGTCCCGTGAAGATCGGGAGATCGAAGCGGGCGCCGGCGCGCAGGGTGAGCCGGTCGTGGGCCTCCCACTCGTTCTGGGCGTAGAGCCCGAACTCGCGCACTGCGAAGGTCGGAGCGGCACCCTGGCCGGTGAGCGGGATCGTGACCTCGTACCGGTTCGGCCGGTTCCGCGCGAGGTCCTCGAGGCTGCCGAACTCGTAGCTGCCGAGCACCCCGGGGACGAAGCGCCGGTCGAAGTGGAACCAGGTGCCCGACGCGCCGAAGAGCAGCTGATGGTCTCCCACATCGTAGCTGAGGTTGTTGGAGAGCTGGATGATTCGCTGATCCAGCGCGTTGTCCTGGGCGAAGAAGTCGGCACCGGCGAGCACGTCCCGGGTCACGAGCAGGTCGCCGACCGTCCCGTCCACCGTTACCTCGACCTGGGGGAAGACGGACCGGGCGGTCTCGTTGTCGCTGAGCATCTGGATGTTCGCCGAGAACTCGTTCGTGAACCGGTTGTCCAGCGCCGACACCAGGCGGAGCACCGCCGAGTGGTTGCGCGAGCGGATCTCGCTCCCGCCCGACGAGAACTCGTAGGCCGCGCCGGGGAGGCGGTTCGGGTCCGGTTCGTCGTCGGCGGCGGCGAAGCTGTAGCGCACCATGGCGTCGTGGCGCTCACCGATCTTCCAGTCCACCCGCGCGAAGAGGTTGGCGAGCTGGTTCTCGAGCGCGAACGAGGAGGCGGTTCCGGCGTCGGCGCCCAGCTCCTGAAGCAGCGACCGCATGCGCGCCACCGAGTCGGCCACGAGCGACAGGCGCAGGGGGTCGGACTCGCCCACATGGAGGCCGGTGGGCGGCTCGCGCACCCGTTCCCATTCGCCGGCGACGAAGAAGTGCGCGCGGTCCCGGCGGATGGGCCCGCCGGCGGTGAACCCGGCGCGAAAGGTGGAGACGTCGGGGGCGGTCGAGATGTCGTCGACCAACAGTTCACCGACCAGCGCACCGCCGCGGTGGAATCCGAAGGCCGAGGTCTCGAACTCGTTGGTCCCCGACCTGGTGACCGCGTTCAGCGCGCCGCCGGTGAACCCCGACTGGCGGATGTCGAAGGGCGCGACCTCCACCTGGAACTGCTCGACGGCCTCGAGGGGAATGACCCGGGCTCCGGCGCGTCCGCCCGCGACGTTGTTTGTCGAGAGTCCGAAGACATCCTGGTTGAGGGCGCCGTCGATGTTCAGGGTGTTGAAGCGGTAGTTGGCGCCGGCCACCGACACGCCTTCCTCGGAGGTGCGCACGAGGGGGGAGAGCGCGGCGAAGTCCAGGAAGTTGCGGGTCAGGGTGGGGAGGTCGCGTAGCACCTCGGAGGTGACCAGGGTGGAGATGCCGATGCGGCCCGGGTTGAAGACCGGATCCGGCTCGACCTCGACCACCAGCGGTTCGACCTCGATGGCCTCCGACACGAGGGCAATGTCGAGGTCCACGAAACGGCCCAGCAGCACTTCGATCCCTTCACGCGTGAACTCCCGGAACCCGATCCGCTTGACGGTCACCGTGTAGGGGCCGCCGGGACGCTGGCCCCGCAGCGTGTAGCGTCCGTCGGCGACGCTCAGGGCCGTGCTCGCGGCGCCGGTCCGGGTGTGGACGAGGGTGATCAGCGCGGCCTCGACGGGGGTGCCGTCCTGGTCGAGGACGCGGCCGCGCAGTCCCCCGGTGGAGGCGCTCTGGGCGGACAGGGGAAGTGCGGGGGCGAGGGCCGCGAGGCCGACGAGGCACAGGATGACCGGAGGTGCGGGTGCCGGGCGTCGAGGGTGTCGCATGACGTCTCCTGGTTGGGCTGGCGTCGCAGAGGCAACGACCGAAAACTACAGTTGACATATTGTAATTCATACCTGACACGAACCGCGAAAGGTCCACCCCGATGCCCACCCGATCCGATGCCGTCGCCCTGCTCGAGGAATGGGTCGAGAGCGAAGCCCTCCGGAAGCACATGTTCGCAGTGGAGGCGGCGGTGCGCCACTATGCCCGCCTCATGGGTGAGGATGAGGAGTTGTGGGGACTGGCCGGGCTGCTGCACGACCTCGACTGGGAGCGCCACCCCGATGAGCACCCCCACATCGGCGTCGCGCGGCTGCGCGAACTCGGCTATCCCGGCGAAGTTGTCCGCGCCGTCCTGACGCATGGCTACCCCGACCGCTCCGACGTGGCCCCCGAGTCGCCCCTCGAGCGTGTCCTCTACGCGTGCGACGAACTCAGCGGACTCGTGTACGCCTGCTGCCTGGTGCGCCCCAACGGCATCGACGACCTGAAGCCGAAGTCGGTGGCGAAGAAGATGAAGGACAAGGCCTTCGCACGCGGCGTGCACCGGGAGGCGGTGCATCTCGGCATCGAGCTGATCGGGCTGCCGCGTGCCGAGCACATCCAGAACGTGATCGACGGGCTGAAGACGGTGGGGGATGTGCTGGAGGTTCGGGGGGAAGACATGGCGGCGAGGCGGGGGGCATGCTGATCAACTGCGATATGGGGGAGAGCTACGGTCCCTGGGAGAAGGGGGCCGACGAAGCGGTCATGCCGCTCATCGATTGGGCCAACATCGCGTGCGGGGGACATGCGGGAGACCCGGACACGATGGCGCGCACGCTTTCGCTGGCAGCCGAACGCGGTGTGCAGGCGGGGGCGCATCCCGGGTATCCGGACCGTCGCAACTTCGGGCGCCTGAGGCTGGACTGGCCGCTCGACTCGCTTGTGCGCGAGATTCAGGCGCAGATCGGGGCGCTCGGGGCGGTTGCGGCCGCGCTGGGGACGCGCCTCCGCCACGTGAAGCCGCACGGGGCTCTCTACCTCGCCATGATGAACGACGACCGGCTGCTCACGCGGCTGGCCGAGGGCGTGGCCGCGGTGGATCCATCGCTCACCTTCGTCCTGCAGGCGACGCCGGACCGGGTGCGGCATGCGGCGATGCTGGAACACACGGGGCTGCGGCTGGCGTTCGAGGCTTTTGCCGACCGCGCGTACGCTTCCGATGGTCGCCTCCAGCCCCGCTCGATGGAGGGGGCGGTTCTGAGCGACCACGATGCGGTCGCCCGGCACGTGTCGAATCTCGTTGGCGGATTCGTGGAGACGCCGGAAGGACCGCTGCCGGTGCAGGCCGAGACGTTGTGCGTCCACGGCGACAATCCGTCGGCACGGGAGGTTCTGCGCCGCATCCGTGAGCTGGTGCCACGCGGCGGGTGATTACCTTCCCGGGCCCAGTCAGCGCCCTGGTCACACTGCCGGTGCCGGCCGACCGGGAGGGGATCGCGCGAGTCCTCGGGCTTGAGCGCGTCGCGCGTGACGCGCTGCCCGATGTGCGGGTGAAGATTCCGGCGTTCAACCGGTTGCTGATCGAGGGCTCGCCCCACAGTTGGGACCCGGTCGACGTTGAGGCCCGACTGTCGGTTGCTGCGAAGGAATGCCTTCTGGAGGTCCCGGATATCGCACCTGGCGACCCTGTTTCGCTGCCCGTTTGCTATGACCCGGAACTGGCGCCGGACCTTGAGGAGCTGTCAGTAAGCTCGGGACTCGGCGTGGCGGAGGTCGCGCGTCTTCACAGCAGAACCACGTACGTCGTGCTGGCGACCGGGTTCGCGCCGGGTTTCGCGTATTTGGGCGACGTGGATCCACGGATCGCCGTGCCACGCCTGCGCACGCCGCGCCGACGGGTGGAGGTCGGGTCGGTGGGGATCGCGGACCGGCGCACCGGCGTGTATCCGGCGGCGGGTCCGGGTGGGTGGCGCCTTGTGGGGCGTGTCCCTCCGGCACTGTTCGAGGATCCCGTTGAGCGGATCGCCCGTTTCCGTCCCGGCGGCACCGTCGATTTCCGCATGATCGATCGCAGGGCGTACGAGGCGGAGTGCGGATGAATCCGCACGGCGTCGTGGAGCGCCCCGGGCCGTTCTGCACGATCCAGGACCTGGGGAGGCGGAGCGGGCGCCGTGCCGGCCTCGCTCCCGGGGGCGCCATGGATCAGCGGGCCTGTCTGTGGGCCAACCGGCTCCTCGGAAACGACCCGGCGGCGGCCGCGCTCGAGATCACCCTTGGCGGTTTCGCTCTGCGCTTTGCGGTTGAAACCGTGGTCGCGGTCACGGGCGCGGGCTGCGCCGCCGCGCTTGACGGCGTCGAGGCGGGCTCGTGGCGCACCGTGCGTGTCAGGCCGGGCCAGCTGCTGCGCCTTGGCTACGGCTCGTCCGGCATGCGTGCCTATCTCGCCTTTCCCGGCGGGCTGGATGTCACCACGGCCTTCGGTTCAGCGTCGGCCGTCGTGCGGGACGGGCTGCCCGGGTTGCTGGGCCGTTGCCTGCGTGCGGGGGAGCCACTGCGATGGCACGCGCCCGGCCACAGGTGTCCGGTCCGGCGTTTGCCCGACGAACTGATTCCGCCGGTCCCGGGTTCGCTGACGATACCCCTGGTGACCGGGTACGAGTGGGCCGAGTTTTCGCGACACGACAGGACACGGCTGTTGGATGCGGCATGGACTCTGGACCCCGCGAGCGACCGCACCGCGAGCCGCCTGGCCGGTCCTGCCCTGACCAGCGGTCCGCGCGTCCTCGACTCGACGCCCCTGGTGGACGGGACCGTCCAGGTCACGGGCGACGGCCTCCCGCTGGTGTTCATGCGAGACCGCCCGACCATCGGCGGCTACGCGAAGCTCGGCTCCGTCGACCCGATCGCTCTCGACGACCTCGCGCAGGCCCGGCCGGGCACGACTGTACGCTTTGTCCGCGCCGAGCCCGATGTGCTGCGCGGCGCGCTCGCCCGGCGGGAGTCGTTCTTCGGGATAGGTTCCCAGTGGTAGCGGTTGTTCGTCGGGAGTCCCGGGGGCAAACCGCAAACCGGGTTGGCACCCCTCAGCGCGCCAGCGACACCCGCATCCCCAACTGGGCCCGCCACTGCGACGACGGCACCTCGGGCGCGAAGGGCCGCGCCGCCCGCACCTTGCCGGTGACCCTGTCCCGCTGCAATGCACCGATGTATTGGGCCATCAGTTCACCAGTCTCGATGTCCCGGCGCACCCGGAACAGCTGGACCACCGGGTTGGCCACCTGGACCACCCCCACGACGAATTCAGAAAGTTGAGGACGTTGAGCATGTCGAGCGTCAGGTCGGCCTTGAATCCGCGGACGTCGACCCTCAGCGACACCCGCAGGTCCAGCCGGTGCGACCAGGGCGTGTGGCAGGTGTTCCGCGCAAGAATGCGGGCCCACTGCTCCCGCAGGCATTCCTCCTCCTCGAGAAAACCCGCCCATATGATCTGGGACACGAACAGGGACGGGAGTTCACGGCTCGAGCGGGGGACGTAGATCAGGTCGTTGGCCAGACCGGCGGCGCGGGGCCCATTGAAGCCGTCTCCGTTCACGTCGCCGTCGTAGACGTAGGAGTAGGGGACTCCCGACTGTCCCACGTACATCGTGCTGATCTCCGTTCCGCCGAAACGTGGAAGGAGTCTCATCCGGGCGCTGGCGACGACCTTGTGCGGCCGGTCGAATCTGGATCGTTGCGAAGCCGGGTCGTTGGGATGGCGGCCGATCGGCGTCGTCGCGTAGTTGGACGTGACGTCGATGGACAGGAGGTCCTGAAGGTCGGAGGACCGTGTCAGCGAGTAGCCGGCCCGCAGCGCCAGGGTGTTGCGGAAGTCTTTTCGGAGTTCGAGTGTGGCGGCGTAGGAGTAGTTGCCGTCCCGGTTACCGACCCGCAGGACCGGTCCGAAGAGGTCGCTGATCCTGCCTCCGACCCACAGCTGCTCGTCTCTGCCTGTTACCGTGTCTCCCCACACGTTGCGGAGTCCGAACCCGAAGCCGTCCTCCGGACCTCCCGTATGGGGGTCGGGGCCGAGGTTCTCGTTCGTGATGAAGATCTGCCGGAGCGCCAGGTTCGAGATCCAGCTGGCCGAGAGCACCACACCGCCCGGGAGCCGGTGGTCGACGGCGAAGGTCGTGCGCCAGTCCTGCGGGAATCGGAACTCCGGGTCGAAGTAGTTGATGATCGGGGGTGACTCGCCAGTACCCGGGCCGCCCACACACTCCCTGGGCGTTGGCCCGGCGGGGTCGAAGGCCGGCGCCTGGTCGCCCCTGCACACGATCGTCGTGACCGCGAGACCGTTGTTCTGGAAGGCGTTGGCCAGCCACGAAAAGGCGGGGCGGCCGGAGAATATTCCAGTTCCCGCCCTGAACTGCGTCCCCTCGAAGGGACGCCAGTTGAGGCCCGCGCGCATCGAATGGTTGAGACGCCTGTCGGGGAGCTGCGAGGCGTCGATCCCGAGCTCCCGCTCCAGCTCCTCGTTCGCTTCGGGACGGCCCGCGAAGGTGGGGATGTCCACGCGCGCCCCCGCACGCACCGTGAGGCGGTCGCCGGCCTCCCACTCGTCCTGTGCGTACAGTGCCAGTTCCCGCACCCCGAAGGACGGAGCGGCTCCGTGGTCCGTCAGCGGGATCGTCACCTCGTAGCGGTCCGGCCGGTTCAGCGCGAGGTCCTCGAGGCTGTCGAATTCGTAGCTCCCCAACACCCCGGGCACGAAGCGGCGGTCGAAATCGAACCAGGTGCCCGACGCGCCGACGAGCAGCTGGTGGCTTCCCACGTCGTAACTGAGGTTGTTGGAGATCTGAATGATCCGCTGCTCGAGCCCGTTGTCCTGGGCGAAGAAGTCGGCCCCGGCGCGTACGTCGCGCGTCACCCACAGGTCGCCGATCGTGCCGTCCATGGAGACTTCCAACTGGGGGAAGGCGGACCGCGCGGTTTCGTCATCTCTCAGCAGCTGCACATTGGTCGCGAACTCGTTCGTGAGGCGGTTGCCGAGTGACGACACGAGCCGAAGCACCGCGGAGTGGTTGCGCGACCGGATCTCGCTGCCGCCCGACGAGAACTCGTAGGCGGCGCCGGGAAGCCGGTTGGGATCCGGCTCGTCGTCGGCCGCGGCGAAGCTGTAACGCAGCATGGTGTCGTGACGGTCACCGAGCTTCCAGTCGACGCGCGCGAAGAGGTTGGCCAACTGGTTCTCCAGCGGGAACGAAGAGGCAGTCCCCGGGTCCGCTCCGAGTTGTTGCAGCAACGACCGCATTCGGGCCACGGAGTCGGGCACCAGAGACATCCGGAACGGATCGGACTCGCCCACGTGGAAGCCGGTGGGCGGCTCCCGCGCCCGTTCCCACTCTCCGGCGACGAAGAAATGGGCACGATCGCGGCGAATCGGTCCGCTGGCGGTGAACCCCGCGCGAGCGGTGGACAGTTCGGGCCTGGTGGAGACGTCGTCTATCACCAGTTCACCGACCAGTCCGCTCCCTCGGTAGAAGCCGAAGCCGGAGGTCTCGAACTCGTTCGTCCCCGACCTGGTGACCGCATTGAGGGCGCCGCCGGTGAACCCCGACTGGCGGATGTCGAAGGGCGCGACCTCCACCTGGAACTGCTCGACGGCCTCGAGGGGAATGACCCGGGCACCGGCCCGCCCGCCCGCGATGTTGTTGGTGGACAGCCCGAACACGTCCTGGTTGAGCGCTCCATCAATGTTGAGGGTATTGAAGCGGTAGCTGGCGCCCGCCACCGACACGCCCTCCTCGGAAGTGCGGACCAGGGGGGAGAGCGCCGCGAAGTCGAGGAAGTTGCGGGTCAGGGTGGGAAGTTCCCGCAGGACCTCGGAGGTGACGAGGGTCGAGATGCCGATGCGGCCCGGGTTGAACACCGGGTCCGCTTCGGCCTCGACAACCAGCCCTTCGATCTCGATGGCCTCCGACACGAGGGTGAGGTCCAGGTCCACGAACCGTCCGAGGAGCAGTTCGATGCCTTCACGGGTGAACTCGCGGAACCCGATGCGCGTGATCGTGACCGTGTAGGGGCCGCCGGGACGCTGGCCACGCAGGGAATACCGTCCGTCGGCCACGCTGAGCACGGTGCTGGTTACGCCGGTCCGGGTGTGCACGAGGGTGACCAGCGCGGCCTCGACGGGCGTGCCGTCCCGGTCGAGGATGCGGCCGCGAAGGCCGCCGGTGGAAGCGCTCTGGGCGGAGAGGGGGAGGGTGGTGGCCAGGGTGGCCAGGAGGGGGACGAAAAGGCGTATCCAGGATGTCCGGCGCCATGTTGTTCGAGGCGGGTCTCTCGGTCGCTGCCTGCTTGTCGTCGGCGTCCCCTGGAGCTGAATCACGGCGAGTTCGGAGTTGGAGGTTTCGACAGAGACGCCAACCGTTCGACGGTGTCGGGGTACTTGCGGGCCATAAGGATACGTTGTCGGTGAAGGGACTGTCCACGAAGCCCGGTCGGCTCCGACCGGTTTCGAGTCCGTGAACGTTACGGTTCCATTCAAGGTTGGCCGGCGCCCTCAGTGTCCGGATCCTCATTGCCCCGCCTTGCCTCGCCGCCCCCGTTTCCGCACCTTATCGCGGCCACGGAAGTCTCCACCGAGGCGGACCCTCGGGATCCCGGGAGCGGTCGTGCCCGGTTCGGTCCCTTCGCCCCGACCCCTCTTCCGCGGCCCCACCCCGAAACCCACCGCCAAAGTCGCAGAAACCGCCCTCATGACCACAGCAACCTGGATCACCATGATCGTGATCATGGCGTTCGTGTGGGGAGGCCTCGCCATCGCCCTCCGCACGGCGTTCCGGAAGGAATCCGAGAAGAACGCCGACTAGCCCGTGGAAATTGCCTAAACGCGCCGACATCGACTCGATCCTGATCCTGGGGTCGGGTCCCATCGTGATCGGGCAGGCCTGCGAGTTCGACTATTCCGGCACCCAGGCCGTGCGCGCGCTCAAGGAGGAGGGGTTCCGGGTCGTCCTGGTCAACTCCAATCCGGCGACGATCATGACGGATCCGGACCTGGCCGACCGGACCTACATCGAGCCGCTGACGCCGGAGTGGGTGGAGCGGGTGATCGAGCGCGAGAAACCGGACGCGCTGCTGCCCACGATGGGGGGGCAGACCGCGCTCAACATCGCGATGGACCTGCACCGCAAGGGGGTCCTGGCCGCGCACGGCGTCGAGCTGATCGGGGCCGACGAGCGCTCGATCGTGATGGCCGAGGACCGGGAGGAGTTCACCGCGGCGATGAACCGGATCGGCCTCGCGGTTCCGCACGGGGGATTCGCGCGCAGCCTCGACGAGGCGCTCACGATCATCGAGGACACCGGCTACCCGGCGATCATCCGGCCCTCCTTCACGCTGGGCGGCACGGGGGGCGGCACGGCCTACAACCTGGCCGAGTTCGAGGCCCAGGTGCGCAAGGGGCTGGACGCCAGTCCGATCCGCGAGGTGCTCATCGACCGGTCGGTGATCGGGTGGAAGGAGTACGAACTCGAGGTGGTCCGCGACGGGCTCGACAACGTGATCATCGTCTGCTCGATCGAGAACTTCGATGCGATGGGGGTGCACACCGGCGACTCGATCACGGTGGCGCCGGCGCAGACGCTCTCGGACGTGGAGTACCAGCGCATGCGCGACGCCGCGATCGCGATCATCCGCGAGATCGGCGTCGAGGCGGGGGGGTGCAACATCCAGTTCGCGGTCAACCCCGAAGACGGCGAGATGCTGGTGGTGGAGATGAATCCGCGCGTCTCGCGGTCGTCGGCGCTGGCGTCGAAGGCGACCGGTTTTCCCATTGCGCGTGTGGGCGCGAAGCTGGCGGTGGGGTACCACCTGTACGAGCTGCCCAACGACATCACGAAGACGACGCCGGCCTCCTTCGAGCCCGCGCTCGACTACGTGGTGGTGAAGTTCCCGCGCTTCGCCTTCGAGAAGTTCCCGGATGTGGACGACACGCTGGGGGTGCAGATGAAGGCGGTGGGCGAAACAATGGCGATCGGGCGCACCTTCCGGTCGGCGTGGCAGAAGGGGCTGAGGGGGATGGAGGTGGGGCGGATCGGGTGGGTGACGGGGGAGACGCCGGAGGACGACGGGCTCGATTCGGACGATCCGGAGGCGATCCTGGTCGCTCTGCGCCGGCCCACGACGCTGCGCAAGTACCAGCTGAAACGCGCGCTCGAGGCGGGGATTTCGATCGAACGGCTCCACCGCGCGACCGGGATCGACCCGTGGTTCCTCGACCAGCTGGTGCAGATCCTCGAACTCGAACGCTGGTTCAGGGACCTGCCGTCCCTCGATGCGGCCTCGATGCGGCGAATGAAGCGCGAGGGGTTCGCGGACGCGCAGCTGGCGGCGCTGCGTGGCGTGGACGAGGCCGCCATACGGTCGCGGCGCTGGGAATGGGGGATCCGGCCGACGTACAACGTCGTCGACACCTGCGCGGGGGAGTTTCCGGCGGCGACGCCCTACTACTACTCCTCCTACGAATCCGAGGACGAATCCGACCCCACCGAGCGGCGCAAGATCGTCATCCTGGGGAGTGGGCCGAACCGGATCGGGCAGGGGATCGAGTTCGACTACTGCTGCGTGCAGGCGGTGCTGGCGCTCAGGGAGGCGGGCTTCGAGACGATCATGGTGAACTCGAATCCGGAGACGGTTTCGACCGACTTCGACGTGAGCGACAAGCTCTACTTCGAACCGCTGACGCTGGAGGACGTGGTCGAGATCGTGGAGCGGGAGCGGCCGGTGGGGGTGATCGTGCAGCTCGGGGGGCAGACGCCGCTGAACCTGGCGTATGCGCTGGCGGAGCTGGGGGTGCCGATCCTGGGGACTTCGGTGGACGCGATCGACCGTGCCGAGGACCGGCGGCGGTTCGAGGAGGTGTGCCGGCGGATCGGGGCGCGGGTGCCGGCGAACGGGACGGCGATGAGCGAGGGAGAGGCGCTGAGGATTGCTCGGGAGATCGGTTTTCCGGTGCTGGTGCGGCCGTCGTACGTGCTGGGCGGGCGCGCGATGGAGATCGTGTATGACGAGGAGTCGCTGAAGGGTTACTTCGCGCGGGCGGTGAAGGCGTCGCCCGACCACCCGGTCCTGGTCGACCGCTTCCTGGAGGACGCTTTCGAGGCGGACGTGGACGCGCTCTCGGACGGCACCGATGTGGTGATCGGCGGGATCATGCAGCACATCGAGGACGCGGGGGTGCATTCGGGGGACTCGGCGTGCGTGCTGCCGCCGTACCTGCTCGGGCGCGAGGAGCTGGACGAGATGCGGCGGCTGACGCGGCGGTTCGCGCTGGAGCTGGGGGTCGTGGGGCTGCTGAACGTGCAGTACGCGGTGAAGGACGGGCAGGTGTACGTGCTGGAGGTGAATCCGCGGGCGTCGCGGACGGTGCCCTTCGTGGGGAAGGCGACGGGGGTGCCGCTGGCGCGGCTGGCGGCGAGGGTGATGGCGGGAGAGAAGCTGGCGGACCTGGGCGTGCCGTCGGAGCCGGAGGTGAACGGGGTCGCGGTGAAGGAGGCGGTCTTCCCCTTCAACCGGTTCGATGTGGACACGCTGCTCGGACCGGAGATGCGTTCGACGGGCGAGGCAATGGGCGTGGACGACTCCTTCGGGATGGCGTTCGCCAAGGCGCAGGTGTCGGCGGGGAACCGGCTGCCGGAGGGGGAGGAGGGACTTTCGGTGATCGTTACGGTGAACGACTCCGACAAGCCCACGGTGACGCCGCTGGTGCGTCGTCTGGCGGATCTGGGTTTCCGGGTGCTGGCGACTGGTGGTACGCGGAACCATCTCACACAGCTCGGGATCCCTTGTGAAAGGATTCACAAGGTCGGGCAGGGGCGTCCCCACATCGTCGACCGGATCGTGAGCGGGCAGGTGGGGCTCCTCATCAACACGCCGCTGGGCAAGAAGTCGCAGTACGACGACTACGCCATGCGCCGGGCGGCGATCGCGTACGGGGTTCCGTACCTGACGACGATGTCGGCCACCAGCGCGGCGGTGGACGCCCTGACGGCGATGCGGACGCGGCGCGCCGAGATCCTGAGCATCCAGGAGCGGATCGCGCGGGTGCCGGAGCCGGTTGGCGCGTAGTAGGCTGCGCAGCATGTCCGAATCACTCCCGACCGCCTTCTTCATGCACCCCTCCGCTGTGCTGCACGACACCGGCTGGGGCCACCCCGAACACCAGGGGAGGCTGCGCGCGATCGCATCGGCGCTGAAGGAGGACCTGGTCGCGCTGCACGGCAAGGTGATCCAGGTGGAGCCGGAGGCGGGCAGCGAGGAAGACGTGGCGCTGGTGCACGACGGCGCGTTGATCGAGACGGTGCGCGAAGCGGTGGACCAGGCGCGGGAGTGGGGCCAGCCGGCCGCGATCGATGCGGACACGCGGGTTTCGGGGGCGTCGTGGGAGGCGGCGCTGGGGACGGTGGGGGCCCG
>VXOC01000058.1 GCA_009840215.1 Gemmatimonadota bacterium | reverse complement strand
CGCCCTCATACACTCCCCGCCGCGCGCGTCGCGCGTTCGTGTCCCACGCCCCCTGTGCGGGCGGTCGATCTCGGGGTCGTAGAGGACAGTCCGGAGGCACTGCTCGAAAAGCTCGAGTCGGTGGGAGAGGTCGACGCCCTGGTCACCACCGGGGGCGCCTCGATGGGCGAGAAGGATCTCCTGAAAAGCGTCCTCCTGCGACTCGGTTTTCGGCTGGACTTCTGGCGGGCGCGCGTGCGCCCCGGAAGTCCGATGTCCTTCGGGCACCTGCCTCGAGCGGAAAACGACCTGCCCGTCTTCGGGCTCCCGGGCAATCCGGCCTCGGCATTCGTGACCTTCCACGTCTTCGTGGCCCCCTACCTGAGGGCCCGCCTGGGATCGGCGCGGCCGCGGGGGACCACCGTGGAAGCCCGAACCGACACCGCGCTCGCCTCCCCTCCCGGCCTGACCCACTACTTCCGCGTCAGGTTCTGCGACCAGACGGCAGAGCGGCAGTCCGGCGAACCGGACGTGACCGGGCCGGCCGCACACGCGCCTCCACGGAGCCGACCCGGGGGACCGCGCTGCACACTGACGGGGCCGCAGGGGAGCGGCCTGGTCCGGTCACTGCGGGACGCCGACGGCCTGGCCATCCTTCCCGAGGGAGTCAGCCGCGTGGAGGAGGGCGAGCCGGTCGCGGTACTGTTGTTGCCGGGGCGATGAGGAAGCGCCGGCCAACCCCCGCGAATTCGCACGGGGTTCTTGCGCGCCAGTGTTCGCGAGGGTTTGTCCGCGGGCTACAGGCGGTCGTTTGCTGTCTCATCGTGCTCCAGGCCTGCCAGACACCGCAGTGGCCCGTCGAGGCCCCGATGCGATCCCCCTTCGGCGTGCGGGGAGACGAGTTCCTGGGGCGCATGCACCGCGGGATCGACCTCGCGGCCGAGGCGGGTACCCCGGTGCGTCCGGTTCTGAGCGGCCGGGTGCGCTCGGCCGGCACGATGCGCGGCTACGGCAGGGTGATCTGGATCGAGCACGGCAGGGATGCGCTCTCGGTCTACGCCCACCTCTCGGAGATCATGGTCAGAGAGGGGCAGGAGGTCACCAAGGCCACGGTGATCGGCCGCATCGGTCAATCGGGCAACGCGACCGGGCCTCACCTCCACTTCGAGTTCTGGCGCTGGGGACGCGCGGTGGATCCGCTGTTCGTACTGGGGAAGCCGCCGCAGAAATGATCGCCCCGCCGCGCTGTTCCCCGGCCGGGGCGGGAGGTGGCGGCCGCGGAAGGCCGGAGATGGCGACCGGTCAGTCCTGCCGGAGCTCCCGAATGGCTTCGGCCAGCTTCGGCACCACCTCGAAGGCGTCTCCGACGATACCGTAGTCCGCCACCCCGAAGACCGGCGCGTCGGCGTCCCGGTTGACCGCCACGATCACCCCGGAGGTGCGCATCCCGGCCAGGTGCTGAATCGCCCCCGAGATGGCGATGGCGAAGTACAGCTTCGGGGTCACCGTCTTGCCGGTCTGGCCCACCTGCTCGGCGTGCGGACGCCAACCCGCGTCGACCACGGCCCTCGAGGCGCCGAGTGCGGCCGTCTCGCCGATGGCGTCCCGCAGATCCGCCAGAAGGTGCCAGTTCTCAGGTCCCTTCATACCCCGGCCGCCCGACACCACGATGGTGGCTTCGGAGACATCCAGGGCCGCGCCGCTGGAGGCTTCGAATCCCACCACGCGATAGCCGGCCGGGGTCTCGGAGCCAGCCGCGCTCAAGTCGTCCTTAACCGCCTCGCGAGGCGCTCTCCGGGCCGGGAAGACGTTCGGCCGGATCGAGAGGAGCGCGGGGGCGGCAAGTGCCCGGACGCGTGCCAGCGCCTTCCCCGCGAAAACGGGCCGCGTGACCACGACGCGGCCATCGGAAACCTCCGCGTCCGTGCAATCGGTGAGGAGCGGCACTCCCAGCCTGGCCGCGACCCTCGGGGCGAGATCCCTGCCCGTAGCGGTGGCCGCGAAGATCACCGCCGCGCACCCCTGCGCACCGATGTGATCGGCCAGCGCGGCCGCGAAGGGATCCGGACCATCCGGAGCGGTGCCTCCGGGGTCGAACCGGAGGACGCGATCGGCGCCCCACGCGGCCAGTTCACCACCCGATGCCCCGGCAACCGCCACATCCACCGCACCGCCGAGCGAATCCGCCAGCGAGCGCGCGACCGTCACCGTTTCTCGGGACACGCCGGCCAGTGCGCCGTGCTTCGATTCGGCTACAGCGAGGACGTCCGCCATCACCCGGTCCCTCGTAGCGGATCGTCAGGCTTAGGCCTGTCACCATGTAAGGCGTACATTACTTTATGTCATGTATAGTATACATAATCTGTCATTGCTACAGCACTTTTGCTTCCTCGCGCAGCACCCTCACCAGCTCGCCCACCGCCTCGACCCCCTCCCCCACGATCCGACCTTCGGGCCGCGGCGGCGGGTACTCCAGCGCTTCGACGACCAGCCCCGGCTCCACCGCGGCCGCCTCCCTCTCGGCCATGGGCTTCCGCTTCGCCATCATGATCCCTCTGAGCGACGCATAGCGGGGCTCGTACTTCCCCTTGGTCAGCGTCGCCACGGCGGGCAGGTCCATCTCGACCACCTCCTGCCCCCCCTCGACCGCGCGGCGGCAGGTCACCATTCCGTCGCCCACCTCCATCGCGGTGACCGAGGTCGCGCAGGGCCGCCCCAGCAACCGGGCCACCATGGGGCCCACCTGCTGCTGATCGTCGTCGACCGCCTTGACCCCGAAGAGCACCAGCCCCGCGTCGCCTTCGGCCAGCTCGGAGGCCAGCACGCGCGCGGTGGCCCATCCGTCCATGGTCGGGTCGCCCTTGAGCAGCACGGCCCGGTGCGCGCCCAGCGCGAGGCCCGAACGCAGCGATTCCTTCGTGGCCTCGGGCCCGAAACTCAGGAGGGTCACCTCGCCCGCGCCCGCCTCTTCGGTCAGCTGGAGGGCGGCCTCCACCGCGAACTCGTCGTACGGGCTGAGCACGTACTTGACGCCGTCGGGCACGATGTCCCGGCCCCCGTCGTCGATGCGGATGCGGGTCTCCGTGTCGGGAACGCGCTTCACGCAGACGGTGATGTTCAACGCTGGTCTCCCCGTCCCGGCCTACAGGAACACGCCCACCACGGCGAAACAGACGGTGGCCACGCCTCCGGCCGCCAGCGCATAGGGCAGCTGGGTCCGTACGTGGTCCACGTGGTCGGTCGCGGCAGCCATCGACGAGATGATGGTGGTGTCGCTGATCGGCGAGCAGTGGTCGCCGAAAATCCCGCCCGCGAGCGCCGCCGCCAGGAAGGGCGACAGGTCAAGGCCGAGGGCCGCTGCGGCCGGCACCACGATCGGGATCATGATGGCGAAGGTCCCCCAGCTCGATCCAATCGAAAAGGCGATCACCGACGACACGACGAAGACCAGCGGGAGGAAGACCGCGGGCGACAGAACATCGTGGGCGACCGCGGCCACGTAGTCTCCCGTGCCCAGCTCTCTGGTCATGCCTCCCAGCGCCAGCGCCAGGATCAGGATCACCGCCAGCGGCACCAGACCCCCGGCCCCGCGGAGCGCGATGCGCACCAGATCGTCGATCCTGTAGGCCTTCTGGACGAGCATCATGATCCAGGCCGCCGCCAGTCCGGAAAGGGACGCGCAGAGCACCGCCATCGAGCCGACGCCGAAGGGGGACCTCTCCGAGCGGGTCAGGTAGAGCACGACGGGCATCATCGCGACCAGCACCACGATCGGCACGATCATGTTGACGGCGCGGGCCGGGATCGGCGCTTCTTCCTTCGGTTCCAGCACACCCCCGTCCATCATGGGCGTGGCGTCGGGCCAGAGCACCTCCCCCTTGGCGGCGCGCGCCTCGGCCTTCTTCATCGGTCCCCAGTCCAGCTTGAAGAGGATGACGGCCAGGGCGAGCAGCACCGCCGCGAAGGCGTAGAAGTTGAACATGATCGAGCGCGCGAAGATGCCCAGCGTGTCGCCCTCGGGCACCCCCGATTCGGCCAGCAGCGCCAGGTTGTACGCACCCCACGCGTTGAGCGGGATGAGGATGCAGATGGGCGCGCTGGTCGAGTCGATCAGGTAAGCCAGCTTTTCCCGCGACTTCCGATAGCGGTCGAAGAGGGGGCGCGATACCGACCCCGCGACCAGCACCGTCAGGTTCGACTCGATGAAGATGACGACCCCGATCACCCAGGCCAGCAGCTGCGCGCCGCGGCCGCCGGTCACCCACTTCCTCCGTTCGAGCGCCGTCACGAAGCCCGTGACACCCCCTGAAGCGCTGACCGTGGCGATGAGCGCCCCCATGACCAGGGTGAACATGATGACCATCGCGTTGCCGGTGTCGCCCAGCACCTCGGCGGTGGATTCGACCGTCCTCATGAGCCCGGTGCCGAAGTGCCAGTCGTGCAGGATGGTCCAGCCCAGCCAGAGTCCCGCGGCGAGGGACAGGTAGACCTGGCGCGAGGCGATGGCGAGCCCGATCGCCAGGAGCGGCGGAAGGATGGAAACCCACGTCGGATCGTTCATGTCTGTAAAGCTACCACCTCGGCGCCTTCACCGCCGGATGCCCCTTCAGGAAGAAGCGCAGCGGCCGGTCCGCCGCGCGGGACACGCCGATGCGGCCGGAGACCCCCACTTCCGCCCCGGCGGGTGCCGGGTCTGCGAGGAGCCGGATCGGGGGCTGTGACAGGTCGTGGCCGTTGTGGCGCATCGAAATACCCAGCGCCTGGGCCAGCCGGCCCGGACCGCTGCACAGTTCGGTGGCACGACCGCGCCGCTCGGCCATGACATCCAGCCCCGACACGGGCTCGAGGGCCCGGATCAGCACCGCCCCCGGGTCCCCTTCGTCCCCGGTGACCACGTTGATGCAGTGGTGGATCCCGTACGAGACGTAGACGTAGAGGGTGCCCCGCTTCCCGAACATGGCATCGTTGCGGCGAGTCCGTCCGTTGAAGGCATGCGAGGCGGGATCATCACGGCCCAGGTAGGCTTCGGTCTCCACGACGAGACCACTGGTTTCGCGGCCGCCGACGGTGGAGACGATGCGTGACCCCAGGAGCCGCCGGGCTACATCGGCCGCGCCCCCGTCGACCAGCTCGTGCAATGCGCGCTAGCGGGAACGCCGACCCTGACGGAGGAAGCCGAACAACCCGGATCGCTGCGGCTTGCCGGCGCCGGTCTGTTCGGCACCTTCCGCGGCCACGGGCTGCGCCCTGCCGGAGTCGCGGGAGGCAGTGGCGGGCGTGGAGGCCGGCTTCCCCGAACGCACTTCCGACGCCGGGATTCGATGCCTTACCGTTCTGCCGGGCTGACGGCTTGCCGCGTCGTCACCGCGGCCCCGGGGCCGACCGTCTGAAGCAGCCGCCTTCTTCTCCAACGCCCTGCTTCTGCGTTCGTAGTCGGTAGCCCAACTCGTAAGTACGCTGTCAGCACGCAGCCGCGGAAGAACCTTGCGGATGCGCTCGGGTTTTTCCTGCAGCACCTGGAACACGTCGGTGCCGAAGTGCTTCACCAGCCGCTCGGCGGTCTTCACACCGACGCCCTTGTAACGGTGCGCCAGGTACTTCTCGATGGAGCCGGCGCTCGTTGGCAATTCCAGAGCCTTCACGTCGAACTGCCCGGCTGCGTCCGTCGTGGCGGGCTCGACCGGCCGGACCCGAAAGCTGCCGTCGCGGGCACGGTCCACCGAGACGACTCCCTCGCTTGCCGCAAACAGGAGAAACTTGCTGAACTTGCCGAACCCCAGCGCGTTCTCGCTGAACCCCCGGTCCATCGCCATCATCTTGCGCTTCAGATCCGAATCGCGCGCCGGCCCGTGGTTCTTTCCGGCCACCTCGCGCAGGGCTCTCCGCAGGAGATCGAGGGCAGGCCCCCGGTCGGGCGCCTGCTGTGCCTGCCCCCTCTGGGCGTCACGCGCCTCCACGGCGCCGTCACGGCTGCGCGCTCCACCCCGCCCCTCCCTGCCTTGCGCCGTCCGGCGGCCGGCTGTGCCGCGACGGGTCCTCTCGCGCTGCCTGTCCCCGTTCTCCCCACCACGCGCCGCCCGCGTCCCGGCGGCCCGGCCCCCCCGCGTGGGCGCCGTGATCAGGTATTGCCCATTCGAGGCGCGTTCGATCTCCAGCAGCCCCTTGTTGGCCGCCTCGACGAGGAACTTCGAGAACTTCTTGAAGCCGAGGTCACGCTCGTTGAAGCCGGGAGACAGCTCCATGATGACCTGCTTCAGCCTGTCCGACCGCATGACGTCGCCGCGCGAGACCATGCGCTGGACGGCCTCCTCGACGCACTGCCACGCATCCGGCGCGCCCACTTCGTGTTCCGAGGTCTTGCTCAGCCCCGTGAGCGCCGTATAGGAGTAGTACTCGTCGCAGTTCTGGACGAGGATGTCCGAGCTGGATTCCTGGATCCCGATCCCGATGACGTACTTCCCGTACTCCTTGAGCTTCAGCACGAGGCTGGAGAAGTCGGAATCGCCGGTCAGCAGGATGTAGGTGCCGATTTCGGGCCGGATGAAGACCAGTTCGATCCCGTCGATCGCCATGCGGATGTCGGTGGCGTTCTTCTTCGAGCTGCCGTAGGCGGGGGCGAAGATGAGGTCGATGGAGGCTTCGGAGAGCGGCACGATGTACTGGGGATAGCGGCGCCAGTCGGCGTAGGCGCGCTGCACCGTCACCTTGCCCTTGATGATGTCGGATTCGAGGAGGTGCTTCAGCTCTTTGGCCAGATCGCTGCGCATGCCCATCGTGACGTTGTCGAAATCGATGAGCAGCGCGGCGTTGGGGGCCTCCTGCGAGGCGGGGCCGCCCGGGCCGGCGTGATGAGTTTTGCTGTATGGATTCTGCATGTGCCTGTCAGTCTTCAATTGTCGTCCGGCGAACTGTCTGCGGGAGCGCGCACGGGCGTTGCTGAAACGTGCCGGGCGAGCTCGCGCCGCCTTACCGTGCCGGAATCGGTAAGGGGAAGTTCATCCATGAAGCTAACAAGATCCGGCACCTTGTATCCGGCGAGCGTCGCAGCACTCCACGACTGAATCTCCGGTTCGGTCACCACCCCGCCCTCCACCCGGACCACGCACGCGCAGACAGCCTCGCCGAGGATCTCGTCCGGGACACCCACCACGGCAGCCCTATTTACCGCCGGATGCGCCATGATCCGGTCCTCCACCTCCCTGGGGTGAACCTTGAAGCCGCCCCGGATGACGACGTCTTCGCGCCGTCCCACCAGGTGGAGGTACCCGTCCTCGTCGATCATGCCCAGATCGCCGGTGCGCAGATATCCGTCCGGGTCCGTTGCGGCAGCCGTCTCGAGGGGCTGGCGGTAGTAGCCGCGCATGACACCGGGACCGCGAACCGCGATCTCGCCAACGCTCTCCCGCGGCAGGATCGTGCCGTCGCGCTCCTTGACGCGCACCTCGGTGCCCCCGACCGGACGGCCGACGGTGAAGTGCCGCTTCCGCACCGGGTCGCCGGGGCGGGACATGGCCAGGGTGGACGCCGCCTCGGTCAGGGAATAGGCGATCACGAGCGGGACACCCAGCGACGCCTCGATGCGGCGGGCCAGATCGTCGCTCATCGGAGCGCCGGAGGACAGGCAGAGGCGAAGAGCCCGCGGAGGGCCGCCCTGCCCTTCGATGTGCCCGAGAAGGGTGGCGAAGTCCGTCGGCACCCCGTACTGGACGGTGGCGTCATGACCACCGGCTGCTGTCATGCCGGCAGCGGAATCGGCCTCGCCCCGGAGCAGAAGGGCGGCACCGCTGAGCGCGGTTCCCAGCAGCCCGGGACCCAGGCCGAAGACATGGTGCAGCGCGCTGACCCCCGCCACGACGTCGCCGGGAGCAAGCGCGATGGCGCGGGTGCTTTCGGTTGCGGCGTGAAGGAGGTTGCCATGGGAGAGTTCGACCCCGCGCGGCTTGCCGGAGGTGCCCGAGGTGTAGAGGATGGCGAAGGGATCGTCGGGGGCGGGCGCGGGGGCGTCGAAATCGCGCCCGACGCCTGCCGAGAGGAGATCTTCCCACTGAAAGATCCGGTCGTCGTACCAGAGGTCCTCCTCGCCCACGGTGACCAGGTGGCCGAGCGCCGGCAGCTCGACCAGGAAGTCCTCGAAGATCTGGAGGAAGTCGATCCCGTAGGCATTCTCGGCGGTGATTGCGCACGCCGCCCCGGAGTGCCTGAGGGCATAACGCAGCTCGGGAAGCCTGAGACGCGGATCCACCGGAACGACGAGCGCCCCGATCCTGGCGGCGGCGTACACGGATATCGCGAACTCCGGCCACGCCGGAAGGACCAGGGCGATCCTGTCCCCCGGGCCGATCCCCAGATTCACCAGCGACGCGGCAAGCGCCTCGGCCTGGTCGTCCACCTCGCCGAACGACAGGACGGCCTCGTCGGTGCGCAGATACGGCGCACCCGGGTCCCCGGCCGCGCGATAGGCCAGGATGGCATTGACCGTCCGGGGCGTGACGCCCTTCCCAGGCTCCATCAGGACCAACCCTTCATGATACCGACAAGATCTTCGTCCGGGACCGGGATCGTCGTCCCGTCCCCTTCACCTACGCGCCCAACTTCATGCAGACGCACGATATGTACTACCCCGGACCGCGTCTTCTTGTCCCGCGTCATCAAGCCGGCCAGGTGCCCGGGCCGCAGGAGCCCGTCATCAAAGTCGGGCAGCCCGAAGGCTCGCACCAGTCTCCGGACCCTTTCGGCCGTACCCGGGGCGGTCACTCCCAGAGCTTCGCCGATCCGCGCTTCCGCCACCAGCCCTGCGGCAACCGCACGTCCGTGGGGCAACGCATACTCCGCGTGACGTTCCAGGGCGTGGGCCACTGTATGCCCGAGATTCAGAACCTGGCGCCGGCCCGCCTCGAATTCGTCAGCGGACACCACGGCGGACTTGATCTCGACGGAACGCCGGACGGCCCGTTCCACGGGCTCCGGATCACCAGCGAGCAGCGACTCCGCGTGTCCGGCGAGCCAGTCCGCGTATTCGGCGTCCAGGATTATCCCGTGCTTGATCGCCTCGGCATACCCCTCGGCGCGGGCACCGACATCCAGGGTGGCAAGAAACGCGGGGTCCACCAACACGGCCGCCGGCGCGTGAAAGGCCCCCACCAGGTTCTTCCCGGCGGGGTGATCGACACCGGTCTTTCCCCCAACCGACGCGTCGATCATGGCAAGGGTCGTCGTCGGCACCTGGATGAAGGGGACGCCGCGCAGAAAGGTCGCCGCGACGAAGCCCGCCATGTCCCCCACCACCCCTCCCCCCAGCGACACCACGCAGCTGTCACGCCCCAGCCCGGCCTCCATGAGCACGTCGGTCAGCGCCGCCCAGGTCTCGCGGGTCTTGTGCGTTTCGCCGGCCGGGAAGGCGGCCGCGACCACGTCGATTCCCTCGGCGGCCAGCGACCGGGCGACCTCCCGGCCCCAGAGTCGATCGACGTTCTCGTCGTTGATCAGGGCACAGCGCCCGGAAGGCGCCGACCTGGCCACCGCTTCGGGAAGGAGGGCACGAACCCCCATTCCCACGCGCACCGGATAGTCGCCGGCGTGAGAAGTGACCCGAACTTCGCTGTAAAGTGGATTTCGCACCGTACCGAAGCAGGCACCGGTGCGGTCGTCTTGTCAAGGAGGGTCAATCCGTCCGCCCCGAATCGTTGTAAATTGAAGCGGGAGCCGAGTCCGGCAGGGAAACCGCTGCAATTCCGCTCACGGATGTCCTCCGGAGCGCCGCCCGGCGCCTGGCCAAGGCCCCCGCTCGAAAACCCGCAACCGGGAGACAAGGCAACCGGTGTTGAGGACGACCCTGGACAGGCTGCGTAGGGTCCGGATCCCCCGCTGGGTCTGGTTGGCATTGCTGTTCCTGTGTGCGTGCGGCGCCGGGCTTGCCGTGGGAGCCTGGAGGAATCTCTGCGCGGACTGTCCCTCAATCGCCCAGATCTACACCTACGAGCCGCAGCAGACGAGCAAGATCTACGCGCGCGACTCCACCCTCGTCAGCGAAATCGGACTCGAACGCCGCACTCCGGTAGCGCTTGGCAGCCTGCCACCCCACGTCCCCCAGGCCTTCATCGCCATCGAGGATCGGCGGTTTTACACGCATGGAGGGCTCGACTGGAAGGGCATTGCGCGCGCGGGGCTGGAGGTGCTCAGGACGCGTTCCCTGTCCGGGGCGGGCGGCAGCACCATCACGCAGCAGCTCGCGCGCAACATGTTCACCGAGCGCATCGGCTTCGAGAAGCGGGTCGTGCGCAAGCTGAAAGAGTGGCAGGTCGCGCTGGCCCTGGAGGAGGCATACTCGAAGGACCAGATCATTGAGGCATACATGAACCAAATCGGGTATGCCCATGGCTGGTATGGACTTCAGACGGCCTCACGCAACTATTTCGGGAAGAACGCGATTGACATGAATCCGGCCGAGGCGGCACTCCTCGCGGCGATTGCAAACCTGCCTGAAGTGTACAGTCCCCTCAACGATCCGGACGCCGCGACAGGGCGCAGAAACCTTGTGCTGGACCTCATGGCACAGGAGGGATACCTGACCGATGAAGAGGCGGTGCGGTGGAAGCAGGAGCCGGTGCCGCTGGAACGGGCCAGGAGCGTCACCGTTCAGGCGCCCTATTTCGTCGAATGGGTCCGCAAGATCCTGGACGACCGCTTCGGGAACAAGCTCTACACGGCCGGCCTGAAGGTCTACACGACCCTCGACCTGGACATGCAGGAGGCGGCCCGGGAGGCCATGGAGGCGGGGTGGGCACGGATCGAGGAGCGGGCCGGATTCGAGCACGCCACCTTTCAGGAGTTCTCCGAGGAGAAGGACACCTTCAACATCACCGAGATCCCCTACGTGCAGGGGATGTTCATCGCGGCCGACCCGCAGACGGGCCATGTGCGGGCCATGATCGGAGGACGCGACTACGTTCACTCGAAGTTCAACCGGGCCACCGATGCCAGGCGGCAGGCAGGCTCGTCCTTCAAGCCGCTCGTGTACGCGGCGGCATTGGAGAGCGGGATTCCGGCTTCCGAGATCATCGTGGACGGACCGGTCGTGGTGGAGCAGGCCGACGGCACATTGTGGAAGCCGAGCAACTTCGACGAGGACTTCAAGGGGCCCATCACCATTCGCCGCGGGCTCCGCGAGTCGGTCAACATGGTCGCGATCAAGCTGGGGATGATGGTCGGCCTGGAATCGGTCGCCCAGATCTCCCGCCACCTCGGGATCCGCACGGAAGTGGAACCGTATGAGTCGAGCGCGATCGGGGCGGCGGAAGTGATTCCCCTCCAGATGCTCGAGGCCTACTCCACCTTTGCCACGCTGGGAACGAGGGTACGCCCCTTCCCGATCCTCAAGGTGGAGAATGTCGATGGAGACGTCCTCTGGGAGCCCAGGCCGGAAACCACGAGTGTCCTGGATTCGCTCGTGGCCCGCCTCACGGTTTCGCTCCTGGAGGACGTGGTAGCCCAGGGAACCGGCTACACCGGGATCCGGCTGCTTGCGGGACTGCCAACCGAGGTGCCCGCGGCCGGAAAGACCGGTACGACCAACGAGGGCCGCGACGTCTGGTTCTTCGGATTCACACCCAATCTGACCGCCGCGGTCTGGTTCGGGATGGACATGCCGGAGCCGATCGCTCCCCGGGCGACCGGCGGAGGGCTCGCCTCTCCCGTCTGGGGCGAATTCATGCGGCGGGTGTACTTTGGTGACGGGGACGAGGGCGAGGATTCCTTCCCCCTGCTCACCATCCCCGAACCGTGGCCGATCCCTGACGGTCTCATCACCCGCCGCGTCGATAGCAGCACCGGTCTCGTGGCATCCAGATGGTGTCCGGCCGGAGACGCCTACGACGAACTGTACCTGCCCGGGACCGAGCCTACCGAGTTTTGCGACCCGGCCCGGCTCCGAACCACCACCACGCGCCGTTAACCCGCAACCACGCAGCAAAGCCATGACCGACGCATCCTCCACACGCACCTTCGTCTTCGAGACCACGCACCACGCCATGTGGGCCGAGGATGTCGCCCGCGACCAGGCGATCCCCGCAGAAGTGGTCCCTGCACCGCCGGACGGAGGCGCCCGTTGCGGTGTCGCGCTGCGGACACCTGTGCACCGCGCCGACGAGCTCGCCCAGGCACTCGACGAGGAGCGGATTCTGTACAGGGTGTTGACCGCCTGACTCCGGGGCACGGCCGAGTCAGGCCGTAATCCGCTCCAGCACCTGTGGCAGCGGGGACCCCTCGGGACCGTCCGCCACCGTCACCGCTTCGTGGATGACCCGCGCCCCGATGAACAGGTCGTCTTCCGTGGCGCCGTGCACGACGGCCAGCGGATCACCGCGCAAGACCCCGTCGCCCACACGGACGCGCACTTCAAAGCCCACCCGCGGGTCGACGTCCTGATCCTGCCGCGTCCTTCCACCACCCATGGGAATCACCCCATACCCCAGCGCATGGGGATCGATGCGCGCAATCACCCCTGCCCGGTTGGCCGCGACCACCCTCGTCACGGGGGCGGCCGGCAGCCCGTATCCTTTGTCGGACAGCTGCAGGGACCCGCCCTGTGCCGCCACCAGCCTTTCGAAGCGCGTCAATGCCCCTCCCCCCGCAAGCACCTCCGCAGCTCGCTGCCGCCCCTCTGCGAGGCCGGGGACCACGCCGCCCGCCAATGACATCTCGGCGGCCAGCTCCGTCACCACTTCCCGCAGGTCGCCGGGCCCCCCTCCGGCCAGACAGTCCACCGCCTCGCGGACTTCCAACGCGTTGCCCACCATCCTCCCCAGAGGGCGGTCCATGGCCGTCAGCACCGCGGTTACCGCGAGGCCCCGGGCCGCCCCCACGCCGACCATGGCCCGGGCCAGCGCGCGCGCGTCCTCCATCCGGGACAGGAAGGCGCCTTCGCCCACCTTCACGTCGAGCACCAGCCCGTCCAGGTTCTCGGCCAGCTTCTTCGACATGATCGACGCCGTGATCAGCGGAAGCGACGGCACGGTGCCCGTCACGTCGCGCAACGCGTAGAGCCTGCGGTCCAGAGGCGCGATCTCCTCGGTCTGGCCGATCATGGCGCAGCCGACGTCGCGCAGGATCCGGTCGAAGCGGTCAAGAGAAATGCGGGTCCGGAAGCCGGGAATCGACTCGAGCTTGTCGAGGGTGCCCCCGGTGTGCCCGAGTCCCCTGCCCGACATCATCGGCACGACCAGTCCCAACTCGGCCGCCAGGGGCGCGAGCACCAGCGAGACCTTGTCCCCCACCCCTCCCGTGGAGTGCTTGTCCACGCGCGGCGCTCCGGCCCCACCCCGCTCCAGCACCTCGCCCGAATGAAGCATGACGTCGACCAGGACGTCCAGTTCCCGGTCCCGCATCCCCCGGAAGTAGACCGCCATGAGGAACGCCGCCATCTGATCGTCGCCCACGTGCCCGTCGAGATAGTCCTTCAGGAACCCTTCCAGTTCGTGCTCCGAGAGCGGGTGTCCGTCCCGCTTGCGGGCGATCACCTGCTGCGGAATGACGCGAGTCTTCAACGTGCGTCCCCGCGCCCGCTCGCCCGTCCCGGTCCGCCGCGGACGGGCCTCAGGGTACTGCCGCTTCCCACCGGAGCAGCACGGCGTCGAGGTCGAAGTCGGTAGCGGCCAGCCGGCCGTCGCGGCGCGCCAACCGGACTCCCCGGAGCACCAGCCGGGCCGAGAGCACCTCCCCGTCCACCTCGAGGGTCAGCGAGGTCCGGGGAACCACCAGCTCCTCGGACCCGTCCAGGAACCGTGACCGCTCTTCGGCCAGTTCGATAACGGCAAGCAGCGACGCGCGCCCCTGTTCCTCGCCACCCCATCGCATGACCAATTCCCTGCCATCGTCCGAGAGCCGGAAGTGCAGGTCTTCGTCCCGCACCCGGGCCGACCCGCTCTCGTTGGCCACGATCACCGCATCGAATCCCGCGACCGGCAGCGGCGCCCCCCGGTCCTCGGCCTCCACGTCCACCGGCCGTTCCCGTGGCTCCGGCAACACACGCAGAGCCTCCATCGCCCGCTCGACCCGGTCGTCCCGGTCGAGGGGCGCCCCCTCGGCGTCCGTGACCACGATTTCTTCGTCCCCGACCCACCCCTCCACCGCCCCGGTGCCGTGATTGTCGATCAGGTAGCCCACCGCCTCCTCGACCTGCTCCCATTCGTCGTAGGGAATCTCCACGGCATCGGCACCCACCCGCCCCTCCACCAGCCCCCCGTGCGCGGCCAGGATCGCCTGCACCCGCCCCGCCTGGCTCCGCTCCGCCACCGCATAGGCCGACCACGGCCCCACGAAGCTGACCGCGCCGATAACGGCCAGCGACAGGGGAATCCCCTTGATGTCCCGGCTGCGGGTGATCACGCGGTGCACCGCGGTCGCCCCCAGCCACACCGCCAGGACCCCGAGCAGATACCGCCTTTCGGTCACACCGTACTGCTCGATGCGCTGCCACAGCGCCAGCAGCACCATGACCGACGCCGGCACGATGGCGATCCAGAAGGCCAGCGCATACCGGTCGATCCACGCCTTCTTGCCCGCGATTCGCTCGGGGTAGGCCACGAGCAGCGAGAAGATCCCGGCGACCGCGAGGCTGGAGACCAGGTACCCGGTCCAGCCGCTCGGCCAGGTTCCCGTCACGACGATCCTGCCCAGGTAGAGCATCAGGATCGTCACGTAGACTGCCACGAGCGGAAGCATGACGAACTGCGAAAGGACCCGCAGTGCCCCGGGGTAGTAGCGGCTCCGCTCCAGCTCCTCGAAGTCGGTCGGCACGCCGGCCAGGAAGTGGACCGGATGGAAGAGGAAGGCGATGAGGAAGAAGAGCCGCGGGTAGTGCAGGTCGGGCACGTCGATGCCGAGCAGGTTGTCGATGGCGGCCAGGGCCAGCGACAGTCCCGCGAAGAGCACCCCCGAATAGAGCGTGGCGAGCAGGAACCTGAAGAAGAGGACCCGGTTGTACTGCCAGAATCCGTGGGACGCGGCAAACCCCACGTACGGCACCACGCTCACCGCCAGGTGGAAGGTGAGCACCAGGTGGCCCCAGCGCTGGCCCAGCGCCTCGTCGTCCCAGGGGCGGAGGCGATAGTAGGCGAAGACCAGCAGAGCCACGCCCAGTGCCGAGGCAGCCCAGCGCAGGCGCGGAGCCCAGCCGCCCCGCTCGCCTGCCAGCGTGAGGGCGATGAAGAGCGGCAGCCCCAGGGTGGACGTGAACGCCAGCCTTGCCGCGAAACCGAAGGTCTCCGAACCCACCGCCGTCACTGCCGCAAGCCCCGCCACCACCGCGCAGCCGACAACCTCGGGGAAGCGCCGCAGCACGGAGGCCGCGGAGGCGGCGAGCTGAAACAGCGAGGGCAGCTTCACGGTGCAGCCGTACGGGGGGCCGGCCCGGACCATGCGGGTCCAGGCCATCGACCTTGCCGGGCAAGCGCCATCATCGGCTCATCCACGGGCAGTATCATTATGATATCACTTTGATATCTTTCTCCTCGTCGGCCGTCCCCCGCGGCGGCGGCTCCCAGTCGGTCATCCCCTTCACGTACCGGTGCAGCCACCGCATCTCCTCCATCATGAGCGTGCGGCGGTGGCGCGGTTCGGAGATCCCGTGCCCCTCCCGCGGGAAGAGGATGAAGCGGGCCTCGACGCCCAGATGGCGCAGACCTGCGAAGAAGTTCATCGACTGCTCCATGGTGTCGGTGCGGTCGTTGGCGCCATGGAAGAGGATGGTGGGGGTCGTGACCCGGTCCAGGTGGGTGTACGCCGACCGCTCGGTCCAGTGGTCCCGGTTGGACCAGGGGTCGCCGCCCAGGTACCAGCGCACCACGTCGAAGTTGAAGCCGCTGCCGAATTCGCTGCGCCAGTCCGCGACCATCGCCCCCAGGCTCGCCGCCTTGAACCGGTCGGTGCGGGTGACGGTCCATCCGCCCAGGATGCCCCCGTAGCTCCACCCCTTCACCGCCAGCGAGTCAGGGTGGGCCACGCCCCGCTCGATGATCGCGTCCACGCCGGTCATGAGGTCCTCGTAGTCCCCACCGCCGATGTCGTTCATGTTGCCTCGCAGCAGCGCGTCCCCGTAGCCCGAGGAGCCGCGAACGTTCGGCTGCAGTACCGCGTATCCCTGCGCCACCATGATCTGCGCGTCGGCGTCGAAGCCGCGCGTGAAGACCCCGGCCGGGCCCCCGTGGATCTCCAGCACCGCCGCCCCCGGCGAACTCCGGTCCGCGGGCTGGTAGAGCAGCCCCTCGATCTCGAGGCCGTCGGAGCTCGTCCAGCGCACCACCTCCGGTTCGACCAGGGCCTTCTCCGCCACGGCCGGGTTCGCCTCGGTCAGCCGCACCTTCGTGCCGCCGTCGAGGTCGGCCAGCCACAGGTCGCCCGGTTCGGTCGGGCCCGCGAACTGGAATGCGGCCGTCCGATGCAGGCGATCGAAGGAGGCGCCCGAAACCACACCGGTCTCGCGGGTGAGCTGCTGGATCTCGTCCGAGCGCACGTCCACCCGGTAGATGTTGGCCACGGTGCGGTCGAGAGCGACGATGTCGATGGAGCGGCCGCCCGGGTTCCAGCGGTAGCCCCGCATGTCCATGTCGGTGTCGGGCATCAGCTGGCGCGTCCTGCCGGTGGGGATGTGGTAGTGGTACAGGTTCCCCTGGTCCAGCTCCCACGTCTCCAGATCCGGCGCCACGAACGTGATCGCGCGGCCGTCGGGCGACCACGCCAGCTGGGACTCCGGAGCGTCGTTTTCGGTGATCCGGATCTCCTCCCCGCTCTCGATGGTCAGGAGGACCACCTCGGCGAGGTGCCCCGCGTTGCGGCGACTCTCGGTGCGGTAGGTGTACGCCAGAAAATTCCCGTTCGGCGACGGCGCGAAGTTGCCCACGATGCGCTTCTCTTCGGTCAGCCGCTTCGCCTCGACCGGCGCATCCGAGATCCCCGCCGTGACCCGCCACACGCCGTTCCACGAGCCCCTCGTCTGGCCGTTCGGTCCCTCGTCGATGAAGATCGCGTCGTCCCCGTTCTTGCGTTCCTTCTCCAGGTCGTCCGGGAGCGAATCGCTGGCGAGGAAGAAGATCGACGCCCCGTCCGGGGACCAGCGATAGCTGCCCACTGCCGTCACATGTTTCGTCAGCTGGGCGGCCTCGCCTCCGTCAACCGGAAGGAGGAAGAGCTGCCGGCGCCTGCCGTCCCCCTCCCCCGCGGGACGCGTGAAGGACACCCAGCGGCCATCGGGCGACCACTGTGCGGAACGGTCGTCGGGCGAGCCCGTGAAGGGCCGCGCGTTCCGCCCGTCCGCGCCCACCACCCAGATGCGGCTCCCCCGCTCGTTCTTCTCCCAGTCGAGTTCGTTCCTCGTGAAGAGAATCCGCGACCCGTCGGGAGAGATCCGGGGCCCGGAAACGCGCACCAGGTCGATGGCGTCGTCGACGGTGAAGGAGGGGTTGGCGCCCTCGGGGCCTCCGTTCTCCTGGCCGGAGAGCGGCACGCCGTGAATCGCCACCGGCAACGCGGCGGCAAGTGCGAAGAGTGCGGGACGTATGCGGTGACGAATGCTGCCACCAGGGGTGAGGCCGCCGGTACGCATGAGGATCCTCCCGGAAAAGATGTGCTTCCGCTGCCGAAACCTCGAATATCGGGGCCCGGGAGGCTGCCCGACAGCCCCGCAGTCCGTGGAATGAGGGGGGGTTGGTCCGCGGGCTGCTACACGGGAGAAGGCTCCCCGGGGGCGGAACTACTGACTGGCGGGCAGTTGCAGCTCGAGCAGGTCGTCGGGACTGATCGCCAGCGTCTCGGTGAGGATTTCGCGTCCGGCCAGGAACTTGACCCTGAGCTGGATGTGGGGCAGGTGCCACTGGAACTTGAAGGTGGCATCGCTCTTGCCGCTGACGATTCCAAGGCGCTTCGAGCCATGTTGGGGGGCGATGTAGATGGTCGCCTGGCTGAAGTTGTGGTTCCGAACCAGCAGTTCGACCTCCTCCGTCTCCGCCCGGTCCTGCGCAAGTGGGTTGTCCGCTCTAGCCGCGGTTCCCATGCAACCGGCCGGGCCGACCGTCAGAACCGACGCGAAGAGAAGGAGGTGACGGTTTGAAGAGCTCCGAAGAACTGTTGGCGGTCCGGACATGACAGGCTCCCTTCCCTGGATATGACCTTGTCTATTGTTCCCCTATACCCCTGCGGGCCGAAAAGGCTCCATCAGTTGTCGCGCGCAGCGGGCGCGACGACGCCGGGACCCGGACTCTCCCCGGGCCGCGCCCCGCTCAGCCACGCTCCCCCATCGGCACGTAGTCCCTCCGGGGATGCCCTTTGAAGACCTGGCGCGGCCGCGCGATCTTCTGCTCGCGGTCCACCACCATCTCCTCCCACTGCGCGAGCCACCCGACCGTGCGCGGGATCGCGAAGAG
>VXOC01000328.1:7135-18546 GCA_009840215.1 Gemmatimonadota bacterium | reverse complement strand
CCCCCCCCCCCCCCCCCCCCCCCCCCCCCCCCCCCCCCCCCCCCCCCCCGGCGCGGCCGAGATCATCGTAAGTGGCGCGCCCGCGCCCTCGGAATTGCCCCACGACAGGCTCGACGAATACGTCCGCCACCTCTTCGCGCGCGAAGACGACTGCCTGCGCGCGATACGCGCCCGGGCCGCCGAAGCCGCGCTGCCCGCGATCCAGCTTCCCCCCGCCACCGCCCGCGCCGTGCAGATCCTGCTGCGTGCGATCGGGGCCCGACGCGTTCTCGAGATCGGCACTCTGGCGGGCTACTCGGCGGTGTGGATCGCGCGGGCGCTGCCGCCCGACGGCAAGCTGATCACGCTGGAGATCGACCCGGACCGCGCTGCCGTGGCCCGCAAATCGGTGGAGGACGCCGGTCTCGGCGACCGTGTCGAGGTGCGGGTCGGTGACGCACTCGACCAGATGGCCGCGCTGGACCCGGATCCTCCCTTCGACGCGGTCTTCCTGGACGCCGACAAGGAGCGCTACTGCGACTACCTGGACCAGGCGGCGCGTCTTGTCTGCCACAATGGGCTGTTGGTGGCCGACAACGCGCTGTGGCGCGGCGAAGTGCTCGATCCGGAATGGTTCGGGGGGCTGGCGGTGGACATCCACCGCTTCAATGAGCGCGTGGCCGCGGATGAGCGGTTCGAAGCGACCATCCTGCCCGTGGGGGACGGGCTGATGGTCGCGGTGAGGAGGTAGCTTCGATGGAAGAGATGGAATGACTTGATTGGTCATAATGTCGAGACTAGATTGGTATCATGACCACCGTCTCAGTCTCCGCCCTCAAGGCCAACCTCTCGCGCTACCTCCGCCACGTTCGGCGGGGCGGCGAAGTTCAGATCCTCGACCGCGGCGTGCCTGTCGCCAGATTGATGGCGCCCAAGCCGGGGAGCGACGATGCTGTCCGGGACCGGCTGGTCCGCGACGGCCTTCTCAGGCCCCGCGAGGGTCCGGCCACGTCGATTCTCGACAGCCCTCCCCTTGAGCTGCCGACCAGCATTTCGCAGGCCCTCGCGGAGGACCGGACCGACCGGCTGTGAGGTATTGGGATGCGTCGGCGCTCGTCCCGCTGATCGTCTCGGAACCTCGGAGCCGGTTGGCTCGAACGTGGCTCTTGGAAGACGACCACGTCGTCACCTGGGCGTGGACGAGGACGGAGATCACGAGCGCGATCGAGAGGCGCACGCGTGAAGGGACGCTGACCCGGGCGCAGCGACGGGCGGTTCTCGACCGCCTTCGCGGCCTGGCCGCCGGCTGGGACGAAGTGGTCGATGTGCTTGCCGTGCGCGCCCGGGCGAACGCGGTGCTGGCGCGGCACCCGCTTCGGGCCGCCGATGCCGGCCAGCTCGGCGCGGCCCTGCTGGTGAGCGAGCAGCTCCCGGATCCGCTGGTTTTCCATTGCCTCGACCGGCGCCTGGGCGAGGCGGCCGAGCGGGAAGGCCTCCGCGTGGCCGACACCGGCGATTGACTGTCCCCCCATGACCCCTCGCTCTCCAGCCTGGTCACGTCCGCCACCCTCGCGTCCGGCGACCAGGACATCTTCCGGCTCGGAAACGGTCGGGCCGAACGGGAGCTGTTTCCGACCTTGGACGATCATCAATCGACGGCTGGAGACCCATCGCCGCGCCCGTATCCGGGCGGCGGAACTGGACACGTCGGTGTCGGCGCTGGTGCGGGAATTCCTGCGGCGTCTCGCGCCCCGCGGCCGGCGGCGCGAGAGACAGGAGTCTCCACCCCTCGAGTCCGCGCTTGAGTGCAGGCGCAGGCTGTTCGACGAGGTCTTCGCCGACTTCGACGCGCGCGGCGTGGGGCTGCGCATGGCCGACAACCTGCCGCGCGCCGCGCTCCACGACCAGGACTACGGCGGGATTCGAGTCGTCAACCCCTTCTGAATGCCCGTGCGTGAGTGCGGCCAACCGCCTCAGCCGCCCGCACCGCCGCCCCCACGTACCCACCCCCGAAAAGCCGCGCGTGCACCAGCAGCGGGTACAGCTCGTACGCGGGGCGCCGCCGCTCATGGCCCGGTCGCCTGGGCCAGGCCTCGTCGTAGCCGCGGTAGAAGGCACGGGGGAAGCCGCCGAAGAGCCGCGTCATGGCCAGGTCGACCTCCCGGTGGCCGACGTATACGGCCGGGTCGATGAGCACGGGTTCGGCTTCGCCACTTCGCCGCCCCTCCCGCCGCCGGGCGAAGAGGACGTTGCCGGACCAGAGGTCGCCGTGCAGAAGTGACGGACCGTCGGCTTCGGCCGCCTTGTTGAGAAGGGCGCCGGCGCGGTCGGCCGCCCTCTCGACCGTGTCCAGTTGGCGCGCGGAGAGCGTGCCCCGCCCAGCCAGTTCGCGGGCCAGCGGACGGATGCGCAGTTCGGCCCAGAAGTCGCCCCAGTCCTCGGTCCACCGGTTCGGCTGCGGCAGCGAGCCGATCACGTTGTCCGCGTGCCAACCGTACCGGCCGTCGCCTTCGGAACAGCGGTGCAGAGCGGCGAGTTCGCGTCCCAGCCGGTGCCACGAGTCCTCGTGCGGGGCCGACTCCTCGATCCATTCCAGCAGAATCCACGCGACGGAGTCACACTCCTGGCTGTGCGCCAGCACGGCGGGGATCCTGACCGCCCCGCAGGCCGCAAGCGCCTCAAGTCCCTCCGCTTCCACCCGGAAGAAGCGGTGCCCTGCCGTCGCGTTCCACTTGAGGAAAACGTCGACGCCCCGGGTCCGTACCTTCAGCCCCTCGTTGACGCAGCCGCCGCCAACCAGGCGCGTGCCCAGCACCTCCGACGGGTCAATGCCGGCGGCACGGCAGGCGCTGCGGAGGACAGCCGGGTCCATCTCGGTCCGGTCGTCAATCCCGGCCGGGGCCCGCCAGTTCGTCCAGCAGGCCGCCGCAGGCGCGTTCCAGGATTCGGTACACCCGCTCGAAACCGTCCTGTCCGCCGTAGTAGGGGTCCGGGACATCCGGGTCGTGCGCGCCGGGGTCGTAGTCGCGCATCAGGACGATGTCGGCGAGGCCGCCTTGGCCCCGCTCGAGTCGTTGCCGCAAGCGCTGCAGGGAGCGGCGGTTGCTGCGGTCCATGGCGACGATCACGTCGAAGTGCTCGAAGTCGCGCGGGGTGACCTGGCGCGCGTACCCGGTGAGGCGGACGCTGTGCGCCGCGGCCACGGCGACCGAACGGGAGTCGGGTGGATCGCCCGTGTGGTAGGCGGCTGTCCCGGCGGAGTCCACGTGGAAGTCGTCGGCGAGGCCGCGCTCCTTCGCCAGAGCGGCGAAGATCCCCTCGCCCAGGGGGGAGCGGCAAATGTTCCCGAGGCAGACGAAGAGGACGGAGGTGTTTGGATCGGACATGTCTTGAAGATGGCGAGAAGGGGGGGCTGGCGTCACCCGTGTCCGGCATCCCCGGTGGCTCGACGTATGCGGGACGGCGAGTGGGGTGCAGGACAGGCCCGTCCACCTTTCGGTTGTTCGACGCTGATGGAGCTTGTTACATTTTTCACAAGCCCGTGGATCTGTCGCCGGTTGAATGCAGCGGGGTTGCTGCCACGGGCCCCAGGTCGGGCGATCGCGCCCGGCACGCCATTGTACCGTCACGCATGACTTGACCGAATCGACCAACTTCTCGGCCTTCGGGCTCTCGCCGCTCCGACTGGCCGCCATCGAATCCATCGGCTGGACCCGGCCGACCCCCATTCAGCAGCAGGCCATTCCCCTGGTCATGGGCGGGCGGGACGTGGTCGGCATCGCCCGTACCGGGACCGGTAAGACCGGCGCGTTCATGCTGCCCGCGTTGGAGGGGCTCGAGGAGGGTGGCGGGCTGCAGGTGCTGGTGCTCTGTCCCACCCGCGAGCTCGCGCAGCAGGTCTGCGAGGACACCGAGGCGCTGGCCGCCGGTTCGAAGGTGCGCTCGGCCGTGATTCACGGTGGGGTCGCCTACGGGCCGCAGCTGGACGCGCTTGCCCGCGGCGACGAGGTCGTGGTGGCCACGCCGGGACGGCTCATCGATCTGCAGCAGCGCGGCAGGGCGAAGCTGAAGGGTGTGCGGCTGCTGGTCCTGGACGAGGCGGACCGCATGCTGGACATGGGGTTCCGGCCCCAGATCGAACAGGTGGTGCGCGGGCTCGGGCGGCGGCCGCAGACCCTCCTCTTCTCGGCCACCATGCCCAACGCCGTCCACGCCCTGGCGTTGCGCATGACGCGCGATCCCGCCTGGATCGAGGTCTCCCCCTCGGGCACCAAGGCTCAGGGGATCTCGGAGATCGCGTATTCCGTGCGCCCGGAGCTGAAGCCCGACCTTCTGATCCACCTCCTTGCCCAGCCGGGATGGGACCAGGTGCTCGTCTTCACGCGCACCAAGATCGGCGCGAATACCCTGCAGTCGCGGCTGGAAAAGGCCCGCATCTCCTGCGACGCGATCCATTCCGACCGGCAGATGCGCCACCGCACCCGCGCGATGGAGCGTTTCAGCAACGGCGACGTGCGGGTGCTGGTTGCCACCGACATCGCGCAGCGGGGGCTGGACATCGAGGGCATCTCGCATGTGGTCAACTACGACGTGCCGCTCGACCCGGGCGACTACGTGCACCGCATCGGGCGGACGGGAAGGGCGGGGGCGACGGGCGAGGCCGTGACCTTCGTGACTGCGGCGGACATCGGCGCGTTCCGAACCCTCGAGTTTCAGCTGGAGCGCCGGCTGGACAAGGTGCACCATCCGGACTTCGACTTTGCGGGGGGCGTGGTCATGGAGCGCAGGGACCCTTCACGGACGCGGACGCGGTCGGGGCGCGGGATGGGGAGCAAGGCCGGGACGGAGCTCGCGCCGGAGGAGTTGGCGGCACTGCTGAGCCACGACAGCTGACACCCGGGATGGACACGCTGCCGGGCAGGTCTCAACGCGAAGGCTTCGGGTCGTGTCTCATGGGAGCGGCTAGCAGTCCGTGGATAAAGCCCCGCGAGCACCGAGAGCGGCGAGACGCCGGGCTGGCAAGGCGCGACGAAGGGGGAATAGCAGCGCTATTCGCCCGAGGAGCAACGCAGAGCGAAGCCCTGGAGTAGCCAAATGTATAATGAACATGACATAATGTAATGTGTACTTTACAGCGTGGACAGGTGAGGCGAAGCGGCCAGCGCGGATGTATCGCCGCTCGAATGCCGGGGGGATTTTGTCCACGGGCTGCTATGGACTGTCCCCCGCGTCCCTGCAACGCCCACCCTTCACCACGAGCGGCTGAATGATCCTCAGGCGATACGGCAAGTGGTACCACAGCGTCGAGCCGAACTTCAATCCCGCCGCGATGACCGAGATCGGGTTCCAGCGCGACCGGGTCCTTTCGGTCTCGGCGGGGGACTTCGAGGACGGCTACCGTGCCGTGGCGACGGGCGAGGTGGGCGCGGAGGCCGATGGCGACGTGCAGCGCCACGCCGAACGGGAGCTGCTGGGGAGGCTTGAGGGTGCGCTGGGGGAAAAGGTGGCGGCGCTCGAGGCCGGGCAGGTTCTGGTCGTCCTCAACGGTCGTACGGACTGGCCCAAGACGCGTGAGCGCCGCGAAGCCGTGATCGTGGAGGGCGAGAACCGCTTTTTCTTCCACTGGTGGGTCGATCCGCCGCTCAGGGTGGGCGTCTTCGAAGCGAAAGCCAGCGGGTGAGGGGCGCGCCCGCGTCGAGCGGTTGTCGGGGGTCCGCCAGGGTTGCCGAGTTGGGGAGGGCGTCCGGGAGATGGGGTCTCCGGGGATGCTTCGCCATCGTCGGGGCGCTGGTGGCGGTGGGCGGAACGTGGGTTGACGCGCACTCCCAGCAGTCCCGTCCCAACGTCTTCCTCGACTGCCGCGAGGCACGGTGCAACTACGAGTACTACCGCACCGAGATCGACTGGGTGAACTGGGTCCGCGACAGGCAGGTCGCCGATGTCCACGTCATCATGACGGCTCAGGGGACGGGGGCGGGGGGCAGGGAGTACCTGTTCGACTTCATCGGCACCGACGAGGAATCTCCGTACAGTCACCGGCATTCGTACAAGTCGAACCCGACCGACACCGACCGCGAAGTCCTTGACGCCCTCGCCAACACGCTGGCCCTCGGGTTGGGCATGTTCGCGAACGAGTCGGGGTACCGGGGACTGGCTACCGTCGTAGCGTTGGAGACCGGGCAGCCGGAGGGTCTGGTATCACCGGACGAGGTCGACGATCCCTGGAACCTCTGGGTGTTCAGGATACGCGGCGAAGCCGGCATGGAGGGAGAATCGACCTACCGCAACGTCGGCCTCGAAGGCAATCTCTCCGCATGGCGCACGACGCCGACCTGGAAGTTCAGCATCTCGGGGGGAGTGGGACACAACCGCCTGCGGATCGACCTGTCGGATGGGACGTTCAGGGACAACCGCACCCGCTGGAATGTGGACTCGCGCCTGGTCTACGCGTTGGCCGAACGCTGGTCCGTTGGCGTCATCGGATCCACCGGCCGTTTTCTCAGCTACAACCTGGACTATCGCCTGGCGCTGACGCCCTCGGTCGAATACAGCGTCTTCCCCTACGAAGAGACGACGCGCCGCTCCTTCACATTCGTGTACGGGATCACCGGCATGTACCACGACTACACGGAGCGCACCGTCTACCTGGAGACCGAGGAGACCCGCTACGAGCAGATGCTGGAGATCCGGTTCAACCAGCGCCAGCCCTGGGGCAGCGCCTGGTTCGGGACCAGCGGCACGCAATTCCTGCACGACACCGATCTTTACAGGGTCTCGCTGTGGGCCGGCGCGTCGGTCCGGATCGTGCGCGGCTTCTCGGTCAACATCTCCGGGAACGTGTCGTGGGTGAGGGACCAGATCTTCCTCTCCGCGGAGGGTGCGACCGACGAGGAAGCCCTGCTGCGGCTCCAGCAGCGCCCGACCGACTTCGACTACGGGATGGAGGTCGGCTTCAGCTACCAGTTCGGGTCGATCTACAACAACGTGGTGAACAACAGGTTGCGGCCGCGGCGGTAGGCAGGACTCAACGCACCGTTGCCGGCAGCCTCCTCACGACCACTCGGGGCACGTCGAATTCGTCGAACTCGATGAAGGCGGCCGTCCCGTTCGGACCGAAGGCATCGGGCATCCTGGTGTCGGCAACGAATGTCCCGACATAGCGCCCGTCACCTGTCAGCACGTCGATCGGCCCGAGGCTCCCCGGTTCGTCGCCGCCGCGCCGTACCCAGATGCGCCCTTCCCAAGTCGTGGAGAGGGACCACAGGACGGGGATTTCGGGGTAGAACCGGGGTTCGAGGTTGTTGACGGTGGACGACGACTCAACGGGGCCGGTGGGACTGCCGCCGCGGACCTCGAACGTGGTACTCCGCATGACGATGTTGCCAATGCCCGCCCCTCCCAATCCCTCCCGGCGGGCGACATCCCGGCTCTCCTGCCACTCCTTCTTCATTGCGGGGGTCACCGGCCTGGGCCGCAGCGGCCGCCGGATGACGCGCGTTGTTTCTCCACCGTCCGGAGGTGTGATCTTGAGGACATACGTGGACGAATCGGAGTGGACGATGCCTCCGTCCGGCAACACGCCCGCCAGGAGCGGCGGCTCGAAGATGACAGGCATGGTGAAGCCACTGGTGGCATCTCTCAGAGCTCTGCGGAGATTCCCCGGCATCGTGGCGCTCCCCGGAAGTTCGATGTCTTCGCCGCGGGGAGGCAGCCACCCTTCGACCACCGTGTCCGTCCGCACCTCTTCTTCGGCGAAATCCAGGCGCAGCACGGGACGGGTTGTGGGCGGGTCGGGGAGTGTCACGTCACCCGACACGTTGATCATCCGCGAGTTGAACGTCCGCGAGGTGAAACTCCCCGAGAAGCTGGCACCGCCGGTGAATGCGCGGATGTCGCCGGTGAAGACGCGTTCGCCACGGGGGTCGGCGAGCAAGGTGTTCCAGCGCCCGGCTCCCCGTACCATGCGCTCGAATTCGCCGTTGGCATCGAAGAGGTGGTAGGCGCCGTGGCCAGTGTCCATCACGACCATGGAGCCGTCGCGCATCACCGCGAACCCCGTGGGCATCTTGAACTCACCCGGTCCTTCACCGGAGGTGCCGAACTCGCGCACGAAGTCGCCTGACGCGTCGAACACCAGGACACGCATCCCGTCGGAGCTCATCATCGCGTCCACGCTCCTCATCAGCCCTTCCGTGTCGCCGGCGGATATCCGGCCGCCGGAGAGACCGTCGACGACGTAGAGTTTCCCGCTCGCGTCGAACCCGACGTAGCGCACGCCGCCGAACATTTCCCACGGCTCGCCGTCCAGCACCCCGACCCGGAAGACCTCTTCGAAGTCGGCTTCAAGTGGTTGGTCGCGGCCGGGGAGGTCGATCACCTCTTGCGCACCGAGCGAGAGCGCGCAGGGCAGGGTGACGAGGAGCAACACGAGGGTGGTCGTCGTGACGGATCTGGTGGACATCGGGCGTTTCCTGAATTGGGGAGAATGCGGTCCGAACGGGGCTCAAGGGGTGAGATGAACTGCGCGGCGAGATCGGTTGTCCGGGCAGCGCTTGGAGTTGGCCCCCGGTTTGGGCTGCCCGGGCACCGGGAACGGCGGGGGGTTCCAGCGCGGGCCTAGTCTGTCGCGCGATGTGGCGGGCCACCATATTGCGCCGCAAACCGGCCCGGTGCCGGGATTGCCGTCCTTTGCAAAGTCTCCATCCTCAAACCATACGAGCCCAACCCAATGGCCCTCCAACCGCCCCAAACCGGTTCCGGAGTCCGCTTCGAACCGCACGAGAACCCCAGCAATCCCGTCACGATCGGGCTCGCGGCGCAGTACTGTCTGCTCACCCTGGGACCCATTGTTCTCACCGTCGCGATCGTGGTGCGGACGGCCGGTGCCAGCGAGCTCTTCCTGTCCTGGGCCGCGTGTGCGGCGCTTCTGGTCAGCGGCATCACGACGATGGTGCAGGCCAGGCGGTTCGGGCGCTTCGGAGCGGGCTACATCCTGCTGATGGGCACGTCGGGGGCCTTCATCGCGGTGTCGGTGGGCGCGCTGGCCCAGGGCGGACCCGGGATGCTGGCGACGCTCGTCGCGGCCTCCGCGCTCTTCCAGTTCCTGCTCGCGTCGCGGCTCTCGCTGCTAAGGCGTCTGATCACCCCGACGGTCGCGGGAACGGTGATCATGCTGATCGCTGTGACGGTCATGCCGCTGGTCCTCGACCTGGTGGAGCGCGTGCCGGAGGGGGCCGCTCCGGCTGCCGGGCCCATGACGGCGCTGGTCACCCTGGGCGTCACAATGGTGATCGTGCTGCGCGGGGCCGGATCGATGCGCCTCTGGGGACCCGTGATCGGGATCGTCGCGGGGAGCGTGGTCGCCGGCTTCTTCGGACTCTTCTCGTGGGATGCCGTCGCCGCCGCGCCCTGGTTCGGGCTGCCGCTGGAGGGCTGGCCGGGGTTCGACTTCAGCTTCGGATCCACCTTCTGGGCGCTGCTGCCGGCGTTCGTGTTCGTGACGCTGGTGGGCGCGATCGAAACCATCGGCGACTCGGTGGCCGTGCAGCGCGTATCCTGGCGCGACGAACGGGCGACGGACTTCCGCGGAGTGCAGGGGGCGGTCATGGCCGACGGGCTGGGGAACCTGCTCTCGGGCCTGCTGGCCACGGTTCCCAACACGACCTATTCGAGCAGCGTGTCGATCGTCGAGCTCACGGGAGTGGCGGCGCGGCGGGTTGGCGTCGGCATCGGCGTGGGATTCTGTGCGCTGGCCCTGATGCCCAAGCTCGTGGCGGTGATCCTCTCGATCCCCGACGCGGTCATCGGCGCCTACGTGGTGGTGCTGATCGCGATCCTCTTCGTGCTGGGCATGCGGATCGTGGTGAACGACGGGATGGACTACCGCAAGGCCGCGATCGTCGGCGTCTCGTTCTGGGTCGGCTACGGCTTCCAGAGCGGCAGCCTCTTCATCGATCAGATGAGCCCCTTCTTCGCCGAGATGCTGAGCAACGGAATGACCTCGGGCGGGCTGACCGCACTCATCCTGTCCGCCTTCGTCGAACTCGCGGGACCCCGCCGGAAACGGCTGGTGACGACGCTGAGCGTGGACGCGCTGGCTGAAATCCGCACGTTCCTGCAGAGCTTTGGGGCGCGGGTGGGGTGGCGCGATGAAGCGGTCGAACGGGTGCAGCTTGCGGCCGAAGAGGCGCTGGTGAGCCTGATGGGGGATGAGGGGGAGGAATCGGATGCAGCCCGGCGCCTGCGCCTGAGCGTGCGGTCTCAGCACGGAGCGGTCGAGTTGGAATTCCTGGCCGTGGCGGGCGAGGGCAACCTGGAGGACCGGCTGGCGCTGGCTGGAGAGCAATCGTTCGAGGTAGCGGGCGAGCACGACTTTTCACTGCGGCTGTTGCGTCACCTGGCTGCTTCTGTCAGGCACCAGAAGTACCACGACACGGACATTCTGACGGTGAGGGTGGATTTGCCGGTGGCGGCGTAGGGCTTCGCGAAACCGCAAGCACAACGCGCTCATTTGAATGGGTGCGCTTCCCAGGAATTGGCGTACTCGCGAACAGTCTCCGGCAGTCTCTTCACCACGATCGAGGGCACCTGCCCGAGCGGGTTATTGGCCCCATACGCTTTGGCTTGCCTGGCGTCCGTCGTCCCGCCAGCTTCAGACGGTGCTCTTGCATCTTCAAGTTCCGCACCAATGGGGGCCGTGTCGCGCGGTTCGAACGAGAGCACCAGAATATGGATCTTGATGAGAAGAAAAAGCGCCACTCCGCCAGGTAGACCCAAGTCTTCGAAGCCATGTGCCACGGTGGTGTCACTGCTCCTCCTTGGAGCCGTCGGTTGTGCCGACGACTCCGTGCAGCCATCAGCCAACAGAGCACCGATCGTGGTCGCCACGATTCCGGCGCAGACAATCCCTGTGGAAGTAGTCGAGACCCTTGACGGGTCCGCCTATTTTGCGGACCCGGACGGGGATCCCTTGAGCTACACGGCCGAGTCGACGAACGGCGACATAGCGGCTGCTTCTTCGTCCGGCGACACTGTTTCGTTGACGGGCGTGGGAAAAGGTACGACCACTGTAACCGTTACCGCGCGCGACCCCGCTGGTCTGACTGCCTCACAGACCTTCCGCGTGACCGTACCGAACCGCCCACCGGTCGTGACCGATACCGTTCCGGCCTTGGAGTTGTTCAGGGGCGACACTGCCGCGATCGAGCTGTCGGCCCACTTCAGTGATCCGGACGGTGACACGCTGACCTTTGGTGCCGAGACCACCGACGGGGGTGTCGCGACCGTCTCCGTTTTGAGCGCGAGGCTCTCTTTGACGGGTGTGAAGCAAGGTACGGCCACAGTAACCGTCACCGCGCAGGATCCCGCTGGCCTGACCGCCTCACAGACCTTCCGCGTGACCGTACCGAACCGCCCACCGGTCGTGACCGATA
>VXOC01000328.1:0-7125 GCA_009840215.1 Gemmatimonadota bacterium | reverse complement strand
GCCTCACAGACCTTCCGCGTGACCGTACCGAACCGCCCACCGGTCGTGACCGATACCGTTCCGGCCTTGGAGTTGTTCAGGGGCGACACTGCCGCGATCGAGCTGTCGGCCCACTTCAGTGATCCGGACGGTGACACGCTGACCTTTGGTGCCGAGACCACCGACGGGGGTGTCGTGACCGTCTCGATCTCGGCCGACTCACTTACCGCGATGGCCATGTCGCAGGGGATGGCCGGATTGATTGTCATCGCGCAGGATCCGGCCGGTCTGACCGCCATGCAGACCTTCGCGGTGACAGTGCCGAATCGTGCGCCCATCCTCACAAGTCCCATTTCAGGTGTGGAGTTTTTCGCAGGGGGTTCCCTCGTGATCGACCTGTCGGCGCACTTCACCGATCCGGACCGAGATGCCCTTACCTTTGCCGCCGGGACCTCCGACGAGGACGTAGCGTCCGCCGCAGTGTCGGGGGACACGCTTTCGATCAAGGGCCTGGCGTCCGGCGAGGCCGAGATCACTGTCACGGCCCGCGACCCCATGGGGCTCCTGGTATCGGAGGGGATGTCCGTTGTAGTCGTGGCGGATCACCAGCGAAAAGTGTTGGCCGCGCTGTATGACGCGGCAGGCGGATCGAACTGGGGTCACAGCGAGAATTGGTTGACGAACGCTCCGCTGGAAGATTGGCACGGTGTAGCTGTCGATGCCGACGGGTTCATTACCGGCCTGGACCTTCGGCGAAACAGGCTGTTGGGGGGACTGCCCGGTGAATTGGGATCGCTCGTACGCCTTCGGCGGCTCGATCTCAGCTACAATGACCTTTCCGGCCCTATTCCGCTCGAAATCGCGAACTTTGCGCACCTGCTGGAATTGAATCTGTCCAATAACCGATTCACGGGTCCCATTCCTGCGGAATTGGGTGGCCTGGACAACCTCACCCAACTGATCCTGTCACGAAACCGGCTGACCGGTGGAATTCCTTCCGAACTTGGCCAGCTGGCCAACCTGAAGGAACTTTGGCTACACACCAATCGACTGTCCGGTAGCATCCCGCCCGAATTGGGATCTCTCGCGAATCTCGAGCGCATGCTGCTGCAATCCGCCGATCTTACGGGCCCAATCCCGCCCGAACTGGGACTTCTCGTCAAGCTTTGGGAGATGAAACTCCACGAAAACAGTCTCACCGGGCCGGTTCCGTCGGAACTCGGTGGCCTTGCTGAACTGAGGCAACTGTGGCTGTCAAACAACAATCTGACCGGGCCCCTCCCGCGCAGCCTGTTGAATATCGATCTGCGAGTTCTTCGGTTGAGCCGGAATCCCGGGCTCTGTGTCCCGGGCCTGGAAGCTTTCGTCACATGGTTGCAACCCCAAAACCTGGGAGAGGGACTGTCGTTCTGTAACGAGCCTGACATTCAAGGCCTTGAATTGCTCTACGAAGCAACCGGTGGCGGAGATTGGAAGAATTCGGCGGGTTGGCTGGACGGTGTGGTCCTGGACCGGTGGTACGGCATCGGCACCGACTCTCTCGGGCGAGTCCGCTCACTGGAGCTGAGCGGCAATGGACTTGTCGGCAGGTTGCCTTCGACACTCGGACAATCGTTTGAGCACGTGAGGGAGCTACGGATCGCGGACAACGAAATCGCGGGTCCCCTGCCAAGATCCCTGGTTCACGTGCCGCTCAGGGAACTGCGCTACGCGGACACGGACTTGTGTGTGCCGTCCGAACCGTCTTTCCAGGCGTGGCTGGCGACGATACAGTCGCACCTCGGTACAGGTGTGCAGTGCGACCCGCTGTCAGAGCGCCAGATTCTGACCACACTGTACGAAGCCTCGGGAGGGGCGAACTGGATCAGAAGTGACAACTGGCTGACCGATGCACCGCTCGAAGACTGGTACGGTGTCAGGGTGGACGCCGCGGGTCGAGTTATCTCCCTGCGTCTCATAGACAACGGACTAACGGACCTGGTCCCGCCCGAGCTGGGTTCCCTCGCCAGTTTGGAAGATCTCCAGCTTTCCGCCAACGGCCTGACTGGCCAAATCCCGCCGGAACTCGGCAACCTCTCCAAGGTCACGAGGCTGATTCTTGATTCGAACAGGCTGACCGGTGCGATTCCGCCGGAATTGGGTTCGCTGGCCGACCTGAAGGACCTCGTACTGTCCAACAACCGCCTTACAGGCTCGATCCCGTCGGAAGTGGGCGACCTCGGCAACCTCACGACGCTCCTGCTTGGAGTCAACGATCTGACGGGTCCGATTCCCTCGGAACTCGGCAACCTTGCCAAACTGACAATACTTGACATCCCCATCAATGATCTGACGGGTCGAATCCCGCCGGAATTGGGTTCGCTGGCCGACCTCGAATCTCTCTCATTGTTCTCGAACCGCCTGACTGGCCCAATCCCGCCGGAACTCGGCAAACTTGGCAAGCTAACAACGCTGTTCCTCCCATTGAACGACTTAACGGGTCCGATCCCGCCGGAATTGGGTTCGCTGGCCAACCTGGAGTCTCTCGAACTGTCCCGAAACCGCCTGACAGGCCCGATCCCATCCGAACTGGCCTCGCTGGCCAGTCTCAACTTCCTCTACCTGTCCGACAATCATTTGACGGGCCCGATCCCCTCGGAACTTGGGAGGCTCGCCAGGCTGAACCTTCTCAACTTGTCCGGCAACCAATTGACGGGTCCGATCCCACCGGCTCTGGGTTCATTGACCAGTCTGACTAGTCTTCAACTATTCGACAACAATCTGATGGGCCCAATCCCGTCGGAGCTCGGGCTGCTCGCCGGAGTCCAATACGTGGCGCTTGCTTCCAACGACTTGACCGGCCCGATCCCGTCGGAATTCGGTGAGCTGGCAAGGCTGCGGGAGTTGGACTTCTCGAACAACAGTGATCTGTCGGGGCCACTGCCCGGCAGTCTGACAAATCTGCGGCTGCTGAACGCACTGCTCACCGCAGCTACGAATCTGTGTGTGCCGGCCGATAGAAAGTTACTGGATTGGCTCGTGAGAGTGGAGAAACAGCGCGTCAGGCGCTGTGCGGGAGGCGGAACGAAGGTCTACCTGTCACAGGCGGTGCAGTCGCGAGAGTACCCCGTCCCGCTGCTGGCGGACGAGGAAGCTCTTCTGCGGGTTTTCGTAACGGCAAACCAGGCGACGGATGTCGCCATTCCGACGGTGGAGGCCAGGTTCTATGTGAATGGGAACGAAACCTACGCTGTGGAAATCCCGAGCCCGGGGCAGCCAATCCCGACCGAAGTAGACGAGTCGTCGCTGGTCACATCGGCAAACGCGACAATCCCGGGCTGGGTGCTGCGGCCGGGTCTTGAGACTGTGGTCGAGATCGATCCGGAAGGAAGCGTGGACCCGTCCCTGGGTGTGACGAGGCGGATCCCGGAGACTGGTCGCCTCGCCCTGGACGTACAGCGGATGCCCTCGCTACAGCTCACACTGATCCCATTTGTGTCGGAGGAAGACCCGGATTCGGCGATTGTCGAGATTGTTCCGGCGATCGCATCCGATCCTCACAATCACGAACTCCTGCTGCCTACGCGTACGCTGCTTCCCGTGGCAGATCTCGACGTTATCGCGCACGCCCCCGTATTGACCTCGGCGGAGAATATCTACCAGCTGTTTGCCGAAACCAGGGCGATTTACGCTCTGGAGGGCGCGCGAGGCCACTACAAGGGCATGAAGTCGGGATCCCGCGATGGGGGCCCCGCCGGGTTGGCATCTGTTGGTGGCAACGTGAGTTTCTCGTTCCCCCATGCCCCCACCATGGCTCACGAACTCGGACACAACATGGGCCTTCTCCACGCGCCTTGCGGGGGCGCGGGCTCCCTGGATCCCGGTTTTCCATGGCCGGATGGACGCATCGGAGCATGGGGTTACGATTTCGGGGACGGGGGACGCCTCGTAGATCCGTCCACACCCGACCTCATGTCGTACTGCGGACCCAAGTGGATCGGCGACTACAACTTCGCCAACGCCCTGCGCCACCGTCTCATGGTCGAAGGCGACGGCAACGCGCGGGCTCGCTCCAGCGATGTCCAGACTCTGCTGCTGTGGGGCGGTGTCGATGCCGAAGGGGCACTATTCCTGGAGCCGGCGTTCGTCGTGGACGCTGCGCCAGTGCTGCCGAGTCCAGGTGGTGATTACCGGCTGGAGGGAAGGGCAACCAGCGGGCGGCAACTCTTCTCTCTGGGATTCGACATGTTGGAAGTGGCCGATGGGGAAGAAGTCGGCGCATTCGCCTTCACCGTACCCGTGCAACCCGAGTGGGCCGGCGCCTTGGCCACCATCACACTGTCCGGATCCGACGGTTCCTACACTCTGGACCGGGAAAGCGACCGGCCCATGGCGATCCTGCTCGATCCGCACACCGGCCAGGTACACGGAATCCTGCGGGACCTGCCGGAGGGGTCGCGCACCCAGGCGGACGCCGGGATTGTGTCGGCACACGATGGCGTCGTGGTGCTGATCAGCGGCGGGATCCCGGACGCGATACAGTGGAACCGGTAGTGCCAGCGTGTTGGTGGCCTGCTACGTCACCGGCCCTCCCCTCCGATGCTTCTCGAACCACTCCCTCAGATAAATGTGCGTCCGCAGGAAGTTCGACGGCCTCGAGCTCGTCCCGTGCCACTCGTTCTTGAAGCGGATCATCGCGGTCGGGACCTTGAGCACCCGCAGCGCCTGGTAGTACTCCTCCGTCTGCGGCATCGGGGTGCGCAGGTCGCCTTCACCGGTCATCAGCATGGTGGGCGTGGTCACGTTGCCGACGTACATGAGGGGCGAGCGCCGCAGGTGCTCCGACGGGTCGTCCCAGGGGAAGTGCTCGAAGTTGCGGTACCAGCTGGCGCCGTCCGTCGTCCCCACGAAGGAAAGCCAGTTGGTCACGGGACAGTTGGCCGACGCGGCCGCGAAGCGGTTGGTGTGTCCCACTACCCACGAGGTGAGCACGCCGCCCCCGGAGCACCCGTAGACGAACATGTTCTGCTCGTCGATGTAGCCGCGGCCGACAACGAGGTCGACGCCTGCCATCAGGTCGTCGAAGTCCTTGCCCGGATACGCGTTCTTGATCGCGTTTCCGAAGGCGCTGCCATAGCCGGATGAGCCGCGCGGGTTGGTGTAGAGGACCACGTAGCCGTTCGCCGCGTGGTTCTGCCAGCCGAAGTTGAAGCCCACGTTGTACATGCCGTGAGGCCCGCCGTGAATGGCGAGGATCAGCGGGTACTTTTTCGACGGGTCGAAGTCGGGCGGCTTGATGATCCAGCCCTGGATGTCGTAGTCCTCGACCGACTTGTACCAGACCTCCTCCACCTCGCCGAGCGCCACTCCGGTCAGCACGTCGTCGTTCACGTCGGTGAGGCGGGTGACATTGCCGGGATCGCCGAGCCGGAAGGAGACGAGGTCGCCCGGGCTGTGGGGGTCGGAGCGCGTGCCCACCGCGAGCCCGGCCTCGATCGACGAGATGCTCAGCATGTGGTTGCCCTCGGTGACCGGCGTGACGCCCCCGTCCACCGACGCGAAGTACACGTTGCGGGTGCCTTCGCTCGACACGTTCAGGTAGAGGCCGCTGCCATCCTCGGCCCAGGTCATCCCCGAGGCCTGGCGGTCGAAGCCCTGGCTGATCATGCGCGAGTTGGATCCGTTGCGGTTCATCACGTAGATCTTGCGCGTGATGTAGGTGTCAGTGGTGAGGTCGTTGCCGGTGTAGGCGATGAGACGGCCGTCGGGGGATGGGACGGGCGAGCCGTCGGGGCCGGAGCGGTCGGTGAGTTGGGTGATTGCGCCGCTGGCCACGTTGACGGAATAGATGTCCGACTGGCGCCACTCGTGCTCGGAGTCCTCGACGCGCAGCGAAGTGAAGAGGATCTCGGCGCCGTCGGGCGTCCACGTCACCCCGTTGTGGTTCCAGTCGCCGTCAGTCAGCTGGCGCGCCGTGCCGCCGTCGGCCGGGACGACGAACAGGTGCGTGTACCCTTCGTCGATGTAGCCTCGCCGGTCGCGCCGGTAGTAGAGCCGGTCGACGACTTTGGGCGCCTCGGTCCACTTGGCGCCATCAGGACGTCCCGGCAGGCTGATCGGCCACGGGTGGTCCGAATCGACGGACATGCTGAAGGCGATCTGCGTCCCGTCCGGCGACCACTCGACGTTGCCGGGGCTGTTCTCCAGGTGGGTGACCTGCGTTTCGGCGCCCTCTGCGTCCATCCAGCGCACGAAGATCTGCGTCCCTTCGTCGTCGCTCCCCCGGGTGAAGAGGATCCGGTCCCCGCTCGGCGACCACTTCGGCGACGATCCCTCCGTCAGACGGCGCTTCCGGCTTCCGTCCGCGTTCATGATGTATACCTCGGAGTCGCGCCGGTCGTTGATCTTGTCCACCCAGCTGCGGGTGTAGATGATCTGGGTGCCGTCGGGTGAGAGCTGCGGATTCGCGACCCACTCCCAGTCGAGGTAGGTGACGAGCTTGAGGGTACCGTCGGGCTCGTTCTGGGCAGTGAGCGCGGTGGGCAGCAGGAAGGCGGCCAGCAGGATGGGGAGGAGGGTGGGGGCGATGCGGGATCTGGTCATCGAACTCTCCGGGGTCGGGACAGCGTGCCAGAGGCGGGGATCGGGTCCGGCCGGCCCCCGTCTGGCGGGGTGGGGGATGAGAAGGTACGGGGTGTGATCAGAGAGGGAAAGTGCGGTTGGAATCCCCTGGGTTACGGTATCCCAATATGGAAACGCCACATTACAAAATGGAAAGTATGGTTCACACTCCGAGCCACCGAGGAGAGCGTTGTGGGCGCTCTCAGGCGACAGAGGACGCTCGTCGGCTGCCTGCAACATCGCGGATCTCTGCGCGCAGCGCCGCGATGTCCGTCCGCATGTCCGTCCTGATGCCGGAGATTTCGATGCGCAGGGCCCCGAAGTCCTCTCTGCATTCGGTGCGCAGGGCGGCGATCTCCGCACGGAGACTGGAACTGTCGTACCGTGTGTCGGACCGGTGGACCTGGAAGTCGCTCTTGAGGTCTGTCCTGACGGCGTCCATGTCGCCCTTCAGTTCCGTGCGCAGAGCGTCCATGTCGCCCTTCAGTTCGGTGCGCAGAGCGTCCATGTCGCCCTTCAGTTCGGTGCGCAGAGCGTCCATGTCGC
>VXOC01000311.1 GCA_009840215.1 Gemmatimonadota bacterium | reverse complement strand
CCCCCAACCGCCTGTCCAACGGCGCTCCCCGCTTCGTCGACTCGGCGGTCCCGCTTTCGCTGGAACTCGCGGCGATGGAGGCATTGGCGTGATCACCCGCCCGCCCGTCGCCGCGGCAAAACCCGGGACACGAGCATGTCGGAATGGGACAGGCCACCGGCGCGATGCGTGCCGCCCCCCTGATTCCTACCGCCCCGCCGCCCCCCTCCCCACCGTCACGGCCGCCGGGTCACTCACGATGAACACCCGAAACCCCTGCGCGATCCGCTCCTCGATGTCGTCCACGCCCGCCGTGATCCCGCACGGCACCCCGTGTCGTTCACACGCGGCCAGCACGGTTTGAATCGCCCCCTCCACCGCCTCCATGTCCCCTTCGTAGGCCCGGCGCAGGTCCCCCGGTCCAGGGAACACGATGCTGACTCCCTCGGTGCCCACGATCTCGTCGGCGCGTTCCACCCCCACCCGGTCCTCGATGATCAGGATGTTCACCAGGTCGCCGTCCGGGTTCCCCGGCCACAGACGGTCACCCATCACCGAAACCGCCACCCCCGCCTCCTCGGCCGACTCCACATGCGGAAAGACTATCGACGCCACACCCGCCTCGAGCGCCTGCGCCACGTTGGCCACCACCGACAACACTCCGTCGCGGATGGCCGGGACCCGCAACACGAGCGGGTGGGGCGGATCCGGCGCAGACCCCTCCGAGATCCCCGACATGTAAACTTTAGTTGTCATTATGTCAAACGGACCTGACTCCAGCGAGTAGAAGACGAAGTCCAATTCGCGGTTTCGGCCCATCGCGGCGCCCTGTTCGGCGGTCCTTTCGCCGGAAAAGACGCCGAAGAGGACCTGGCCGTCGGCGAGGAGTCGGACAAGGGGCGCGGTGGACGCGGTGGCCCCCTCGGCCTCGCCGGTGACCGTGACCTCGGACCCGGACCCGGCGGGTTGGTCGGGGGCCGAGCATGCGACCACCGGCAGGGCGAACAGAAGGATGCAGGGCAGGAAACTCCGGGCACCGACAGGGGAAACGGGTGTCTTGGAAGTCGCGCCTGGGTAGTTGGAGTGGGATCGGGACGGTGGCATGGTGTCGGCGCGGCCTTTCGGAATTGTGGCGGCGGGGTCCGGCGGGTGGAGAGACAGTGTACCCGGCGGCAGGGGGTGTCGGAAAGGACCAGGGCCATCCCAACCCGGAATGGCGGACCTGACCCAACATCCCTAACTTTCGCGTCCGCATCCCGCGTTTTCACCCCGATTGTCCATCCGAAGGAGAATGACCCCCATGGCCAACCCCAGACTGCTCATCCTCGCGGCCGTCGCCGCCGTCTTCCTCGCAGGCCCCGCGGCCCGGACCGCCACCGCGCAGAGCGCTGCCCACCGCCACATCGGGCACGTGGCCGACATGTTCAACGGCACGCCGGACAACGTCGGACTACTTCCCGCCGCCCAGGCGGAGGCGGAGGTCGCTGCGGCGCACGCCGGATACGCCGCCGGTTCCGAGGATCTGGCCGGGATTCAGCGGCACACCACCCACGTCCTGCACGCAATCGACGCTTCGACCTCCGAGCGCGGCCCCGGCAAGGGCTACGGGCTGCTCCGCGCCGCCATGGGATGTGCCCAGCATATCGAGATGGCCGGCGAATCGGACGACGCGTCAGGCGCCGTCAAGACCCATGCGACGCACGTGTGGACGAGTTGCCGGAACGTGGCCGCCTGGGCCGAGAGCATCGTGGAGAAGGCCGCCGCGGTGGCCGCCGCAACCGACATGGCCGCAGCCAAGGCGCTCGCCGATGAGATCGCGGCGCTCACCCAGTCCATCCTCTCGGGGACCGACGCCGACGGCAACGGCCGCATCTCCTGGGGTGAGGGCGAAGGCGGTCTGGAGCAGGCGGCCACGCACCTCAGGCTCATGAAGGAGGCCGAGGGGCTCGGATGAGCACGCCCGACACCGCCGGGAAGAGACGCGGTTCCTTCGGGTTCGCCGGTACGCTGGCCTCCGCCTCGTTCGGCGTGGCCGCAATGGCCGCAGTGGCCGGATTCACACCCGATGCGGCAACCTCGCACCCGCCCGTCTCGAATCCGCACCTGCGGGAATCCCAGGATACCGTCAGCTTCGCCGAGCAGATCCTCCCCATCTTCCAGAACCGCTGCGCGAAGTGCCACGGCGCCGAGGACGAGAATGGCGAGGTCCGCACCGAGGTCAGCCTGAGCCTGCTCGAATACGAACGGGTCATGGTGGGCTCCGAGTTCGGCACCGTGATCGAGGCCGGCGACCCGGACGGCAGCTTCCTGGTGGACATGATCACCGCGGGGGACATGCCCCCCGAGGGCGAGGGCGACAACGTTCCCGAGGAGGAGATCGCGCTGATCCGCACCTGGATCGAGCAGGGGGCGCTGAACAACTGAGCGGGGGCTTTATCCCCTCCCCCGCCTCCTCAACCACGCCACCGTCACCAGCAGCAACCCCGCGAAAACGATCAGGAAGGTCGCGACCGCCAGGATCGCGGGGCTGATCTGCTCGCGTATTCCGGCCCACATCTGGCGCGGGATCGTGCGCTGTTCGACGCCGGCCATGAAGAGCACCACGACGACCTCGTCGAAGGAGGTCGCGAAGGCGAAGAGGGCCCCCGAAATCACCCCGGGCGCGATGAGCGGGAGTTGCACCTTGCGGAAGGCATGCAGCGGCGTGGCGCCCAGGGAGGCGGCCGCGCGGGTCAGGTTGCGGTCGAAGCCGGACAGGGTGGCCGTGACCGTGATGACCACGAAGGGGATGCCCAGCGCGGTGTGCGCGAGGATCAGCCCGAGGTGGGTCTGCCCCAGTCCGATGCTCGAGTAGAAGAAGAACATCCCCGCCGCCGAGATGATGACCGGGGTGATCATGGGCGAGATGAGCAGGCCCATGACGAGGCGGCGGGCGGGCATGGCGGCACTCGCGAGACCCAGGGCGGCCAGCGTTCCGAGGGTGGTGGCGAGCGCGGTGGCCGACACGCCGATGACCAGGCTGTTGACCAGGCTCCGCGTCCAGAGCTCGTTGTCGAGGATCTCGCGGTACCACCGGAGCGAGTACGCCTCGGGGTCGAAGCGCAGCATCCCTTCGGTGAAGGTGAAGTAGGGTTCGGCGTTGAAGCTGAGCGGCACGATCACCACGATCGGCGCCACCAGGAACACGAAGACGAGGGTGCAGAAGGCCACATACGCGAAACGCCCGAGTGTGTCGCCGCGCAACCACCGGGGCGGGGCGGGGGGCGCGGAGGGCGCGCCCGTGGCCGCAGTCATGGCCGCCGCCCTGTCGCAGGCCGAGGCGCCTGATGCCGACAGCGCGCGCGGGTGACGGTACTCATCGGCGCCCCCTCATCCCAGGCTCAGGCGCTCAATCCCCACCAGCCGGTCATACAGCAGGTAGAGTGCGAGCACGCCCGCCAGGAGGATTCCACCCAGCGCCGCCGCCAGACCCCAGTTGAGCGAGGTCTGCATGTGGTACGCGACCATGTTGGAGATGAGCTGGCCGCTGCTGCCGCCCACCAGCGCCGGCGTGATGTAGTACCCGATCGCCAGGATGAAGACCAGAAGCGATCCCGCGCCCACCCCGGGAAGCGTCTGCGGCCAGTAGACGCGGAGGAACGCCTGCGCCGGCCTGGCCCCCAGCGAGGCCGCCGCGTTCATGTACTGCCCGGGGATCGCGCGCATGACCGAGTACAGCGGCAACACCATGAAGGGCAGCAGCACATGGGTCATGGCAATGATCGTGCCGGTCATGTTGTAGATCATGGCCAGGCGGCCGTCGTCGCCGACAAGGCCGATCGAGACCAGCAGGTCGTTGACCACCCCCTGGGTCTGCAGCAGCACGATCCAGGCGGTGGTGCGCACCAGCAGCGAGGTCCAGAAGGGGACGAGCACCAGCGCCAGCAGAAGGTTTGCGCGACGCTCGGGCGCGTGGGCGATCAGATGGGCGACCGGGTAGCCCAGGAGAAGGCACAGCAGGGTGATCACGGCGCTCACCACCAGGGTGCGCCAGAGCAGCGGCAGGTAGATGCGCCTTTCCTCGGGCTGCCGCGCGACCGAGCCGTCGGGGAGCCGCTGCATGTCCACGGCGTTGAGGTAGTGCCGGCCGGTGAAGCGCTGGCCGGTGGCGCGGATGGCATGCCAGGTGGCCGGATCCGCCCACGCCTCGTCAATCTCCTCCAGGGCGTCGCGCCAGGGTCCTTCGGTCACGTCGCGCAGCGAGCGGGCGCTTCTGGTGAACACGCTGCGCAGTCCGCTCTGCACCCGGTTGACGCGCCCCGCAACCTGTCCCAGCGTGCGGTCCTCGCGGGCCTGAACCAGTTCGCGCGCGATGGCCTCGTAGGCGGCCTCGTCCGGGAGCCCTTCGCCGTCCCAACCGTCAAGCGAAGCCAGCGTCGCGGGCAGGGCATCCGCAACCACCGGGTCGTGGACGCTCCTCACCAGCATCGTCGCGAGCGGCGCGATGAAGGTGATGAGGATGAAGACGAGGAGGGGCAGCACCAGGGCCAGCGCCCTGAACCGCTCCCGCCCGGGCGCGATCATCGCGTCAGCGCGCCAGCCAGGCGCTGAAGCGCTCGTTCAGTTCGTCCTGGTTGTCGACCCACCACTCCCAGTCGTAGCGAAGGGCACGCGCCGCGTTTTCGGGGGTGGCAGGCATGTGCGGTGCCATCTCCACGCCCGCCGCGACGTGTGTCGTGACCAGCGGCGCGCCCGATCTGCGGGCGGGGGAATAGGAGATGCGCCGCCCGATTCGCGCCTGCGACTCGGCGCTGGTGGCGAAGGCGAGGTAGCGCATCGCGTCATCCAGCCTCGGCGTTCCCGCGACGATCCCGAGCACGCCCACGTCCAGCAACTGACCGTCCCACACGATCACGAAGGGCTGGTTCTCGAGCACCTGCGCGTTGAAGATGCGGCCGTTGTAGGCGGTGCTCATGACCACCTCGCCATCGGCCAGCATCTGCGGCGGCTGCGCACCCGCCTCCCACCACACGACCTGGTCCTTGATGGTCTCCAGCTTGCGGAAGGCCCGGTCGAGGCCCTCGCGAGTGCTCAGGGCCGCGTAGACCTGTTCGAGCGGCACCCCGTCGGCGATCAGCGCGAACTCGAGGTTGACCTGCGGGACGCGGCGCATGCCCCGCCGGCCCGGGAACTTCTCGAGGTCGAAGAAGTCGGCCATGGTCGTGGGCTTTTCGCCGGGGATGTTGTCGGCGTTGTAGGCGTAGACGGTGGACCAGAAGAGCTGTCCGATGCCGCACTCGGTCAGGCCCTCCGGCACGAAGTCCTCGGCTGCGGGCGTTCCGTCGGCGCCGGGGGGCAGAAAGCCCACGTCGATGGGCTCCAGCAGGCCTTCGTCGCAGCCGCGCACCGCGTCGGCGATCTCCAGGTCGACCACATCCCAGTGGATGTTGCCGACGCTGACCTGGGCGCGGATCTGCGCCAATCCCCCGTTGTAGTCCTCCACGTTCACCTGGATCCCGGTGGCTCCGGTGAAGGGGATGTTCACCCCCTGGTTGACGGCCCGGCCGTACGAGCCGCCCCAGGAGACGGCCGTGATGCTCTGGGCGTCCAGGTTGTGTGGCAGCGCTGCCCCGGCAATGGCGAGAAGGGTCAGAAGTCTCGCTCTTGTCATGTTCGTCTCATTCTCCTTTTGCGTTCAAGATATGTAAAGTTTAGTTGTCATTATGTAATTCACACTTGACATAGGCCTGTCATCCTCAATCTTCCTTCTCTTCATGGTTCAATGCGCGGCAGTCGGTCACCGTCCAGCCGACACGCACCGTGTCGCCGACCAGAATGCCCCCGTGTCCCACGATGTTGGGAATCTTGGCGATGAAGTCCTCGCGGCCACAGGCATCCATGCGCACGCGCAGGTGGTCGCCCAGAAAAGCGAGGTCGCGGATCGTGGCGCCCACCTGGTTGCCGTAGACGCCGGGCTCGGGGTTGACCGCGATTCGCTCGGGACGGATCGAGAGGGTGACCTGGTCGCCAGGCTCGCAATCGGCGATCCGAAGCGCGCGGATCCGCTCCCTGCCGGTCTCCACCTCGCAGAGGTCGCCGTCCACCGTGACCACCCTTCCGTGCAACCGGTTGTTCTCGCCGATGAAGCGCGCCACGAACGCGCGTTCAGGCTCCTCGTAGAGGGCCTCGGGCGGCGCGATCTGCTCGACCACGCCCTTCTTCAGCACCGCGATCCGGTCCGACATCACCATCGCCTCCTGCTGATCGTGCGTGACGTACACGACCGTGACCGCCAGCTCCCGGTGGATGCGTCGGATCTCGTACTGCATCTCTTCGCGCAGGCTGCGGTCCAGCGCGCCCAGCGGCTCGTCCATGAGCACCAGGTCGGGCTCGAAGACCAGCGCCCGCGCGATCGCCACCCGCTGCTGCTGCCCTCCCGAGAGCTGCCCGGGCCGCCTGTCCTCCAGACCCTCGAGGCGCACCAGCTGCAAAGCCCGCTCCACCCGTTCCTGCCGCTCCTCCGCGTTCAGCCCCCTCACTTCGAGCGGGAACGCCAGATTCCGCCCCACCGTCATGTGGGGAAAGAGCGCATAGTTCTGGAAGACCATCCCGATCCCGCGCTTGCGGGGCGGCAGTTCCTCGACCGAGCGGCCGTCGATACGGATCGTTCCCGCGGTGGGACTCTGGAACCCCGCCAGCATCATCAGGATCGTCGTCTTGCCCGAGCCGGAGGGACCCAGGAGGGTGACGAACTCGCCCTTGCGAATGGTGAGGTTGAAGTCCTCGACGACCAGGGTGCGGCCGTCGTAGCTCTTGTCGACCCCCTCGAACTCGACGCGCACGTCGCTTTCGGCCGCCGCCACCGGCCCGGCCTCCGCCGCAGTCACGACGGCCCCTCGACGCCGGGGACCGGCCGCGGCGGATTCGGCGGCGGCACCGGCGGCCTCGGAGGCGGGAGAGGCGCAGGTGGTTTCGGGGGCGGCTGCGGGGTGATTGTCATGGGGAGTCGCGTCAGTTCCTCTGCCGGGTCGACATCTCCTCTTTCAGGTCGGCGACCGTCACCACGCGCACGTCCCCCTCCCCGCCCCGCAGCGTGATCGTCTCGTTGAAGATGTTCACGCTCACCACCTTCTCGCGCCCCCGGGCCGTCATCAGGGTCCGCCCCTCGCGCGGGAAGCGCCGCCGCGCCTCGACGTAGCTGTCGTGCTCGTACATGAGACAGCACATGAGCCGCCCGCAGCACCCCGAGATCTGCGCCGGGTTGAGCGACAGCGACTGGTCCTTGGCCAGCTGGAGGCTGACCGGTTTGAGCTCAGGGAGCCAGGTCGAACAGCACAACTCGCGACCGCACCGCCCCACGCCCCCCAGGAGCGCGGCCTCGTCCCTCACGCCGATCTGCTTGAGTTCGATGCGGGTGCGGAAGGACCGCGCCAGGTCGCGGACCAGCGCCCGGAAGTCCACCCGCTTCTCGGCGGTGAAGTAGATGATCAGCTTCTTGCGGTCGAACTGCCACTCGGTCTCGGTGACCTTCATCTTGAGGCCGTGGCGGGCCACCTGCTTGCGCGCCTCGAGCCGCGCCCGCCGCTCGTCGTCGACCTTGAAGCGGGCCCGGTTGACCTCGTCCGGTTCGGCTCGGCGCAGGATCCGCATGGTGGGCGTTGGGGTGGCGCAGCCGCCCGACGAGGAGCACTTCCGCTCGGCGATGCTCCCCAGCGCGGTGACCTGTCCGAAGTCCTCGCCCCGGTCGGCCTGCACGATCACGCGGTCACCCGGGGTCAGGTCGAGGCTCCCCGTGTTGAAGTAGCCCCGGCGCGTCCCCTTGAATCGCACCTCGGCGAAACCGGACATGGGGGCGCTACCCTTCGGTCCAGGTGCCGAGGGCCTCGTACTTGGCCCACCGCAACGCGACCATGCGGTCGGTCTTCATGGCTTCGAGGGCGTTCAAATGGCGGTTCAGCGCCGCCGAGACCGCCGCCATCGTCGAAGCCGGGTCCGCGTGGGCCCCGCCCGCCGGCTCGGGAATGACCTCGTCGGCGACGCCGAGCGCGAGCAGGTCCGCCGAGGTGAGCCGCAGGGCGCTGGCCGCCTTCTCCTTTTCCTCGGCCGAGCGCCAGAGGATCGCCGCGCACCCCTCGGGCGAAATCACCGAGTAGATCGAGTGCTCGAGGAGCAGGATCCGGTCGGTGACGCCCAGCGCCAGCGCCCCGCCCGAGCCGCCCTCGCCGATGACGACGCAGACGGTCGGCGTGCGCAGCCGGGCCATCTCGCGCAGGTTCGTCGCGATCGCCTCCGCCTGGCCGCGCTCCTCGGCGCCGAACCCGGGATAGGCGCCCGGCGTGTCGATGAGGGTGACGACGGGCCGCCCGAACTTCTCGGCCATCTTCATGAGCCGCAACGCCTTGCGGTATCCCTCGGGGTGGGGCATGCCGAAGTTGCGGCGCAGGTTCTCCTTCATGTCCCGGCCCTTCTGGTGCCCGATCACCATGACCGACCTGCCGTCGAGCCGGGCCCATCCGCCGACTACGGCCTCGTCGTCGCGGTAGCGCCGGTCTCCCCGCAGCTCGAACCAGTCGGTGAAGATCCCGTCGATATAGTCGAGCGTATAGGGACGGCGTGGATGGCGGGCGACCTGCACCTGCTCCATGGGGGTGAGGTTGCGGTACGTCTCCTCGCGAAGCACGTCGAGCTTCGCGGTAAGGACCCGTACCTCGTCTCCCACATCCAGACCGCGCTTGGCCGCCATGTCCCGCAGCCGGGCGATCTGCCCCTCTATCTCCACGATGTCCCGCTCAAAGGCGAAGTGCGTTGAGGACGACATCCGGTGTGCTCCTTGCTGGATTTGTCAGGGGATAAGGTAGGTGAGGGGGTCGGGATTGCGAAAGCGGGGGGGTGGGGACGGAGGCCGCGGACGACCGCTGGCGTGAATCTCGCCAAGGCCGGGAAGCGGGCGGGGCTGGCGGGAGGCGCAGGAATTGGTGACGATTTGTTGAGGGCGAGGTGCTGGTTTGGACTTGTCCGGCACGGCCCGGCTCGCGAGCGTACCGCAGGTGTTGGTGCGGCCACGCAACCGGGTACGGGCCTAGGGGGTCACAAGGTTGGCGGTGACGGAGACGGGGAGGAGCGCCCATCCAGGAACGGACGACGAGAAATGAGTAGAGCAGGACTGGCCGGTGTTGTCGTGATGGCGGTCGCATTCACGAACCAGGGGGCCGCTCAGGACCGGCCGCTGGCAGCGGATTTCGAGGCGGTCTACCGGGTGGGCGGTCTCAATGCGCCGGAATGGGCCTTCTTCAGGGGGCGCGCACCCACGGGCTTCGACGCCGCCGGCAACCTGCATGTGCTGGACAGCCAGTTCCCTCAGGTAGTGATCATCGACCCGCGGGGACAGCTCGTCCGCACGGTGGGCCGAGAGGGTGAAGCCGCCGGGGAGTTCGACGCGGCCGCAGATCTCTTCGTCTGGCGGGACGGCCGCTTCGTCGTGGCGGACCGGGGACAGAACGCCTACCACGTGTTCAGCCCGGATGGAGAACTGGAGCGTTACGTCCGAATGGGCGGTGGCAACGGCCCATTCTCGACACTCGGCAATGAGAGGATGAGAATCCGGCCCGACCCCGCAGGCGGCGCGCTGATCGCCCAGGGGATGCCGTCGGTCCTGGGGAACATGCTGTCGGGCATGCTCGAGGAGGTGGCCGAATTGCTGGGCGAATCCGCCGATGCACCGGAAGCGGGCGTCGATGACCGCGGGCTCGAACGACTCGACCTTGCGGGGGACGTCGTAACGACGACGCCCATTCTCCAGGCCTGGCGGGTGCCGCCGATGGAAACAGGAGAGGAGATCGGCATTGATGACGTTAGCGATCCGTCGACCTTCGCGCGGATCACGAACCTGATTCGGTACTTTGAACCGTTCATGACCTGGGACGTGCTGCCGAACGGCACGATCGCCTATTCCGACTCCACCGCATACGCCATCAAGCTTGCCGGGCCGGCGGGCGCCGGGATCGACGTGCTGCGCCGTCCGTTCCAGGCCGAGGTGGTCACCGACCGCATTCGCAAGGCTACGATCGACCGCGAACTCCGAAGGATGGAGGAAGAGATGGAATCCGCGGATCAGGAAACGGCCGCGTTGGCGGATCTCCGCAGGCAGAGGATCGACGCCGAGAGGGAGGCGGCCGCGGAGCGCGAGTTCTACCCGGAGATCCAGGTCGTCCGTGGCGTGGCGGCCACCTGGAAGGGCGGCCTTTGGATCCAGCGGCGCGCCGAGGAACCGTGGGAGGACAACGGCCCCATCGACGTGTTCGGACCGGATCGCGAGTACGTGGGGACCTTCGCGGCGGGGGAACCGGGAATGCCGGCCGCTTTCGGGCCCGACGGCCTGGTCGCGTTCTGGGAATTCGACGAGTTGGACGTGCCGACGATCGTTGTGAAGCGGCTGCCGGAGGAGGTGCGGTAGGGTCCGCGTGGGAGGGCGGCGGCGATTCCTCGCACGGCCGGTGAAGAGCGGCGCGGCGCGGCGCGTAGCCTTTAAGGCGTCCGAGCGATTTTCGGAGAGGGTCAGAGGAGTTCACCTTGGCGAAGGGACAGGTTCAACCGTGAGGAACTCAGGAGTCCGTGTCGGATCCGCAGTGTCACGAACAGGTCGCGTCATTCACCATTCGATCCTGGCGGCACCCAGGCGCCGGCTCCGGATCGGAAGACCGGCCGCCGTCGCGCTGGGCGTCGTGCTCGCAACCGCGAACCAGGGGGCCGCGCAGGACCGGCCGCTCACCGCAGATCTCGAAGAGGTCTACCGCGTGGGGGGAATGAATGCGGAGGAATGGGCCTTCTTCGAGGACTCCGTACCGATCGCCTTCGACGGCGCCGGCAACCTCTACGTGCTGAACACCCAGGCCTCCCAGGTGGTGATCGTCGACCCTCAGGGAGGGCTGGTTCGCACGCTGGGCCGCAAGGGGGAGGGGCCGGGGGAGTTCAACCTGGTCTCCCAATTCTGGGTCTGGCGCGACGGCCGTTACGTCGTGCAGGACATGGGGCACGGCGCCTACCAGGTGTTCAGCCCGACCGGAGAACTCGAGCGCTTCGTCAGGATGGGGGCTGGGGCGGGGCCGCTGGCGATGATCGGCGGGATGCGACTGTGGGTGCGCGCGGATCCTGCGGGCGGCGCCCTGATTGCTCAAGGGATGCCGTCGATGTTCGGCGGAGTCATGTCCAGCGTGTTCGAAGAGATGGGGGAGATCTTCGGTGACGTGGGGGAGGTTCCCGAACCGGGCGTCGACGAGCGCGGGCTCGAGAGACTCGATCTCACGGGAGACCTCGTGTCCACAACGCCCATTCTCCAGGCGTGGCGGGTCCCGCGTGAGGAGATTGAGGCGGACCTGGACGTGGAGGACCTGCTGAGCAACCCGGAGAGTCTGGTGGGGCTGGGTGACAACGTTCGGTACTACGAACCGGGCTTCTTCTGGGACGTGCTTCCGGACGGAGCGATCGCCTACTCGGATTCCACCGCGTATACCATCAGGATTGCCAGGCCTGCGGGGGAGATAATCGACGAGCTGCGGCGTCCGTTCTCACCCGAAGCCGTCACCGACCGCATCCGCCGCGCATCCATCGAGAACGCGCTCCAGCAATTCGAGCAAGAACGCGTTGAGTTGATGGGTGAGGGTGACAACGCCGAATTGGCCGAATTCCTGGGGCCGATGATGGAGGGCATGGTGGATGCGTTCCGGGAATCGGCCGAGAAGCGTGAGTTCTACCCCGAAATCGCGGTCGTCCGGGGCGTGCGCGCCACCTGGGACGGCGCGCTGTGGATTCAGCGGCGCGGCGAGGAACCGTGGGACAACGCGGGCCCGATCGATGTGTTCAACGCGGACCGCGAGTACGTGGGGACCTTCGCGGCGGAGGACATCGAGATGCCGATCGCCTTCGGGCCCGACGGCATGGTCGCACACTGGGAATTCGATGAGCTGGATGTGCCGACGCTGGTGGTGAGGAGGCTGCCGGGAGAGGTAAGGTAGAGACCTCGCCACACCGGGACGCCCGCCAACGGAACCGAAGGGGGACTGGAGCGATGCGGACCGCGCTGATGCTCGCCGGGTGGACCGGGTTGGGACCGACCGCCTTCGAGGCCGCCGCCCAGGCCCGTCCACTCACCGCGGAGTTCGCCGAAGTCTACCGCGTGGGCGGGCTCGACGCCCCCACATGGGCCCAGTTCGGCGATCCCCTGTTCGGCGGGGCCCAGCCCATGGGCTTCGACGGGGCGGGAAATCTCCATGTTCTGGACCCGGATGCGTCACAGGTGGTGGTCATCGACGGCCGGGGCGAGCTCGTGCGGACGGTCGGACGCAAGGGAGAGGGACCCGGGGAGTTCATCCGTCCGATCGAAATGGGTGTCTGGCGCGACGGACGGTTCGTGGTGATGGATCCGGGGCACCAGGCGTTCCAGATCTTCGGCCCGGACGGCGAGCTCGACCACTTCGTCAAGACGGGCGGGGCGCCCATCTTCGTGAGGTTCCTTGCGACCAGGGTCGATCCCCGGGAAGACGCGATGATCGTTCAGGGGCCGCCGCCGAACCCGGCACGCTGGGCCATCGCGGAGTCCGTGACGGGGACCAGGCCGGACGAGCGGGTCGACGACCGCGGGCTGGAACGGCTGAGTCTGCGCGCGGACGTCATGACCGTCGAGCCTCTGCTGCATGCGTGGCGCTTGCCGCGGGACGAAGACGAATGGCCCCGGCCCGAGGACCTGAGGGATGCGAGTCCGGCGGATCTCGCCCGGATGGCGTCGGAAATCGAGGGCAGGAGGAGGTTTCTCGAACCGGATCTGCTGTGGGACATCATGCCCGGCGGCACGATCGCCTACTGCGACTCCTCGGCCTACGCCGTCAAGCTCGTCCGGTCGGGCGGCGGGGTGATCGACGTGGTCAGGCGCCCCCTCCCTCCCGAACCCGTAACCCAGCGCATCCGCACCGCGCTGATCGCCGAGGAGATCCGGATCGAGCGACTGTATGTCGAAGAAATCGCCTCCCAAGGGGGGACATTGCCGATTCAGGAGATGTTCAACGAGAGCCGCCGGCAGATCGAGAACGGGGAGTTCTTCGCAGAGGTCCCCGTCGTGCGGGGGGTGCGCGCCACCTGGGAGGGCGGCCTGTGGGTTCAGCGGCGCGGTGATGAACCGTGGGACGACGAGGGCCCCATCGACGTCTTCGGCGTGGATCGCGGGTACGTGGGGACCTTGGCGGCGGGCGCCCCGGGGATGCCGGCGGCGTTCGGGCCCGACGGTCTCGTCGCGTTCTGGGAGCCGGGCGATCTGGATGTGCCGGAGATCGTGGTGAGGAGGCTGCCGGCACCTTTAAGGTAAGAGGGCGATGGACGCCGGTTCCTGTCGCATTTCGAACGGAGTGAGAGCAATGAGGACAACGAAGCTGGTGGAAGCGCCGACGCGGCCGCGCGTCCGGGTCACGCTGCTCGCGTGCGCGGCAATGGCCGCATGGGCCCTGAGCGCGGGCGTCGCCGGGGCGCAGGACCGGCCGCTGGGAGCCGAGCTGGCCGAGGTCTACCGCGTCGGCGGTTTGACCGCGCCCGAGTGGGCCGAGTTCGTCAACCCGGTGCAAATGGGCTTCGACGCTTCCGGCAACCTGTACGTGCTGGACGACGAGACGTACCAGGTGGTGGTGATCGACGCGAGCGGGAACCTGGTGAGGACCGTCGGGAGGGAGGGGGAGGGGCCGGGGGAGTTCCGGTGGCCGACCGATCTGGTGGTCTGGCGCGACGGCCGCTTCGCGGTGGTCGACGAGGAGCACGCTGCGTACCAGGTCTTCGGGCCGGACGGCGAACTGGAGCGGTTCGTCAGGATGAGTTCCGTAGCGGGAGAGGCCGGGATGGCCGCCGCCTGCGAGACGGTCAGGGCCGATCCCGCCGGCGGTTCCGTGGTCGCGGAGGGGGCGGGGATGGGTGCCGTCTTTCTTTCGGCGTGGGCTGACGTGGTCGAAGGCCAGCAGATCGATGTGGTCGGCGAAAACGGGAAGTTCGAGCGGCTGGACGTGAGCGGCGAGGTGGCGGTCGCGGAGTCCGTCGCGCGGGCAAGGCAGGTCGTCCCCTTCAGCGTTGAGGCTACCACACCCTACTTCGCGCCCAGGGTGATCTGGGACGTGCTGCCCGACGGCACCATCGCCTACTTCGACTCGACGGCCTACGAGATCAACCTCGTGGGTGCGGACGGCGGGTCGAAGGGCGTCCTGGAGCGTCCCCTGCACGCCGAAACCGTGACCAGCGGACTCCGCTCGGCGGTCATCGAGCATCTCATCAAGCAGATGGAAGAGACGCTCGAGGCCATGGTTGGCGAACTGGCGGACCTCCTACCGCCGGAGGAGATGGAAGAAATGCCGGATCTCCAGAAGACGGCACGGGAAAGGGCCGAGAATCAGGAGTTCTACTCCGAAGTTCCCGTCCTGCGCGGCCTGCGCGCCACATGGGACGGTTCGCTCTGGGTTCAGCGGCGCGGCGAGAATCCGTGGGACATCAACGGTCCCATCGACGTCCTGGGACCGGACGGGCAGTATCGTGGAACCATCGCGCCGGGCGCTCCCGGGATGCCCGAGGCGTTCGGACCCGATGGCCTGGTTGCGTTCCTGGAGCTGGACGAGATGGAGGTGGCGACGGTCGTGGTGAGGAGGCTGCCGATCGATGTTCGGTAGCGGGGTTTCGCCGCACCGGAACGCCCGGCGGGCGAAACGGTATTCCCCGCACGATCAATGACTTCGAAGGGCGACCGCGCGCGCTCGTTCACCTGCCCGGTCACCCCCTGAGTCTCCCCCTTTGACTCTTGACAGTCTGCGAGCGGCCCGCCCATTGTGCATGGAGAGATATTCCCGATTTCCGTGCCCCGCAAACCACCGTGAAGAGGTGAAGCGCCAGTTTCGACGGATAAGCCAGTGAGTGAGAGTGTCGCCGAGCTGCGGCGACAGAACGAGGCGCTCCGGGAGCGAGTCTCCAGGCTGAGCGCCGCCGTCCTGCGCGTGAGCGCAAGCCTCGATCTGAACACGGTGCTGCGGGAGGTCATCGAAAGCGCCCGCGCCCTCACCGGGGCGCGATTCGGGTTGATCGTCACGGTCGACGACGCCGGCCATGTCGAGGATTTCGTTTCCTCGGGATTCACGGGTGATGAGGTAGACGCAATGGTCGCGTGGGCGGACGGACCGAAGCTCCTCGCGCACTTTCGCGACCTTGCCGGGCCGCTTCGATTGTCGGACCTGTCGGCATACGTCCGGGCGCTCGGATTCTCTACGGACCTGATGGTGTCCGAGGCGATGCAGTCGGTGCCGATGCGGCACCACGACGTACCCGTCGGCATCTTCTTCATTGCCGAAAAGGAATGTGGCCGGGAGTTCACGAGCGACGACGAGGAAATCGTGACGCTGTTCGCGTCCCAGGCCGCCACCGCGATCGCCAACGCCCGCGCCCACCGAGCCGAAAAACGGGCGCGGACCGACCTTGAAACGCTGATCGAGATCTCGCCCGTCGGTGTCGCGGTCTTCGATGGCGCGGCCGGCACGCTCGTCTCCATCAACCAGGAGGCGCGCCGGATCTTCTCGGAGTTGGGCCAGCCGGGACTCGCCCTGGAGGAGTTGCAGCGCATCCTCACCTGGCGGCGCGCCGACGGCAGGGAGGTCGCTCTGGCGGACTTCAACATGGCGCAGCTGGTGGGCAGGGGTGAGACGGTGCGCGCCGAGGAGATGACGTTCACCGTCCCCGACGGCCGAAGCGTGAAGACGCTCATGAACGCAACGCCGATTCGCTCGGCGGACGGGGCCGTCGAGCGGGCCGTGGTCACGATGCAGGATCTGTCGCCGCTGGAGGAATTCGACCGGCAGCGCGCGACGTTTCTGGCCATCGTGAGCCACGAGCTGAGGGCGCCGCTCATCTCGATCAAGGGCTCGACAGCCACCGTGCTGGGCGCCTCGCCAACCCCCGACCCAACCGAGATGCTGCAGTTCTTCCAGGTCATCGACAGGCAGGCGGACCTCATGCGCGGCCTGATCGCCGATCTGCTCGATCACGGACGCATCGTGACGGGCACGTTGTCGGTCTCGCCCGAGCCGATCGAGGTCGCCGCGCTGGTGGACCAGGCTCGGAGCGCGTTCGAGAGCGGCGCCGGAAGGCACACCCTGAGCATCGATCTGCCGGAAGACCTGCCGCAGGTGATGGCCGACCGTGCGCGTATCGTCCAGGTCCTCAACATTCTGGTGTCAAGCGCGGCCACGCATTCGCCCGATTCGTCGTCCATTCGGATCAGCGCCGCGCTGGACGGCGTCCACGTGGCGATTTCGGTGACCGACAAGGGGCGGGGCGTGCCGCCGGACCGGCTGCCGCACCTGTTCAGCAGGTACGCCGCGGCGGCCAGCGGCGAACGGAAGTCCGGGCAAGCCGGGGTCGGCCTCGGCCTGGCCATCTGCAAGGGGCTGGTCGAGGCGCAGGGCGGGCGCATCTGGGCCGACAGCGAAGGGCCGGGACGCGGCACACGAGTCACCTTCACGGTGCCGGTGACCGAGGAGACACGCGCGCCGCAAGGTCTGGTGCGGGGCAGGTCGCGCGCGGCCACGGAAGGGCAGGAGGAGACCCGCATCCTGGTGGTCGACGACGACCTGCAGATGCTGCGGTACGTGCGCGACACGCTCACGGACGCGGGCTATGCCCTGGTATCGACCGGCGACCCGGGGGAGGTGGCCGACCTCATCCGGATGCACAAACCCGCGCTGGTCCTGTTGGACCTGTTCCTCCCCGAGACCGACGGCATCGAGTTGATGGAGCAGCTTCCCGAACTCGCCGACCTTCCGGTCATCTTCATCTCGGCCTACGGGCGGGAGGAAACGATCGTCAGGGCTCTCGATGCGGGCGCGGCGGACTACATCGTCAAGCCGTTTTCCCCGGCGGAGCTGGCGGCGAGAGTGCGGGCGGCGCTGCGCCGGCGGGCCGGGCCGACACCGTTCGTGCTCGGCGACCTGACCATTCAGTATGACCAGCGCAGGGTCGCTTTGGCGGGGCGGCCCGTGCAGCTGACGCCCACCGAATACGAGCTGCTCCGCGTGCTCTCGGTCAACGCGGGACGCGTCCTCACGCACGAGTCGCTGCTGCGCCAGGCGTGGGGCGAACGACACCGCGGCGCCGCCCCCGACCCCAAGCTCGTGCGTGCGGTCGTGAAGCGGTTGCGTCGCAAGCTGGGCGACGACGCGGCCGACCCGGACTACATCCGCAACGAGCGCGGCGTGGGATACCTGATGCCGGGCTAGGGCCGGCGTTAGCCTCCGTTCAGGCGTGACAGGCGGGTTTCGCATTCGCGCACACCCTCTTCGACACCGGCGGACCGGTACAGCTCCACCGCCCTGCCCCACCGCAGCCGCGCCTCTTCCACGTCGCCGAGTTCCTCACTGAGTGCGGCCATGGGACGAAGGGCGTTGGCGTGGTCCAGGGGATGCGCCGGGCCGGCCCGGTCGTACAGGTCGAGCGCCTCTTCGTAACAGCGACGCGCCGATTCGAGCCGACCCAGGCGGTGGTCGACCTGGCCGAGGTGCCGGACGGCGTGAGCGAGCCGCAGCGGATCGCCGGCTTCCCTGGCGGCCGCGACAGACTCCTCGAAAAGAGTCCGGGCCCTTTCCGGGTCGTCCAGATCCAGCGCGACGTGGCCCAACTTCCCCAATGCGACGGAGAGTTCCTTCGTCGCGCCCGCCCGCTCGAGGATCTCGCGGGCCCTGGCAAGGTCATCCTCGATGCGCGCCATCACGGCACCGCGGGCCGCCTCGTCGGGTGGTGGCGACTGCAGCGCCTCGCGACGTGTCCGCCACGCTCTTGCGATGAGCGACCGTGCCCGCCATTTGGCGACCATTATCGGTAAATTATCGCCAAAATATCGCCATTTAGTCATACAATATCCCTTTCAAAACCATTTGTGGCCCACTGGCATTATATTCGCAGATCAGGGGGATCATTCCAAGCGGCTGTCAGGGCCGCGACCGCCGTGGCTCGCCCGAGGCGGCGGCATCGAACACTCGTCGGCTTCCGGGGACGGGAGTGACCAGAATAGGAGGAGTTGGCATGGGAAGGCAGACAGCAATCTGGGCCATCGTGGGCGCGTTCGCGCTGCCCGTGTCCGCGGCCGCCCAGGAAGGGACCTATATCGAGTGGTCGCTCGGCGCGGTGGTCGCGCCCGGGCTGCGGGTGACGGGGACGGACAACGACGTGGGGACGAAGTGCGACCTGATCATCAATCCCACAGGGGCGGAGACGAACGGGGAGTGTGACACCCAGCCGCCCGCGACCGAGTGGTACAACGAGGTGGGCGGGGCGCGCGGTATCCTGGCCGGTCTGACCGCCGGTTACGCGGCGCGACGGGTGCGCCTGGAAGCCGAGTACCTCTACCGGTCAGCTGCCTACAACGCGCGGGCACCCACCGTGATCGGCGATGAGGTGACGCTGGACAAGGCGGAGCAGGAGCTCGAGGTGGCGGATGGCGGGGTGGGCGACGTCACGGGGCACCACTGGTTCGCGAACGTCTACTACCACATCGCTCCCGGGTCGCGGCTGCGGCCGCACATCGGTGTCGGCACGGGATGGGCCCGCATGTCGCTCGACTACTTCAGCCGGTGGAAGCGCAACGACGATCCGGACGCGATCACGACCTTCGTCGACCCGGTCCTGAAGGCGAAGATCGCGGGAACGACGACGATTGGCGAAGGCAGGCTGACGGACTCGATGTTCGGCTACCAGTTGCTCGCGGGCGCCGACGTTGCCGTGACGGACGATGTGGCGCTGGCCGTGAAGGTTCGGCGGGCGGACTTCGGAGAGTTCGAGAGCGGGGGCCACGAGTGGCTGCAGCTGCGAAGCCACGATTCCACGGTCGGTCCCGGCCACCGCGTGGTCTACTCGGTGTCGACCGGCGACACCTCGTTCTGGACGGTGTCCTTCAGCATGAGGTACGGGTTGTAGTCGGTTGCCGGCCCCCGGAGTGCGGCCTCAGCGCGGAATCCCGCGGCTGAACATGACCGCCAGCCCCGGTTCGCCCAGCGTGGCCGTCGCCTGTTCCGCCGATGTGCGGAGGATGGCGCGCACCTGACCCGTGACCGGGTCGCGGAGGATGGTCATGGGCTGGTCCGTGTCTTCGTCGAGGGTGAAGGACTTGCCGCGCCCGGCCAGCGTGATCGATTCGAGGTCGCCCTCCCAGGTGACCGGCACGGCGAACACGAAGCCGCCACGCTC
>VXOC01000248.1 GCA_009840215.1 Gemmatimonadota bacterium | reverse complement strand
CGCCTCCACCACCCCCGCGGCCATCATGGCCCTGTTGGTGTCGGGAACCCCCCGGCCCGCGGCCACCAGGTCGAACTCGTCCATCCCCACCAGTTCGTCACCGCTCGACAGCACCCCCACGCGTGGCCGCCGGTACACGGGAACGGGGTCGCACCCGCTGGCCAGGAGCACCGGAAGCGACCCCGAGTGCACGACCGTGCCCGGCCGGACCGTCCCGGCGCCCGCCCGCATGTCCTTACCCTCAGCGCGGACATGCCTGCCCACGTCGTCGGTGCGGTGAATCGCCACGAACCCCGGCTCCGCCCCGCCGTCGGTGTGTTCGACGCGGATCACCGAGTCGAAGCCGTCGGGTACGGCGCCCCCCGTCATCACACGCACCGCCGCTCCGGCGGGAATGCCGGCCAGCGGCACCGCTCCCGGGTAGGACTCGCCCGCCACCGGCAACCGTATCGTTCCGGACTCGCGCCCGGCCAGGTCGCCGCTGCGCACCGCGAATCCGTCCATTGCGCTGTTTCGCCATGCGGGGAGCGTGGCGCGCGCGCGGATCGTCTCCGCAACCGACCGGCCCAGCGCCTCGGCGGCGGAGACCGAGGTGGCGGGCATGGCGTGCGCGTGGGCCAGGATGCGTTCCAGCGCCTCGTCACAGGAGAGCCAGTCGGCCTTGACTTCGTGGGAGCCGGCCACCTGTCCGCCTGTCAGAACCGCCAGGCGAGGCTCAGCGAGAGACCGTATCCGCCGACCCACTCGCTCTCTTCCGGGGCGTGCAGCGGGTCCATCTCGTCGTCGGGACGCTTGCCGGCGTCGCCGAATCCCGCTGGGGTGCCGAGCTGCCAGAGTCTCAGGGTCCCATCGGTGATCGCCATGAGTCTCTCGCCCAGCATAAACCGCACCCCGGTTCCTGCGTTGGCCGTGAAGGCGACCCCGAACCGGAAGACGTCTTCGGGAAGGAGCACGTCCTCGAGTTCGTTCCCCCGTCCGAGGTCGTAGGCGAGCCCGGCCCCGACGGAGAGGTGGGGGCTGAGCCGGTTCCAGGACCTGCGCCCGGTCAGGCTGAAGGAAAGCCGGGCGTCCAACATGAGCAGGTGGACGTTGGTCTCTCCGAGGGACCGGTCGCCGAGCTGCCGCCGCGGATCGATCACGTCGCGCGTGGTGGGGAGGTAGCTCAGCAGACCCTCCAGGAAGATGGGCCCCCCGGCTTCGAGGGCGTACCGCCCCCCAACCAGCGACCCCGACCTGGGTCCCAGGTTCAGCGATCCGGTGGGGAGGGAGAGGTAGCCGCCGAAGAACGAAGCTGCCTGCCGGTGCTCGATCGGACGGTAGGGGGAGGGGATCGTCTGCGCCGCGGCGAAGCCACCGCCGAGCGGAAGGAGCGCCGCGCAGAGGAACGGCAGCCCGCGGGTCAAGCCGGCCGGAAAGCGATGCCTGGGGGCGCCGCGGCGGGCTGTCGGGGGGTTAATGGCTCTGCAGACGATCATCGTTCGGATTCGGGGGCGGTGTTTGCGGAAGGCTCCAGTGAATGTAATGTCATTGGTCCGTATGTAAGGTCATGGGGCCCGGAGGTCGGCACATTGAGGTGCCGCAGGTGAACCCCGGGTGCGTGTGTCTCGTATGAGAGAGTTGGGTCCATGAAGCCAAAATGTTGCCGGAGGTGCCGGTGAAAGAACCCCAGTGCCGATGAGGTGTTCCACCTGCGGGGAGACTCTCTTCGACGGCGAGGACCGCTGTCCGACCTGTGGAGCGGCGGTGGCGCGCCGCCGCACAACGCTGGTCCAGGAGCGGCTTCGCCAGTGTCCTCGTTGCGGCCACCGGGGTGATCCGATCCCGTATTTTCAGAAACCCGGGCATATGGCGCTGCTGGTCGGCCTCAGCATACCCACCTACGGCATCGGCGGCCTGATCTACTACGCTTCCCGGCGTGCCTATCGCGTGTGCCCGGGTTGCGGGTTCGGGTGGGAGCATTCCCGCAAGCCCGACGATGACGGCACCGGGTGGGGACCTCCGGCGCGGGTTCCGGCGAAGCGCAGGCCCGCGCGTCCTCCGCCCGACGCGCCACTGCCCCCGAGCGGGATCGGCCGCCGCATCTTTGGCGGGGCCCTGGCGGTTCTGGGCACGGTGATGATCACCGTCGGCATCTCCGGAGGGTTCGCCGAACCCATCATGGCGGGCTCGCTCTTCGGCATGGCGGGATCCGCCACGTTCCTCTGGGGCTGGAAGTCGCTGCAGGAGCGCCGCCAGGCGGTCATTCAGTCGCTGAACCGCAAGGTCCTGAGGCTGGCGACCGAGCGGAGCGGCATACTGACCGTGACGGACGTGGCCGCGGACCTGAACCTGACGCTCCCGGCCGCCGAAAAGATCATGGTCGGGATGGACGACGGCTTCCGGGTGCGTTCCGAGATCAGCAAGGAGGGGGTCCTCTACTACGAGTTCCCCGAGGTGATGCACCAGAGGAAGCTGCGATCCGGTGACAGAGAGTAGTGGGATTTCAACCAGCCGGGAGGTTTGCCGTGCGACGATTCCGTGACCACGAGGGGAATGACTGGGTGGCGTCGGTCGCCCAGGAAGATGGCGGCGACTACAAGGGCCGGTTCTACTTCGTCGTCGATGGCGAAGGAGACCGCGATGGCCGCCGCGTTGCGCTGACCGACGTGCGATGGAACTCGTCACGCACGGCCCGGCGCACGCTGTCGACGATGTCCGAGGTGGAGTTGCGGCGCCGTCTGCGTTCCGCGCTCGGGCGGGCGAACCGCGCGGCTGCCGTCTGAATCGGGACGCGGGGACTCTTCTCCGCGTGCCGCCCCCTCCTTCGCGTAGCGTTTCAGGCGCAGGCGGAGCAGACTCCGGTGAGCTCCAGCCGGTAACCCGTCACCTGGAAGCTGGGACAGGACTGCAGTTCCTCCACCACTTCGGGAGGAAGGTCGCCGGGCACGTCGCGCACCCGGCCGCACTCGTTGCAGCGCGCGTGGTGGTGCGGGTCGGTGCGCCCGTCGTAGCGCGATGAGCCGTCCGAGTAGGTCAGCTTGAGTGCAAGGCCGCAGGCGACCAGAGTCTCGAGGTTCTTGTAGACCGTGGCGAGCGAGATCGCGGGCAACTCTCCGCGAACGCCCCTGAAGACCTCTTCGGCGGTCGGATGGGTGTCCGTGCCGGCCAGGAAGCGGTGTACGGCGCCCCGCTGCTCGGTGAAGCGGTGGCCGCGGGTCTCCAATGCCTCGCGAAGACGGTCCCGAACAACGGGTTGGGGGGCTGTGGGCAACGCTTGTGCTCCTCTTTCTACGGGCGTTCGGTTGTGCCCGGCCGTACGTCACCAACTTGCCAACGGAGCGGATCCGTGTCAATCGAGTTGCCCGGCGGCGCCTGCACGACACATACTCGGAAGCCCGTCACATCCCCGTCGGCCGATGCCCACAAGGAGTCCCATGAATGACGCATGACCGAGCAGCCCTCGACGCGCTCCTCACCGAGAAGCGCAGGTTCGCCCCGCCGGCGGAGTTCGCCGCGGCGGCCGTCGTCTCCGATCCGTCCGTGTACGAGAGGGCCGAGGACTTCGAGGCCTTCTGGGCCGGTTGGGCGGGGGAACTCGACTGGTTCGAGGAGTGGGACACGGTGCTCGAATGGAACCCGCCCCACGCGCGCTGGTTCGACGGAGGGAAGCTGAACGTCTGCCACAACTGTGTCGACCGGCACCTGGACGGGCCGCGCCGAGACAGGACGGCGCTGCTCTGGGAGGGTGAGCCGGGAGACAGGCGGAGCTTCACCTACGCCGAGTTGTCCCGCGAGGTGGGACGTTTCGCCAACGTGCTCCGGAGCCTGGGGGTGAGGAAGGGCGACCGCGTCGCCATATACCTGCCCATGATCCCCGAAGCCGCCTTCGCCATGCTGGCCTGCGCGCGGATCGGCGCCCCTCATTCGGTGGTGTTCGGGGGATTCAGTCCGGACTCGCTCGCGGACCGGATCAACGACGCCGAGGCCGGGGTGCTGATCACCGCCGACGGAGGCTGGCGGCGCGGGACGACCGTGCCGCTCAAGGCCAACGCAGACCGCGCGGTGGCGCGCTGCCCGGGCATCGAGCACGTGCTGGTGGTGGCGAGGGGCGGCCTGAAGGACCATCCGGCCGACATGGTCGACGGCCGCGACCACTGGTACCACGAACTCGCCGCCGGGGTGGACGACGACTGCCCGGCCGAGGTGATGGACGCCGAGGACATCCTCTACATCCTCTACACCTCCGGCACGACGGGTAAGCCCAAGGGCGTGGTCCACACGACCGGTGGCTACCTCACCCAGGTCCACGCCACCACCAGGACCGTCTTCGACCTGAAGGACGACGACATCTACTGGTGCACCGCCGACGTGGGCTGGGTGACCGGGCACAGCTACGTGGTCTACGGGCCGCTGGCCGCGGGGGCGACCGTGGTCATGTACGAAGGGGCGCCGGACTGGCCCGACCGGGGGAGGTTCTGGAAGATCTGCGAGGACTACGGGGTCACCGTCTTCTACACGGCACCCACCGCGATCCGGGCCTTCATGCAGTGGGGTGAGGAGTGGGTTACGCGGCACGACCTCACCAGCCTGCGCCTGCTCGGCACGGTGGGCGAGCCGATCAATCCCGAGGCGTGGATGTGGTATCATCGTGTGATCGGAGGCGAACGCTGTCCGATCGTCGACACCTGGTGGCAGACCGAGACCGGAGGGATCATGATCACGCCGCTCCCAGGTGTCACCCAAACGCGGCCGGGGAGTGCCTGCCGTCCCTTCCCCGGAATCGAGGCCAGGCTCCTCAACGATGCGGGCGAGGAGGTGGACGCGGGCTATCTGGCCGTCACGCGCCCGTGGCCTTCGATGCTCCGCACGATCTGGGGCGACGACCAGCGCTACCGGGACACCTACTGGTCCAGGTGGGACGGAGTGTACTTTCCCGGCGACGGCGCCAAGTACGACGAGGACGGCTACCTGTGGATCCTGGGGCGTGTGGATGACGTGCTGAACGTGGCTGGCCACCGCATCGGCACCATGGAGGTGGAGAGTGCGCTGGTGGAGCACGCGGCGGTCGCCGAGGCGGCGGTGGTGGGGAAGACGCATGCGGTGAAGGGGCAGGCGATCGCGGCCTTCGTGACGCTGATGGGGGGGAGGGAGGGGGACGAGGACCTCGCGGCCGAGTTGAAGAAGCACGTGGCGGGCGCAATCGGCCCCATCGCCCGTCCCGAGGCGATCCTCTTCGCGGCCGACCTGCCCAAGACGCGGTCGGGGAAAATCATGCGGCGGCTGCTGGGTGACATCGCGGCGGGGAGGGCGCTCGGCGACACGACCACGCTGGCCGATCCGGCGGTGGTGCAGAGCCTGAAGGAGCGGTACGAGGCGAAGGAGGGGTGACGGGGCAAACCCTAACGTTACGTCACCCTGACGTTACGTCAGGGTTGGAGCGGGCGAACGACGACACCGGTCCGTGCAGGTTCGTGACAGGGGTCGCCGCCCTTCGGGGAACCAGGATATGATAATGAGAACACACTATCATAAGTTCATCCGCATTCGTACTCTGTATGCACGCAACCTCCTGCGGGGCCCTCACCATGACTTTCGCCACACTCAATCGACCACAAGTCCGTTCCCCCTTCGGCGGGTGGACGATCCCGTGTCTTCTGCTGTGCGTCGCATGCGGCGACTCATCCTCCTCGCGTCCTGGTCCTCCCCTGGTCGAGGGCGAACGGTTGGGGACGGCTGGGGCCCACGAACACGGCATCGCCCGGCTGGGCCTGGCCGTGGACGGCACCCGCCTCACCGTCGACCTGGAACTCCCCGCAGAAACCGTGTTCGGCTTCGAGCGCGCCCCCCGCTCGGCGCAGGAGCGCGCCACTGCGGCGGAGGCCCTCGACAGACTCCGAACCGGTGCCGCTCGTCTCATCGCCTTTCCGGACGCGGCGTCCTGTGCGCTGGACTCGGCGGAGGTGCAGGCGCCCGAAGGTGTGGAAGGTGGCCATTCCGACGAGGGCCACCAGCCTCACGAAGATGAGGGCGACGGACACGAGGACGTGCACCTCCTTGCCTCCCTCACCTGTTCCCGTGAGCCCCTCGGACCGGCGAGCCTGCAGTTCGCGGACATTCTGCCCGGCGTGGTGCAGGTGGACCTTACGGTGGTCACTGCGGCAGGGGACGCGGCCGGTCGCGCCGCGCCCGATGCGTCGTTCCGGTTCTGAGCCGGTGAGTTGGGGGGGCCGTTTCGGCGCCGCCTTGTGCGGCGGCCGACTCCCGTCCCTTGCCGGGCGTGAGCGCCTGGAGGACGCCATTGGAAGCGGCAGACCCCTGCGCCGCGGGAGGTGGCAGGCGCCGTAGCGCCGCATCGTCGAGCGGGCTGAATTTCCAGGAAGGGGACGCCTGGAGGACGCCTGGCAGCTAGCGTTTCCGCTCGAAGACCGACACCCTCATGGCCAGGATCTTCTGTCCAACGTAGCCGGCGGGCGGCGTACCCGACATGCGCGCGTCGATGTCGCGGCGGTACACCGCCGCCTTGCCCTCGAGCGTCGCGCACTCCTCGAGAACGATACGCGTCCCGTAGGTGACGAAGCTGTCTGTCGGGAGCACCCCTCCCTCCCCCACGATCCACTCCGGCCTGCCGAGGCCGTCGATCGGCCCTTCGGACCGGGGCACGCCTATCTGAGAGAACATCTGCTCGACCTTCACCGTGAGGGGGAGGTCCAGGGGCTCGCTCCATCGGTTGAGCAAGTCCACGCTCACATCGAAGCTGCAGGAGGCGGCGTCGAACGTGCTCCTGTTGACTAGCACCGCGACCGAGTCGGTAACGTTGCGTCCGAGATCCGCGTTCCACTCAGCCCGCGTCCTGGCCGTTCCGGCGACCTCCACGGGCGCGGTATACAGCTGCGCGACCCCGGTCCGGTTGTCGACCCAGACGGGGTGGAATCGACCGTCTGCCGCAACCATCATTCCGACGTAGTCTCCCACCTCCTCGTAGGTGCGGTGCGCTCCGCCCGTGATGATCGTGATCCAGCTGCTGCCGTCACCGGGTTCGCGGACGGCGTCGCCCAGGCCCGCATACCCTTCCCGTTCTCCCTCCGCTCGCGCGTAGGTGTGTGCGGCCTCGCTCACCGCAACGCTGGGCAGCACGCTTTCGCCCCCGTCCAGAGAGGCCGTGAATCGCTGGCGGAACTCCTGATTGAGGGGGTCTTCACGACGGTCGAGCCAGGTGATCCCAACGACCCCGTCGCGGTTGACCGCGATGTCGGGCATGAACGCGTTCGGGCCCGCGGAATCGAGGGGAATGCGGGGGTCGTCGACTGGAAGGGGGCGGGCCCATTCCTCACCGTCGTCCGACCAGCTCAACATGATCTGACAGCGTCCGTACGTGTGGTCCGTGAACGCGAGGTAGACCCGCCCGTGGAATGGGCTGTCGGAATGATCGACCGCGATCTCCGGAGGACCGCCAAAGGGCGTACACGGCGTGGTCTTTGCGACGTGGTGCGGTTGGCGGATGGCCCTCCCACCTTCGGTGACCGTCACGACCGAGGCGAAGTTCTTCGTGGCCGTGTCTCGCTGGGCTTCCCACCAAGGGGGGTCCCACCAGGGCGTCGGCGAAGGAGCGGGGGGCGTGGGCTGAAACGGGGGGCGGACATCGACGGGAACCAGGACCTGCCCATCCGGATGCACGACCGGTGCACCGACCTGGCCCTGATACCAGTCCTTCGGGATGAACATGTCGACGGGACCTGTGTAGCTCCGGCCGGAGTCGGCCGAGACCACGAGCGACACATGCCGCTGAGGAAGCTCGCCCTCCTCCTCCTCGACCCGCACGCCCACGGCGTAGACGTGCCCGTGATACGGCCCGCCCGTCCAGTCGACGACGAGATCCGCGTTGTCCACGAACGGTCCGAGCACGGGTCCGCCCCACGTGCGGCCACCGTCCGTCGAGCGGAAGAAGTGGGTGATGACGTGTGACTCGTAGGCGATCCTCGGGTCCCCGCGGGCCGGTAGCGACGCGAAGTAGGCCATACCTCCCGGCCCGAAGGCGCAGGCGGGGTCCCATGTCGTGCCCCACCGCGAGATCGTGTCGTTCAGCGCGATGCCCCAGGTCGCCCCCGCGTCATGAGACACATAGATGCCCGTCGAGAGCCGGCTGCGGGTGGGGTCGACGATCATCGAGCACACCGCCATACGGGTCGAGTCAGAGGGATCGGCATGGGCGAAGTACTCCGAGTGCGCCGCAGCCGCATGATCGCCACTGACGAGCACATTCCGTCCCACCTGGATCAGGGAGCCCCCGTGGCGGGGCTGTTCAGGCGGCGCGCACGCCGCGGTCGTGAGGATGGAGACGGAGGCGAGGACGAACACGGCCGCCAGTCGGGGCGCCGTGCGTCCTCCATGGTCCCGCGGACTGCGGTTCGTCTCCTTCACCCACCAGCCGGAGAGCACGGGTACGGGAAGGTGTGGGTCGTTCAATTCGGTTTCTCCACAGGCTCAGGTTTCGGGTGGCCGGCGATTGCGTCGGCGAGCGTGCGCCAGGCCTGGGGAAGCGCCTGCGGCGGCAGTTGCCCGGAAGGCCGTTTCCATTGGCGCAGGACGGCGCGGCGATACTCCAGACCGCAACGCGCGAGAGCCCACTCCTCGTAGTCCGCGATGCTCCGAATGGCGGCGACGGTCAGGTCAACCTGTGTGCGGAGCGACGGTGGCGCCTGTCCGGCCGGGATCATGTCGGGCCTCCAGATCGGCCCCTGGAGCGTCTCCGACGGCAGCCAAACGGGTTGAAACTGGTAGCGGTTGAGGTAGACGCCACCCTTCCGTAGCGTTCCGTACAAGAGCCCGAAACCCCACAGCATGAGCCTGTCGCCGTCGGGCAGCGCGAGCGTGTAGCAGCTCGAACCGGCTTCTCCCTCGGGTGGCCGCCGTTTGAGGAAGCCCGCTTCGAGCAGGAGGTTGCCTTCCGGACGTACGATGTCCCGCCCCCAGTTCCAGCACTGCCGGTGCAGCAGCTCCTGCCCCTTGCGTCGGCGGGTGCCGGTGATCGGGCTCACAGCCACGCTCCGCCCCAGGCCAGCAATGCGCTGAATCCGGCGGCCGCCGCAGCCTGCCGACCCACCAACCGCAGCGCGAAAGCGCGGCCCTGCTCGCGCGCAATCGTCAAGCAGGTGACCAGGCAGGGCAGCAGCACGCCGGCCAGGTAGACGGCCGTCAACAGCTGGACGGCGCTGAGGCTTGCGGCGACGCCCGGCTCCGCCAGCAAAAGGATGCCGTCCTTGCGCACGCTCGCCAGGACCACCGCCGCGGCCGCCTCCGAGGGCAATCGAAGGGTGGCCATCGCCGGCTCGAGGACGGCAGACGCGGCCTGCAGCGCGCCCAGCCAATGCAGCAGAGACGCCGCGGCCGTGATTAGAAAGAAGACCGGCAAGGCCCTGCGAAAGAACTCCAAGACAACGCCTTGCACCTCTAGCCAGACGGCCCTCGGGCGCGGCCAGGTCAGGAGGACCCGGCCCTCCGTCGACAGCACGTTGAAGGGAGAACGAGCCGCTCGCGGCGCGACGAGGCGCGCGTAGGCGAGAGTCGTGGCGCCAAGGTACAGCAGGTAGGGCACGACCAATCCGGGCCGTCCCGCCGCGGCGAGGACCGCCAGCGTGGCTCCCAGCTGATACGAACAGGCCGAACCAAAAGCGATGGCCGAAACGCATACGCCGCGCGAGCAGGCCGGCGACGAGCGCGCGCTGATGACGGCGGGCACGTTGCAGCCGAACCCCATCACGACCCGCGCCAGCTCCCGGCCCGTCATGCCGAAAGGCCGCAGCCACGGATTCATGCCGGTTGTCAGGCGATCGAGCAGGCCGCTCGTTCTGTACCCGCCGATCAGCAGCGCATGGAGCACGACGACCGGAGTCGCCCACACCAGCAGCAGCGGCCCCATCGTGACAAAGCCGTAGTCACCGGCCAGGATCTCCGCAAACGGCTGCGGCCAACTCGTCAGCAACCCGGCCAGCGGCTCCGTCCGGGCGCGGACCCAAGGGTCGATTCGATCCGCGAGTCGGGTGGCGGCGGCAACCGCGGCCCAGCCGGGCGCCAACAACAGCAGCAGCGCCCAGAAAGAGCGCGTCCTGCCGACGGTTCGAGTTGGCGTGCGGAGCGTTTCACGGCCCATTCAACAAGCGCATTCACCGCCGCAGCACGATAGATCGTCGAGGTACATTGCGTAGCGGCGGTAACTCTCCAGCGCCTCCGTGCTCACCCGCAGGCGGTCGGCGATCTGGTTGGCCACGACGGCGAAACGTTGCCGGAACTTGTAGATGAAACAGAAGATGAGATCGCCATGGCGCACCTGCGGCCCGACCAGGAAGAGCCCTTTCGTCACGGTGGACTCGTCGTTTTCCGTCACCAACGGAAAGTACTCATCCCGCCAATCGAACAACGGGCGAACGAGGCTCGCCGAACCGACGAATCCGGTAGCCAGGATAGGTCTCTCGGCGCAGTTGACGACGTCGCCGTCCTCGAGCGCCACCTGATAGCCGTTGCCGTTGCGGCGGACGCCGGTGACGGTACAGCCGCCGCGGAGCGTCACCCGACCCCGACCCGAGTCAATGGCCGAGATCAGGCGCGCCCGCGTAAACGGTGACAAGTGTTGGCTGGGGTCCGAGCCTCTTCGATTCCACGGCTCCTCGCGGTCGAAGACGACGGCTTGCCGACCGGCGGCGGCCAGGGCGACGGCAGCGTCGACGCCGCTCTCGGCGCCACCGATGATGCATCTTTCGCCGCCGCCGAGATCGTCCCACGAGGTCACGTTGGCGTAGTGCAGGCAAAGCTCGGCGCCGTGGAAGCCGTGGGTCCGCGGGTACTGCATTTCGCCGCCCGCCCATACCACGAACCCCGCGCGGATGTGGCCGCGACTCGTCTCCACCCGAAACCGCTTGTCTTGCTCGCTCCTCGCGACCGAGAGAACGTCGATCCCGGTCTGCACGGGCAATTCGAAATGCTCCGCAACCCCTCGCAGATAGTGGGCGTACTCCGCCCCCGTGGGGTGCTCGACGCCAACCGAGAAGGCCGGCGAGGTGTCCAGACAGACGGCGTTCAGGTCCAGCAGGCCGAACTGGTTGCTGGCGAACGACGGCGTGATGAAACGCGTTTGCCGGGGCCAGCGCAGGAATGAGGCACCGACGGCGGCGCGGTCGAGGATCGCAAAACTCTCGATTCCCAGGTGGCGTAGCGTCACCCCAAAGCCGATACCCGCGGCCCCGGCGCCGACGATGACAACGTCGAATGACCGGGCTTCCTTCGTCATCGGGGTCACCCGAACCGTTTGGCGTCCGCTGAGGCGTAGCGCGCCATCGCGTGGTCCGTCCCGGCCCCGTTAGTGCTCGTGCACATGGATATGGAGCGGTTGAGTCACGAAGTCCGCGTGCCCGGATCCGACCGAGCCGTGCATCAGGCTGAAGGTGATCTCGGTGTCGCCCTCGGCCTGCCCGTGCAGGTGTCCCCCGAACTCCCCGGGGGTGTCCTGTTCGAACTCGGCGATGGACTCGTCCTCGACCTCCACTCTCAGGTAGAAGTCGTCGCCGAGCTGAACCGCAGCCCCGTTGTCGTCTACAAACCGCACGGTGATGTGGGCGGTTTCCTCGCCAGGCTCTACTTCCAGTTCTCCGGTCCACGCGCCTGTTCCGCCGTCGTAGGACGCGATCGTCTGGCCGCTCAGCACCAGGATCACACCCTCGACATCCTCGGCATGGTTTTCTTCGGGTTCGGTGGCGCTCTCGCAGGCCGAGAGGGCCAGGATGCCCGCGCTCAGCAGGGCGAACGGCATTTTCAGTCTCGAGTATCTCATCTCTCTTTTCCTCCGTTGGGTTGATGTTCTGGTCGTCCCTGTCGCGAAGTGTCCCCGCAACCGGCTAGAAGACGACTCGATATGCCAGGCTGATGGATCTGCCCGCCTCGGGCATGATCTCCTTGACCCGCGACAGATGACGCCTGTATTCGGTGTCGCCGAGGTTCTCAAGGTGGAGCGTGACGACGTGGAGCCGCCCGGCGAAGGTGAGACGCCTGCCGCCCGAGATGCCAAGGACCGCGTATCCGTCGGTTGGTTCCTCGAACCGCCCAGTCCGTTCCTGGCTCCGAGCCATCCGCGCCTCGGCCTCCACGAACCAGTCCACCGGTGAATAGCCGATCGCAAGGCGCCCCTGGAGCGGGGGGATGAACGGGAGAGGTTCGTTTGTGGCGCGGATCGTGCCGCGCACATGCGACGCGGCGGCCTCAAGCGTGAATCCGGCGGGCATCGACCACCCGAGCTGGCTCTCGAAGCCGGTCAGAGCGGCGTCCTCGCCCACGAACTGGTAGATGGGGAGCAGTACACGGCTGAGTTTCCCCGTCGCCTGCGGAAAGATGTAGCCCGCGATCGTGTTTCGGAACCACGTCACCTCGACGCTAAGGCGTTGTCCCGTGATACGTCCGAAAACGTCGATTCCCAGTCCCGTCTCCGTCTCGAGCGAGGGATTGCCGACGTCGAATGAATTGGCCGCGAGGTGCGGCCCCTCCGAGTAGAGTTCGTGTACATCCGGGGTGCGAAAGGCACGGCCCACGCTGGCTCCCAGGGTGAACTGCCCCGTCACCCGCACAAGTGCGCCCAGCGATCCGGAGACCGCGCTGAAGGAACGTGCGCGGATGTGCCCGATGTCGGACATCTCTTCCTTGTTCGGTTCCAGCTCGACCCGATCGTAGCGGAGCCCGGCCTCGATCAGGACCGGATCGAGCTGGATCTCCTCGAGGACATACGCGGCCTGCGTCCTGCGCCGTGTATTCGGGGAGTACAGGGCGCCCCCGAATCCGAAGTGCTCCCACGAGACCCTCGCTCCGACGGCGCCCGATGCGAACGGCCCCCACCCGGCGTGCCGCGCCCGAGCCTCCCCGCTCGCGATCTGGCGCTCGAACAGCGTTCCCAGGATGTCCGGGGGCTCCCACTCGTTGTGCCGGTACCACGTGTAGCCGGCATCGAGTTCAATCGCCTCGAAGCCTCGCCCGGGCCGGATGACGCTGCGAAACCGACCTGCGGCTCTCTCCTGCTCCGTGCGCACCGGGTTCGTGTGGCCACCGAGGAATCCTCCGGGGATCCCGTAGTCGTTCGAGTAGTAGCGAAACGCACCGCCTGCATAGCCCCAGTCGTCCACCCACGACGTCCCGGCCGCCACGCTCCACGTGTCGGTCTGGGTTCCCGCAAGCGTCCCGATGGGCGTCCGCAAATCCCCTCCCTGCTCTTTCGTAACCTCGACGCGTAGAGGCACGTGCTCGGTGACCCCGACCGTTATCTGGCTGCTTCCCCCGACGGCCCGAGTCGCCGTCCGCCCCTGGAGCGAGGTGAAGCCGGTCGCACGGTAGGGTACCGCGCGGGGCACCTCTTCCCGAACCACGTTGATCACGCCGCCGAGCGCGTTGCTGCCGTAGAGAATCGCGCTTGGTCCGCGAATCACTTCGATCCGCCGGGCCGAGGAAGGGGAGAGCGCCGTGGCGTGGTCCGCGCCGCTGTTGACGACGTCACCCACCCGCTGGCCGTCTTCGAGCATGAGGATCCTGTCTCCGCCCAGGCCGCGGATGACCGGCTGTGAGGTGCCCGGCCCCATGCTGCCCACGGCTACTCCCGGAACCGACGCAACCGTCTGCGCGACGGTTGCCGCCAGCCGCCGCTGGAGCTTCTCCTGCGCGAAGACGGCGGAGGGCCGGATCGTCTCGTTCGCGGCCGTGGGACTCAGAACCGCCGTGACGACGACATCCGGCAGAGGGATGGCGGCCACCTCGAGGTCGACCGCGGCCGGCTCCCCCTGTCCGACCTCGACCGTAGCCGCCGCGTAGCCGAGACGATCGATCCGGATCCGGTGCCGCTCGGCGTCCGGCACGGCGATGCGGAACGACCCGTCGCCGTGCGTGACTGCGCTTCCACCCGTGCTGAGGACCACCACCATCGCGCCCGCGAGTGGCACCCCGCTCTCTGCCGACCGGACGATCCCCACTACGTCGTTGAGGGTGTCCGCGGCCTGCTGCTCGACATGCGTCGAGCCCGCGGAGGGTGCTGGAATGACTGTGGGAATCACTCCGAGCAGGAGAAAGGGGACCGGAAACCTGCCGGATATCGTCATGGATTTGTTTCCTTTTGCTGGCAAGGCGGACAGCGACGGTCGCCAACGCGGAGCCTTGGAGGCACGCGGAGCCATGGAGGCGATAGTGTGTCACCGTCAGGGCGCGGCATGCCGGGTGTCGGCTTGTCCTGTCTCCCGCCGAGTGCGCCGTCGGCGGCGCAATCGTGGACAGTCCTTCGGTGAACCTGGGGTGGGCCTGGGGGACTCTCGTTACTGAGAAACGGAGAGAGGGGGAGCGCGGCTCCGGTGGGGAGAGAAGTGGATGGCCGCGGGGGCCGGCCGATGTCCGGTGGTCGCCGGAGTCTGAACCGGGTTCGGGCCGATGAGATCCGCCGTTTGCGACCCGGTCGTGTGGCCGGGTGACGTACTCAGCAGGCATATGGAACACTCTGCAGCCGACCCGCCCTCTTCATCATGCGAGTGGGAGGCCTCCGCGAAGGAGACGGCGAGGAGCGGGAGGACGACGGCAATTCCGGTGAGCGCGCGTACGCGTCCCCAAATCCGGCGTGGATCAGCCCGGTGGACCATCGGCTCCCCCGTGCCGCTTCATGGACCGGCGCGAGGCCCCGGTGCGGGACCGATCGCCAAGCTGACCGGAAAGGTGTCCTTGCATCATGCTCGCACTGGAACTCCGAATTGATTGGGTCCACTCTTCCGCGCACAGCCGATTCCGTCATGCCCGTGACAGCAGAAAGCGGGCGCGGTTGCCCGAGTGCTAATGATAATAGATTATTGATAACGGGCAAGACTGCGGTGGGCCCCATCCCTCATAGTGGAGAGCAGTTGAGAGCTTCTGGAGACGAGCGCAGCGAGAAGGGCCGGATCGTGAAGTCTCGGCGGCGGTCACGGCGTCGGTGGGGTGTGTCCCGTGCCCTTGTAGCAGTGCCGCTCATCATGGCGTCGGCGTGCGGACGCAACGTCGAGGAGGTCGCCGACATCTTGCTCGCGCGACACGTCCACACCGACCTCTACGACGCCTATCCGGGCATCCCGTCGCCCGCCGGCGACCGGGTCGTGTTCGCCGACTATGCCGCAGACAGCAGATCGCTGACGGTCTACGACGTGGCGACCGGGGTCGTCCGTGCGGTGACGGGCAAGCCGGCGGGGCGGTCGCGGGTGACCTGGTCACCCGACGGTTCGCGCGTCATATACGTCGACCGCTGGTCGGAGAGCCACGGAGTCTGGACTCTGGACCCGGCCACCGGGCAGGAGTCACGCATCGTGGATCCCGGCGAAGCGCGCCTCGACTATCCGCGATTGCTGCCCGACGGGACCGTGACCGCGCTTCGGTACGCGGGTGCCGATACCGCATGGGTCGCGCATGCGCCGCGATCCGACCGCGCGACCATGGTCGTCGACGACGCCGGAGGATGGACCGCGCCGGTGCGATCTCCCGACGGGAGTGCGGTCGCGTACTTTCGCCCCGCGGACGGACGGGCGGCCCTGGCAGTGACGGAGATCGCGACGGGCGAGACGCGCACGCTCGCCGCCGGCCTCCAACTCGGATGGGACCGCCGCTTGGAGTGGTCCCCCACGGGCGGGGCGCTCTATTTCGCGGCAGCGGGGATGGACGACTCGCTCTTTGTCGGCTGGCGCGTGCCACTGGACGGAGCCCCGGCCGAACGGCTGGTGCATGATGGCCGTGACGTGCTCGCGGTCACGCCGCTCGCCGACGGACGCATCGCTCTCAGTGTGTACAACACGAGCACCGCAGTGGGTCTCGTTCCGGTGACCGGAGGTGAACCCACCGATGTAACGACGACAGGTTCCACGAGCGCCTTCCTTCCATCCTGGCATCCCGGCGGGAGGGCGCTGGGTTTCATCACCTTCTCCTGGCGACGCGTCCGCATGCCCATCGACTTCGACCTGGGCGTCCTTGACCTCGATGCGGAGGGCGTCCCGGCCGGCACGGTCCGGGTGCTCCTCTCGGAGGAGGGCGAAGACTACGGAGCCGCGTGGTCGCCCGACGGCCGGTGGCTCGCCTTCCACGGGCACCTGGAGCAGAGCGACGACATATGGCTCGTCCGGGTTGGCGGGAGCGAACGACCCACACGACTCACGCGGTTCGGACCGGGCGCGGACACCGGCGAGCCGGACTGGAGCCCGGACGGGCGGGCGCTCGCCTTCAGCAGCAACGGCCCGCCGCTCGAGGGGAACCCGGGGTCCGTGTACACGATCGCCGTGGATCCCGCCGCGGGGCTCGCGCTCGGCGACCCCGTCCGGGTCCAGCTCGACGGGTTCGACGGCTCCGCCATGGGAGCCCGCTTCTCGCCCGACGGCGAGCGGCTGGCCTTATACGGACGCTCGTCCGAGAACGGACGCGTCACCGTCTACACGGTGCCGGCAGCGGGTGGAACCCCCACGGCCGTTGTCTCCTTTGCCAATGGGGAACCCTACAGCGCGCCCGAGTGGAGCGCCGACGGGGCGTCGCTCTTCTACTCGCGCAACGACGGCGTCGGGCCGTTCCAGGTGTGGCGGGTGGACATCCTCACCGGCGCGACGGAACAGGTTACGACCGGCGTGCTCGGAGCGCTCCAACCGAGTGTGAGCCCCGACGGACGCACGCTCGCGGTCACGATCCGCGAGGCCGCCATCGAGGTCGTCGCGCTCGCCGCCGGGAGCACGGGCGCGGACGATGGGTCCAGGGGTTGGTGATCCGGTGATCGACCGGGGGCCTGGCCGAAGGATCGGATCGGGCCGCAACGAACCCTAACGTTACGTCAGGGTTGGAGGCCCCGGCGCGCACAGACCCTAACGTTACGTCAGGGTTAGTCCGATTGGTGAGGCGACCACGGCCCAGGGCGCTCGACCTACTCCTCCGCCAGCGGATCCCGCGTCGGCGGGCGCCGCTCCCCTTCCGGCTTCCGCGTCGCCGGCCTGGCCGGAACCCCGACATGTACCGTGCCCGGCTCGGTGTCGCGGGTGACGAGCGCCCCCGCGCCCACCATCGAGTCCGGCGCCAGGGTGGTCCCGGCCAGCACGGTGGCGTGGTAGGCGATGCGCACCCCGTTCCCGATCACGGTCCGGGGCGTGCGCACGTCGCGCGCATCCCGGATGTGGTGACTGTGCGAGTAGACGTTCACGAAGTCCGAGATCGAGGCCCGGTTGCCGATGCGGATGCCTCCCCGGTCGTCGAGCAGAACGTGACGGTGCACGACCACGTCGTCCCCGACCTCCAGCCCGTACCCGAAGCTCAGCTTCACGAAATGGAAGGCCTTGAAGTTCCGGCCGCAGCGCGCGAAGATCCGCCTCGCCAGGATCCGGCGGAACTTCACACCCAGGTGCACGTTCTCGCCGAGGACGCTCTTGTCGAACATCTCCCACAGCCAGATCAGCGGCTTGACACGGTAGTACCGCTCCAGGTCGGTCTCGCGGTAGTACTCGGGCTCCAGCGTCACGTTGCGGGGGTCGAGCTGGTCGAGGAGGATGCGGGTGGTCAGCGGCAGGGTGGCGCGGCCGTCCGTGCCCAGACCCGCATTGAGTCCCCCGGGGAAGTAGATCTCCTCCAGCACGCGCCGGCAGAACTCGTTGCGGTCGGTGCCCGGATCGGAGAGCTCCTCGTCGAGCCGGGCCAGCCAGCGGTCGTACCGGTCCCCGGAGTCGCCGCCGGGGCGAACGGTGCGCAGGGGAAGGAATCGGTATTCGCTCATCTTGTCAGGATTAACCCCCGACTTGCGTAATCGGTCCGCCGGGGACTTCTTATCTGGCATGCACGATGTCCTCAGAGCCCGCGTCATGCGGAAGATCGAGAGCCTCCCCGAGGAGCAGGTCTACCAGGTCCTCGACTACATCGAGTTCCTCGACTCGAAATATGGCTCTCCGGACCAGCAAAAGCAGGCCGGGGGATTCCAGCGCCTGGCCGAGGGACTCGAGGATGGACTCAGGAACCGGTCGCTCGATCCGTCCAGGCTGCGCGAGGCCTTTCAGGTGTTCGCCGCGGCCGACCGGGCGATGAGCGGGGTGGCGAAGGCCGGCCGCCAGCTGTTCGAGGAGATCGCCGGGGGCGGACGGGTGGAGGAGGACGGCGCAGAGGTGGAAGCGAGCGCACAGCCGGGGCCGGAGGGGTCGGCGGAGGGTAAGGCTGACGGCGCGGCGGGGCAGGTGGAGGAATCGGAGGGCGGCTAGCGGCCCCACCCGGGGGCCATCGGCCGTCGGGAAGGATGCCCCGTTGACGCGCATTTCGCGGCGTGTCTATTTTTGCTGATGGACAGCGGCAAGGAGTCCGGACTCCCGTTGCGCGGGACCGTCATCAAGGAAGCCCTCACCTTCGACGATGTCCTTCTCGTCCCCGGCCACTCCCGGGTGCACCCGAAGGATACGGACATCTCGACCCGGCTCACGAACCGCATCACGCTCCAGGTCCCCCTCGTCTCGGCCGCCATGGACACCGTCACCGAGGCGCGCATGGCGATCGCGGTGGCGCGCGAAGGGGGCGTCGGCGTCATCCACAAGAACATGTCGATCGAACGGCAGGCCCAGGAGGTCGACCGGGTCAAGCGCTCCGAGAGCGGCATGATCCTCAACCCGATCACGCTGGGCCCCGAGGCGTCGCTGCGGGACGCGCACCGGCTCATGGCGCGCTTCGCGATCAGCGGCGTCCCGATCGTGCGGGACGGCGGCATCCTGGTGGGCATCATCACCAACCGGGACCTCCAGTTCGAGGTCGACCTGGACCGCCCCGTGGCCGGGCTGATGACCTCGCAGGGACTGGTGACCGCCCCCGTCGGGACCACGCTGGAGGAGGCGCAGGAGATCCTGCACCGGCACCGTATCGAGAAGCTTCCCGTGGTGAACGCCGACGGCACGCTCGAGGGCCTGATCACCGTCAAGGACATCTACAAGCGCAGACAGTTCCCCGACGCGTGCAAGGACGAGCACGGAAGACTTCGGGTCGGGGCCGCGATCGGGGCCTCGGCGGGCGACATGGAGCGGGCGGCGGCGCTGGTGGGGTCGGGGGTGGACTTCCTGGTGATCGACACCGCGCACGGCCACTCCGAGGGGGTGCTGCAGGCGGTGGCCCGCGTGCGCGAGGCCTTCCCGGACCAGGACCTGGTGGCGGGGAATGTGGGGACGGCAGAGGGTGCGAAGGCGCTGGTGGAGCGTGGGGCGGATGCCGTCAAGGTGGGGGTG
>VXOC01000215.1 GCA_009840215.1 Gemmatimonadota bacterium | reverse complement strand
CCCGCCCCCCACCCCCGGCCCCGCCTCCCCCTGCGTCCTCGTCCAGGAACTCGAGCGCATCGCGCGTGATGGTGGCCGTTCACGCAAGGTCCTGATCGCCCGCACGCGCGGGGAGGGCAAGGAGCTGCTCAGGCAGGTGGTGGTGCGCGGCACCTCGTGGGTCGGCTTTGAGGTCAACACTTTACGACCCCTCGCAACGAAATCCGGTGCGCGCACGCTGTCGGTCGCGGGCCGCACCATCATCGATCCCTTCGAGGAGCAGGCGCTCGTGGAGCGGGCGATCGACGAGGCGATGCGTGGTGACATCGGGTCCGGTTTCCCCGGTCTCGCCGAAAAGGTGGGGTTCCGCGACGCGGTGCGGAAATCGGTGACCGCCCTGCGTCTCGGGGGCATCCGGGCCCGGTCGCTCGGCGGTGGTTCGGCCACGTCCGCCTCCCGCCGCGAAGGCCTCATCACGGCGGTGCTTCAGCGCTACGAGGCCCTCCTCGACGCCGGCAACCTGGCCGACAACGCGCACGTGCTCGAATCCGCCATCCGGATCCTCCAGGACGACGACGCCACCCCTCCCCTGCGCGCCGCCACCTTCCTCCTCCCCGGTCTCCCCGACCGCGGCCTCGAGGGACGCTTCGTCCGCGCCCTGCAGCACCGCGGCGCCACTCTCCTCAGGACCGACCCGGTCGAGGGGATGCCGCCGCCGCAGGGCATCCTCTGGGACGTGGCCCCGCCCGCGGCGTCCGGCAGCTACCTGCACGCCGTCGACCGCTACGAGGGACCGCGTCCCCGCATCGAGCTCTTCGCCGCCGGCTCGGTCCAGGACGAAGTGCGGGGTGTGCTGCGCCGCGCGATGGAAATGGGCGCCCGCTGGGACGAGGTCGAGATCATCGCCGCCGACCCCCGGGTGTACGGCTCCGCGCTGCACGCCCTGGCGGAGGCGATGGAGATTCCGGTCACCTTCGCCGTCGGCCTTCCCGTGGAGCGTACCCGTCCCGGCCGCGTGGTGACCACCTACTTCCAGTGGATCGAGGACGACTTCCAGGAATCGCGCTTCCGCGCCCTCGTCGAGGCGGGGGACATCCGGCCGCCCCGGCCCCGCGACCGGATCCCCGGACCCCGTCTGGCCCGCTCGCTCAGACGGCTGCGGATCGGCTGGGGCAGACGGCGCCACACGGCCAGGATCGAGCGGGCCGTCGAGCGCGTGGAGGGCATGCCGCGCGGCCGCTACGAGACCGAGGAGCAGCTGGAGCGCCGCAAAGACCGCACACGGGACGACCTTCTCGCCCTCCGCGATCTGATCGCCCCCGTGCTGGCGGCCACCCCGCAACTTGATGCACGCGTCTCCCCCGCCCAGGTCGCAACCGGCGTGAAGAGCATTCTCGCGCGGGTCGCCCCCGGCACCGACACCGACGACACCGCCCGGGAGCGGCTGCTTCGCCGTCTCGACCGGATCGAGGCCACACTCCACCGCGAGACCGACTACGCATCGGCGGCGGCCACGGTCAGGACCTTCCTCCGGATCCGCATCCCCGCGCCCCGCGCCGAAGGCCTGGCCCCGTGGAGTTCCGCAGCGGGCCACCTCTACCTCACCGACCTCGACTACGGGGGCGCCACGGGACGGCCCTACACCTTCATCGTCGGAATGGATGCGGGGCGCTTCCCCGGCTCCACCCACGAAGACCCCCTCCTGCTGGACCGGGAGCGATGGCGGCTCGGGCGCGGCGAACTCCCCCTCGCCCGCGACCGCATCACGGTGGCGCGCTTCAACTTCGCCCAGCTCGTGGCTCGTCTGCGCGGGACGCTCGTCATGAGTCATTGCCGCTGGGATCCCGGCGAAGCCCGCGAATTGGCCCCCGCCCCCGAACTCCTCCAGGCCCTCCGTCTCCGCAACGGAGACCGGACCCTCGGCTTCGAGGCCCTCGACGGACACCTCGGCCCCAGCGAGTCACGCCTGCCCCGGCCCGAACTCGCGAGCGATCTCGACGAAGGCGACGTCTGGCTCCGCGCCCTCACCACCCACGACGGACGGTTGCGCGACGGACTCGCAGCCGTCGGCCGCGCCTACCCCCGGCTGGGACTCGGCATGGCGGCCGCCGCGGGCCTGCGAAGCGACGAAGCCAGCGTCCACACCGGCTTCCTGGGCACGCCGTCGCCCCCGCTCTCCCATCAGAACCTCTCGGACCGCGCATTCTCGGCGAGCGGACTCGGCAGCCTGGGCGCCTGCCCGCGGCGCTTCCTCTTCAGCTACATCCTGCGCGCGCGCCCCCCCGACGACCCCGAATTCGATCCCCACCGCTGGCTCAACGCCCTCGAACGCGGCAACCTCCTGCACAAGGTCTACGAGCGCACCCTGAAGCTGGCGCGCGAGCGGGGCCTCGACCCCGCGGACGACGAATTCCTCGCGCTGGCCCTTTTGCTCGTCGACGAGGAAGGGGGCCAAATGCTATGGCGGGTTCCCACGCCCAGCCGCGCGGTCCAGCTCTGGGAGATGCAGGCGCTGCGCGACGACGCCCGCTCCTTCGTCGAGATGATCCGCGAGGATCCGCCGAACTGGATCGGCCTGGAGATGCCCTTCGGGATGGACGACAGCCCCACCGCGGTCGACGCGGGCGGGCGGCCCCTGGCCGTGCGCGGCTACATCGACCGGCTCGACGACCACGGGACCGAGCTGCGCGTCGTCGATTACAAGACCGGCCGCGACTACGGGTACGGAGGCAAGTCCGGCGTGTACAACGGCGGCCGCCGCCTGCAGCACCTCATCTATACGCTGGCCGCACGCGAGGTGCTGGGCCGGCCGGTCGCCGGGATGGACTACCACTTCCCCACACGCCGCGGCGAGAACCGGGTGCGGTCCTTCGAGGCGGGCGAGCTGGACACCGGCGGCGGCCTCGGCGCGACGCTGCTCGAGGGCGGCGCCGCGGGACACTTCCCGGCCACCGACAGCGCGAAGGACGACTGCCGCTTCTGCGACTTCGGTGATCTTTGCGGCGTGCGGGCGGGGCAATGGGGGGACGTGTCGTGCCGGTTCGCCGACTGGACGAAGCGCAACATCTGGATCCTGCCCGAACTCCGGCACCTGAAGCGGGTGCGCGAGTGGGAGAAGAAGTAGACGCATGTCCACCCGCCCCCTCCCCGACGAAGACGCGCGGAACCGCATCCGCGAGGATCTGCAGCGCAACCTGCTCGTCGAGGCGGGCGCCGGGTCCGGGAAGACCACCTCGCTCATCGACCGCATGGTCGCGCTGGTCCGAAAGGGCGCCTGCACCGTCGACCGCATCGCCGCGGTCACCTTCACCCGCAAGGCGGCGGCCGAGCTGCGGCAGAAGTTCCAGGAAAGACTGGAGCAGGTGGTGGTCGAGCTGCCGCCGGGGCATCCGGATCTGCCCGCACTGGAGACGGCGATCCGGGACATCGACCACGCCTTCCTGGGCACCATCCACTCCTTCTGCGCCCGCCTGCTGCGTGAGCGGCCGCTGGAGGCGGGCCTCGATCCCGGCTTTCGCGAGGTGCTGGAGTCGGAGGCGGACCGCATGCAGCGCGAGTTCTGGGTCGAGTTCCTGGAGCGCATGGCCACCGATGGAGACCCCCGTCTGGAGGAGCTGGAGCGCCTCGGCATCGAGCCGGACAGTCTGGAGGGCTGCTTCCGCGAGATGGTCGAGAGCCCCGACGTGGACTTCGGTTTCGGGCGCGTGGAGCCTCCGGAAGAGGCCGGGGTCGAGGCCGTGCGGGCCCGGTTCGACGAACTCCTGGACCGCGCCGGGCAGCTGATGCGCGGGTGGGATCCGCCCGGCGGATGGGACGGTTTCGGACAGCGCGTCCGCACGCTGCTCTACTGGCGCCGCTCATTGGACTGGTCAGACCAGTCTATCTTCTTCGATGCCCTCGTAAGGACGCACAGGAAGAAGAGCGGACTGGTGCAGAAGCGGTGGGCCGACGACGCGGCAGGGAGGGCGCGGGCCAAGAAGCTCTTCGGGGACTTTGTCGAGTTCGCCGCGGAGAGTGGTCCCCTGGACAGGGCGCTGCGCGAGTGGTGGGCCTACCGCTACCCCGTGGCCGTCGGCGTGGCCAGGTCGGCCGCCGAGGCCTACGCCCGGCAGAGGAAGGAGCGGGGCGAGATCAACTTCCAGGACCTGCTGGTCCTCACGGCGGCGCTGCTGCGTGAGGACCCCCGGGCGCGCGACGACCTGGGCAGGCGCTACACGCGCATCCTCGTCGACGAATTCCAGGACACCGATCCCCTGCAGGCCGAGATCCTCCTCCTCCTGGCCAGCGATCCGGACGAGGGCGACGACTGGCGCGAGGTGGTGCCGCGTCCCGGCGCGCTCTTCGTCGTGGGGGACCCGAAGCAGAGCATCTACCGCTTCCGGCGCGCCGACATCGCGCTCTACGAAATCGTCAAGAAGCGCTTCGGGGACTTCGGGGACGTGCTGCTGCTGGAGGCCAACTTTCGCTCGCTCGCCGCAATCGGAGAGCTCGTGAAGGGGGTCTTCGACCGGGAAAACCATTTCCCCAAGGAGGACAGCGACCGCCAGGCCGCCTTCGCCCCCCTCCTCACGCAGCGCGACGACGGCCCGGGGCTGCTGGCCGTGTACGGGGTGGAGGGACGCAGACAGGACGCGATCGCGCACGACGAGGCCGAGCGCATCGCGGCCGCGATCGCGAAGCGGGTCGAGATCGGCAACCGGGAGCCGGGCGACTTCCTGATCCTGACCCGCAACCGCAAGTACCTTTCCGTCTACGCCCGCGCCCTCGAGGACCGCAACCTGCCTGTCGACGTGTCGGGAGCGGGGGTGGGCTTCGAGGACGAGCTGGCCGCGCTTCTCCTCCTCTTCCGCTGCCTGGAGGACCCGTCGCACCAGACCCGGGTGCTCGGGGTGCTGACCGGCCCCCTCTTCGGGATCACCCTCGACCGGCTGGTGGCGTACCGGGACGGCGGGGGCCGCTTGACGATCAATCATCCAACAGAGGGCGACGACGAGGTCAGCGACGCGATCAACGTCCTGCACGGGTGGTGGAAGCGGGCGCTGCGGGAGCCTGCGGACGTGACCGCCGAGCGCCTCATCCGCGAGACCGGGCTCTTCCCGCTGGCCGCCGCGGGCAAACTCGGAGAGCTTCGCGCCGGGGCGCTCGCCTACCTTCTGAACGCGGTGCGGGCGCGTGCGCTGGAGGGGGACACCTCGATCGGGGGGGCCGTGGACGCCCTGGAGACGGCCCTCGACTGGGAGGACGCCGAGGCGCCGCTGGTGCCGGGCCGCGGCGAGTGCGTGCGGGTGATGAACCTTCACCGGGCCAAGGGGCTGGAAGCGCCGGTCGTCTTCCTGGCGGCGCCCTTCGGAGAGAAGGACTGGCCGCCCCGCATGCGCGTGGCGCGCGACGAGACGGGGGCGGCCAAGGGAACGATTCCGGTGACGGTGAAGCGCGGTTTCTCGACCGAGATCATCGCGCAGCCAGCCACCTGGGAGGTGGACCGGCAGGTGGAGCAGGAGTTCGAGCGGGCCGAAAAGGTGCGCCTGCTGTACGTGGCGGCGACCCGGGCGAAGGACGAGCTCTGGATCGCGCGGGGGGAAGGGTTGGGTGGTACGTCGCCGTGGGAGGCCCTGGAGGAGTGGGTGACCGCGGAGGCCGGTGGGGCGGGGGAGGGCGTTTCCCGGATGGTGGAGCTACGGCCCGAGGACGCTCCGGAGCCGGATGTGCTCGACGCCGGGACGGATCTGGGCGCGGCGCTGGCGGCGACGGAGGCCGCGTCGGCGCGTGCGCGCGAGGCGACCTACCGTTTGGAGACGGTGACGGGGCGGGCGAAGGGTGCGGAGCGACCGGTCCCCCCGACCCCCGACCCGTCCGTCCACGCCGAGGACTTCACCCCGTCCCCCCTCCAGCCCGCCAGCGGCGGCTACGAATGGGGCAGCGTCGTCCACGCGGTCCTCTCGGCTGCCGGCGAGGGCATGCCCGGCGACGCCCTCGCGCACCTGGCCCGCGACCTCCTCATCGAGTTCGAGCGCCCTGTCGACGCCACCGGCGCCCCCACCGAGCTGCAAGCACTTCTCGCGCTTGTCGATGCGGTGCGCGGCTCGGCCGTGTGGCACCGCGCCATGAAGAGCGCCGAGCGCTACACCGAGGTCCCCTTTGCGGTCAACCTGGCGGCGGACGAGGGGGCGCGGGACGTGCTTGAGGGGGTGATCGATCTCGTCTTCCGGGAGAACGGCCACTGGGTCGTCGCGGACTACAAGACCGACAGCGGCGAAGATCCCGAGTTCGAGGAGCGGGTGGGGCGATACCGCGCCCAGGTGGACCTGTACGCCGAATGCTGGGAGAGGGTGACGGGTGAGGTGGTGGGGGAGCGGGTTTTGGTCTTCACCGCGCAGGGGAGGGTGGAGGGGTGGGGTGGGTTCGCGCGTCCACCTCTCGACGAACTATCTTCATCGTAGTTCAAACCGTTGAAGATTGGCGGATGATGCGGTCTTCCCGGAAAAGCACCCGACTGCCAGTGCGGTCCATACTCCCGCTCCTCGCATGTTTCGGCTGTGACAAGGAAGCTCCCGGCGCGTACGACGGCCCCGAGTGGATCACCGAACTGGAGTACCGGTTCACAGGCACCGCAGAACAGGGCGTTCTGTTCAACTGGGCGTATGTGCGGGCCGATCCCTACCAGAACCGCATCTTCGTTCTCGACCCGATGGAGGCGCAGGTCAGCGTCTGGCGGCCGGATGGCTCCCTGGTCTTTGTCGTTGGCCGGAAGGGCGAAGGGCCCGGAGAGTTCACGCAGCCATCGCGCATCTACTTCAAGGAAGACGGCGGGTTCACGGTCAGGGAGGGATGGGGAACCCGGTTTACCCACTACACGGCAGATGGTGGGCTGGTGGGCACAGAAATCGGACTGACGACCGCGCTGACATACCAGGACGCCCGCGGCGGCGTGGGTCTCCAGGCACCCACAGGCGACGGGGGATACCTGGCCACTCCCCGGTTCGCTGCGTCGCAACAGGCGGGGTTGTCTGGTGGCCCACCAATGGAGCAGGAGCCGCTCTTGCGCGCTTGGAAGACGCTGAGGCGGCTGATGGGCTTGTGACAAGCGACAGCGACCGCCAAACTGGCAATCCACAAGAGTTGCCAACACCCACCCCTTCAGTCCCGGGAATCGACATGCCCAGAGCGTCTTTCAGACTCGGCGCACCCCTCACCCTCGCCCTCGTCACCACCCTCACCCCCATCCCCGCCGCCGCCCAGGAGTGCCCCGACGGCGATTTCCCCGAAGGTTGGGAGGCCCGCTTCGACCGCGAAGGCACCAGCATGGACGCCCTCTGCCTGGTGGTCATGTTGCCTGGCTTCCACATCACGACCGGCCCCGCGCTGATCGCCTACCATCCCGATTCGATCGCCTCGGGCGACTTCCGCATCGAATCCGAGATCTTTCTCTTCGATCCCGAGGGGCGGCGCGAGGCCTTCGGCTTCTTCATCGGCGGCCGCGATCTGCAGGGGCCGGACCAGCGTTACACCTATTTCCTCCTGCGCGAAGGCGGCCAGTTCCTGGTCAAGTCGCGCGCCGGCGCGGCCACCCCGGTGGTCCAGGACTGGACGTACCACCCCGCCATCGTGTCCTTCGCCACCAAACCGGAAGAAGCCAGCACGGCCAGGAACGTGCTCGCGCTGGAAGCCGACGGCGACGAGCTGCGCTTCTACGTCAACGGCGAACAGGTGTGGTCGGGACCGCGTGGGGACCTCGCGACCGACGGCATCTTCGGCATGCGGGTCAACCACAGGCTCAACCTGCACGTCACCACGATCATGTCGGGGGCGCTGAACTGACGGTTTCGGCGTTCGCCGTCAAAATGGCTGGCGAAGGTGTGGTGTGCCCGCGGGGACGAGCTGGCAATGTTTGACAAACCAGTCAGACTAGTTAGAATAATCCCATGAACCCCGTATACTCGACCTACGAAGCCAAGGCCAGGTTCTCCGAAGTGATTCGGCTGGTCCGCGAGGGCACGGCCGTCACCATCACCTACCGGGGAGACCCCGTGGCCGAGATGCGTCCGCTGGCGCCCGAAGCGACGAGCATCGACGAGCATTTCGCTCAGCTCGAGAAGCGTGGGATCGTGGTTCCGGCTGCCGATCCGCACAGTCCGCTCAGAGCAGGCCCGCGAATCCCGGGGGGACTGGCCCGCTTCTTTGCCGACCGCAACGAGTGAGCGTCGCGTACGTCGATACGTCGGTGATCGTGGCCATCGCCTTTGGCGAAGTCGGCGCGCAGTCCCTGGCGGCGAAGCTGGCGGGCTATTCCCGCCTGGTCTCGTCCAACCTTCTCGAGGCTGAACTGCGGTCAGCCTGCCGGCGCGAGGGGCAGCCGTTCCCGATCCACCTGCTGGCCCGCATCGGCTGGATCCTCACCCACCGTCCTCTGTCCCCGGAGATGAAGACCGTGCTCGAAGCCGGCAGCCTGCGAGGCGCCGACCTCTGGCATGTCGCCAGCGCCCTCTACGCGACGCCGGAGCCGGGGGCGATTGCGTTCGTCACCCTCGACCGCCAACAGGCGAGAGTCGCAGCAACGCTGGGTTTCCGGGACGGCCGCCGTCGCCCTCCTCAGAAATCGAGCCAGTAGCTCGCCTTCACCAGCAGCACGTTCCGCATCGGGTCGTTCCACAGGTCACGCACGTCGTCGATCCCGTCCAGCCCGGGCTCGCTGGCGCGGCCGAACCGGTCCTGCGTCCAGACCACGAACAGCGTCGATCCCGGCAGGTACTCCCAGCGCAGCACCACGTTGCTGCGGAAGGAACGCACGCGGAAATCGGGGTTCGGGAAGTGGATCGTGCGCGCCGGACCGAGGCCGTCGGCGTCGACGCTGTAGAAGTCCTCGTGCTGCACGACGGTGGAACCCCTCTCGCCGAAACGCAGGAAGTCGTAGGTGCCCGGGGTCTCCAGCGCGCTGAACCCCTCGTAGTCGCCGCTTGAAAGGAACGGTTCCGCGTAGACCTGCAGGGTGATCAGGGGCGTGACCGCCAGGTCCACGCGAATCGTCGCGCTGAGCGACGTCCTCTCCAGTTCGGCGAAGAGGTAGCGGCGGCTCCAGGTCCTGCCCGCGAGAGGATCGGGAACCTGGGCGACGTAGAAGAACGGCGTCCAGCTCCGGCTGGCCCGCGGACCGATGCTCCAGCTGAGTGAACCGTCACCGCGTCCCCGGATACTCGGCGACAGGGTTACCCCGTACGCCCCCTCCTCGTCACCTGAATAGTTGACGTTGAGATTCCCCGAGATGCGGTTCCGTCCGTCCCCGCTCAGGTTCAGGTTGGCGTTCCAGTTCGCGGGACTGTGCATGGAAGGACCGCCGCGGGTCGATCGCGTGTCCAGGCTGCGGAAGCGGAAGTTGCTGCGCAGGCGGAACGAGCGGAAGCCGTTGGTCTGCCCGTTCGCTTCCAGGTAGAGCCCCCGGTCGACGATCTGGTTGCCGAAGTTGCGGCTCTCGCTGGCGTACAGGTTGAAGCTGGCTCCCCGGAAGATCCTCCCGGGCTGCGTCCAGCGCCGGCCCCCTCCACCCGAAATGGAGAAGAAATCGCCGATGGTCTGAAAGCCCGCGTCGTTGGTCTCGAACCCGGGCGAGACCGTGCTGCTCTCGAAGCCGTACGTCCATTCCCCCGCGATCTTGCGGAAGGCGAGCTGCCCCGCGAATCCCGTCATCGAGGTGCGTTCGGGGTCGAGCGACACGTAGTTCTGGTCGGGACGCTGGTAGTAGCGCACGGGCGAGACCTGGGCGCGGAGCATCGATAGGGCGTCCCCGCGCACGTAGGAGCCCGCCGCCCAACCCGACAGCGAGTAGGTGCGGTTGTGGAACCGGTGCAGGAAGTCCACCCCGCCGGCGAAGGCGCGGTCGCGGAGCCCCGTGAACACCTCGTCGTCCAGTCGGCGCACCACCCCCGTCGCGATCGCCCCGATCAGCGTGTTGCCCTCGCGCATGTCCTTCCGGATCCTGAGCGCGGTGATGTTCGAGAGGGGGTCGACGGGCGTCTCGCCGATGGGCATGTCCACTCCGTCGGTGAACCTGCCCATCTCGCGCTGGGTGGTCGCGTTCATGAAGGCGACGATCAGGTCGGACTCGGTGCGCCCCGTGATCTTGGCGGCGCCCAGGATCGTCGATGCCCGCGGCTGGTCGACGTACGCGCCCCTCCCGAAGGCCGAGAGCGCCGGCCGCTGCCCCACCCGCCGCGAGTAGAAGAAGCCGAGTCCCCGCATGCCGCCGAACCCGAAGAGCCCCGACCCTTCCACGAAGAAGGGGCGCCGCTCCTCGAAGTAGGTCTCGTAGGCCGACAGGTTGACCACCGCGGGATCTGCCTCCACCTGGCCGAAGTCCGGGTTGAAGGTGGCGTCCAGCGTGAGCCCGTTGGTCAGTCCGTACTTGAGGTCGACGCCGGCGTTGCCCGAGGTCACGGATCCGTCGTTGAAGGGACTGGCGGGATCCGCGCGCTGGTCGTACGACGAATTGGTGACGGCGTACGGCAGGACCTCCAGGCGCCCGGGACGGCTGACCCCCTCGAGGCCGAGCAGGTGGCCGAACTGCGACGTCCAGCCGGGTTCGGTCGGGGGACGCCAGCTCCAGGTGACGCCCTCGCCCAGGTGGAAGATGTCGCGCCGGAAATTGATCCCCCACACCTGCTCCTCGCCCTCGCCGAAGCGAAGCTGGGAGAAGGGAATCCGCATCTCGGCGACCCACCCCAGCGAATCGACCCGCGTCGCGGCGCTCCACACGGGGTCCCAGCCGGAGTCTATTCCCTGAAAGCCGTCGTTGGGCGCCACGAGGTCGTTGCGCCCGCCCGCCGGCGTGACGCCGAAGACGAAGGCCGTGCGGTGATCGTGGTAGGAATCGATCTGGACCTGAAACTGGTCGTTGGCCTGCATAAAGGAGTCGCGCCGTCCCCGGAGCTGCGAGATCGTGCCCGGATCTTCGGCGTACATGCGCGCGCCTATGTAAAGGGCGTCGCCGGTATACGCGACCCGCACCTCGGTGCGTTCACCGGCCGGATTGCCGTCGCCGGGCCGGTCGCGGCGAAATCCGGTGACGGGCATTGCGATCTGCCAGACGGGGTCGTCCAGGCGGCCGTCGAGGGTGGGGGCGACATCGGCAAGGGCGGCGGTCACGGTCGGGGGCGTGTAGCCGCCCCGGTGCGTGAGGGTGGAGTCGGGGGGGGAGGAGGTCTGGGCCCCGGCCGAGGCGGCGGCCGCCGCATGGAAAGCGACGAGAATGGCGGCGGTGCGAGTCATGGGATCCTGGCTTATCGAGTGGAAGGAATGGCCACACTCAAGGTCCCTTGGGGGATCGCTTTTGTTGACATCGGTACGCGGTCACCGGGTTGCACGGCCATCGTCCGCGCCGGGATCGACCGATGGCAGTCCGCCTTCCGCCACCCCGTACTCCCGAAACACCTCCTCGTTGTGCTCCCCCAGCTTCGGAGCCCGCCGCCTCCCCTCCGGCATCCCCAGCGGCGTGCGCACCTGCAGTGTCCCCGGCGCCTCCTCGTCAGGGATCTCGAAGAAGACGCCGCGTTCGCGGTGCAGCGCATGGTCCGGCACCTCGTCCAGCTCCAGGACCGGCTCGCAGCAGCAGTCGTGTTCGGCCAGGACGCGCGCCCACTCGTCCCGCGTCTTCGTGGCGATGACCCCGGTCAGTTGGCGGCGAAGATCGGCGTCGCCCCCCGGCCCAGGACGCAACTCGAGACCCACCGCCGCAGCCAGCCGCCCCAGGAACTGCGGCTCCAGCGCGCCCACGCTCAGGTACTTGCCGTCGCTCGTCTCGTAGACGCCGTAGCGCGCCGCCCCGCCGTTCAGCAGCCCTGTCCCCCGCGTCGGCGTCGACGGCTCCGCGTCGACGATCCCGAACTCGCTAGCCAGCATGGCGAGTGCGCCCTCGGTCATGGAGATGTCCAGGTGGGTGCCCAGTCCGGTCCGGTCCCGGTCGAGGAGGGCGGCGAGGATGGCGATCGCGGCCCACATGGCGCCCCCCCCCAAATCCGCGATCTGCACGCCCGCGAGCGCCGGGGGACCGTCCGCATCCTGGCCGCTCATCCCCAGCACCCCGGCCAGCGCCAGGTAGTTGATATCATGCCCCGCGCGGTCGCGGTACGGACCGTCCTGCCCGTAACCCGAAATCGAGCAGAGGATGATACGCTCGTTGCGCCCGTTCAGCGCCTCGTAGCCCACCCCCAGCCGGTCCATCACGTCGGGGCGAAAGCTCTCGACGACGACATCGGCGCGCTCCGCCATCCGCAGGAACCGCTCGCGCTCGCGGTCGTCCTTCAGGTCCATCGTCACGGAGCGCTTGTTGCGGTTGACCGTGAGATAGCGGCCCGACGGCCCATTGCCGCGCGGGGGGAAGTCGCGCATGTAGTCGCCGCGGCGCGGTTCCTCTACCTTCACCACGTCGGCGCCGAGGTCGGCGAGGATCATCGTGAGGAAGGGGCCCGGGAGAAGGCGGGACAGGTCGAGCACTCTGACGCCCTGGAGGGCACGCGCAAGGGACATGATTGTGACTCTCATACGATGTGGAAGGCGGCGGCGGGGCCGTGACGTGGTCCGCCGGAGAGACTCCAACTTCCCCCCCGGAGTCGCCGGAAGGCAACCGGGATGAGCGAACCCGGCCGCGGAGCCGGCGATCGCGCCCGCGAACTGCACCGCCGCGCCGCAGTGGTCGACGGTCACAGCGACATCCTGATCCCCGTCGCCGAAGGCAAGGTGGACCTGGGTGACCGGGTTACCGTGCCGGGTCCGGAGTGGGAGCCTCGAAGGTGCCGCGTCTGACCGAGGCGCTGGCCGCGCGGGGACACGGGGACGAGGTGATCCTCAAGTTCCTTGGCGAGAACTACCTGCGCGTTTTCGAGAAGGTGTGGGGGGGCTGACCAGGTCGCAAAAGGCGAAATCGTCCCGCTCCACCAACTCCCCGCGGGCGACCGGGATGGGGTGAGGGAAGATGGGACCGGCACTCACGAATGTGTGGAATTCGCCGTTCTCGCCGCAGGGGTCGGCGGCCGCGGGCAGGTCCGCCAGGAAGTCCTCGTCGAAATCACGCCCCACGAAGGAAGCGTCCAGCGTGGAGAGGCTGACGCACACCGTCACCGCCTCGAAGCCGCCGCGAATGAAAGAGCGCGCGAGCCGATCGGTCGGCAGTCCCCAGATCGGGAACACGCACTCGAGCCCGCGCTCCGCCAGCTGCCGCTCGCGGTACTCGCGCAGGTCTTCCAGAAAGATGTCCCCGAAGGCGACCCTGCGGATGCCGGCGGCGTGCTGACGGTCGAACTCCCGCCCCATCGCGCGCTCATAGACCTCGTTCGAGGACTGCGGCGGCACCACCACCTCGGCCAGCTCGATCCCGAGCGAAGCGGCCTGCTCGCGCAGCAGCGATCGCCGCACACCGTGCATGCTCACGCGGTCGTAGGCGTCGGTTACGGTAGTGATCAGCGTCTCGACGCGGTACTTGCCCTCTCGCTGCAACGCACGCAACGCCAGGCAGCTGTCCTTGCCACCGCTGAAGCACATCGCGATCGGTTCGGGCACGGCTCTGGTTGTCCCCCCCGGGTTGGCGGTCGGTCCGACCGCATTGTCAACAACATGACACCCCCCCGCCTGTCCATCCGCGAGAGTGGACGGTAATGTAGTTGCCGCGACCACTCCAGCCCGGAGTATCCATGCAAAGACCGGGAACGCGGCCGTTGCCCTTACTGATCCTTTTCGGCGTCCTCATCGCGCCGCCGGCGGCGTTCGCGCAGGAGTCGGTACGCCGCGTGTCGCTTTCCGAGGCGCTGGAGGCGTTCGCCGCGAACAGCCTTGCGCTGCAGATTGCCAGGTCGGAGGCCGCCGGCCTGGTGGGTGAGGCGCGTCAATCCCGGGCCTACTTCAACCCGGCGTTCTCGTTTGGACGGGACGACCTCAGCCACGATGGAGAAACGGCCTGGGAAGAGACCTTCCAGGTCCTCCAGCAGGTGGAATGGCCGGGACGAACCACGGCTCGCGGACGGGCGGCCGCGCACACGATCCGTGCCGGGACCGCGCGTTTGCGCGCCGACTCGATCGAGTTTGCCTTCGAGGTGCGGGAGGCGTACGTGCTTGCCTGGTTCGCGGAGGAGGCGGAGTCGATCGTGCGGCGGACCGCCTCCGTGATTCAATCGGTGGCACGTGACGCGGAGGTCCGCCTGGAGGCGGGTGACATTTCGGACTACGAGGCCCGGCGGCTGCGCCTCGCACGGGTGGACGCCGAACAGGTGCTGGAGGCAGCGGCGCTCCGCACCCGCGCCGCGAGGAGGAGCCTCGCCGTGCTCATCGACCCGGGGACCGGTACGGAGGAGATCGGTCCGTCGGAGGGGCCGGATGGCGTGCCGCCCGTGATCAGCCGCGGAGCCGCTGTGGCCGCCCTCGCTGGCCGTCCGGACGTGGAGGCGGCGGCAAGCGAGCTGGACGCGGCCCGGGCCGGTGTGGACGTGGCCCGAACGCATTGGGTTCCCGCCCCGAGTCTCGGGCTCGGATACCGGCACCACTACGATGGTCTCGGGGGCCCGACCGTTGCGGTGGACCTCCCGTTGCCGCTCTTCGACCGGGGGTCGGGGACCAGGGAGGAGGCCGTCGCGCGGAGCACCGCCGCCGCCTACCGTCTCGAACTGCGGAGGAAGATGGCGGAGTATGACGTGGTGGCCGCGTTTGACCGGTATGCGTCGAACCGGGCGCGGCTCGAGACAGCGGCGCCGGGTCTGCGGGCCGACGGCGAGGCGCTGCTCGCATCCGCGACCGCGGCCTACTCGGAACACGAGACGACCCTGCTGGACCTGCTGGACGCTGTCGGTGCGTTTCAGGGAGCCCGGCTGGGCGCACTCTCCCTGACGGCCGAGGCCTGGATCGCATTCTACGACCTGCTTCGCGCCACCGGCAGTGCTCCCGAGGATGACTCCGAACGGCCACCCTTGCCTTCATCATGCTGATCAGGACGTCGATCCGGCCCGTGCTCGGCGCGCCCGCCGCCGCGCTCATCCTGGGCGGCTGTTCCGACGCGCCGCCACGCGCCCCCGCGTCCTTCACCATCCAGGAAACGCACGTCGACTTCACGCAGGTCGGCGACGGCATCGAGCCCGCACCCGACATCGAGGCCATGATCGCGCCGTACCGGGAGCAGCTCGATGAACAGCTCGCGGTCGTGCTCGGCCACGCCGAGGGGCCCTTCTCCAAGGACGACCCGGAAGGCACGCTCGACAACCTCGTGGCCGAGGCGCTCCTCCACGCCGCACGCAGCCATTCGGGCGACACGGTGCACGCCTCACTCGTCAACGAGGGTGGCCTTCGCGTGCCCCTCGCGGCGGGCCCGATTCTGATGCGGCACGCGTACGAGCTGCTGCCCTTCGAGAACTTTGTCGTCGTTCTGTCGCTTTCCGGTGCTCAAATGGAGCGACTTGCCGACGAAATAGCGATCACGACCGGGGAACCGATCGCCGGGTGGACGATGGAGCTGGACGGCGACGATGCGGTCGGGGTGCTGGTGGGCGGTGAACCGATCGACCCGGAGGGGACCTACCGTGTGGCTACGGTGGACTACCTGGTCAACGGCGGGGGGGAGTGGAGCGTGCTGTGGGAGGTGGAGCCCGGGTCGCGCGAGGATCTGGACATCCTGATCCGGACGGCTTTCGTGGAGTACCTGCGGGAGAAGAGCGCGGTGACTCCGACCCTGGACGGGCGCATCAGGAACGTTGAAGAAACGGAACGGGAGAACGAGGGATGAAACGGCGTGACTTCATGCGGGCGCTGGGCCTGGGCGGGGTGGCGGGGCTGGCCGGGGTTGAGAGGCTCTGGGTGGGGACCGCGTCCCGTTCCCGAAGCGGCGGAGAGGACCTCTCCTACGGCCCCCTCCTACAAGAGGACGGCGTCAACCTGGTCGTACTGCACACGAACGACACGCACTCGCGAATGGATCCCTTCCCAATGGACGGCGGCCGGTTTCAGGGACTTGGAGGCGCCGCCCGGCGGGCGACCCTCATCCGGCGGGTGCGCGAGGCCAACGAGCATGTCCTGCTCCTCGATTCGGGGGACATCTTCCAGGGGACGCCGTACTTCAACTTCTTCGGCGGGGAGCTCGAGTTTCGGGCGATGACCGCCATGGGCTACGACGTGGCCACGCTCGGCAACCACGACTTCGACAACGGTGTGGACGGGCTGGTCGCCATGCTGCCCGAGGCGGGCTTCGAGTTCGTGTCGGCCAACTACGACGTGAGCGGGTCGGCGCTGGCGGGGCACGTGGAGCCGTACACGATTCGCGAGTTCGACGGTGTCAGGGTGGGGATCTTCGGCCTGGGAATCGCCTTCGACAAGCTCGTGCTGGCCAGTCTGCACGAGGGCGTCGTCTACACCGATCCGGTGGAGGCCGCGCGCACCGCGTGCCGGGAACTGCGCGACCAGGGCTGTTCGCTCATCATCTGCCTGTCGCACCTGGGGTACCGCTACGGCGATCCGGCCCGTCCCAGCGACCAGACCCTGGCCGCCGCCGTCCCCGAAATCGACCTGATCCTGGGGGGCCACACCCACACCTTCCTCGACGAACCCGAACTCTTCGACCAGGGGCAGGACGGGTTCACCGTCGTCAATCAGGTGGGGTGGGGAGGGATGAGGCTTGGGCGAATCGACGTGAGCTTCGATTCAACGGCACAAGCTTCCGCTACAGCGACCGCCGGCTACGGTATCGACGACCGCCTGGACGGGTGAATCCGGAGCCCGGGACTTTGCCCGGGAAATGCCACGCTACGTCCACCACCCGCGCCGCTGCCGGCACCGTGGCGGACGTAGCGTGTAGGTGATCCTGGACGCTAGGCGTCGCCTCCTCCGGCGGGCGCCATCGCCACCGCGGCTCCGCTCACACCGTACACCACGATGCCCGCGACGAGCGCGCCGATGAGCGCCATGACGTCGAACGCCTCCATGCCGCCCAAGCTGCCGCCCAAGGCATAGAGGATGCCCAGCGTGGCTCCCGCTTTGCCACCGTCCGCGGCGTCGCCCGTTCCTCTCCAGCCCAGTACCAGGGCCAGCACGGAACCGGCGAACAGGTGTCCGACAATTGACTGCCAGGTACCCTCGGCGGCCATGACTGCGGACATGAAGTCGCCGCCGACCGCGCCAACCAACAGGTTGAGCACGAACATGGCGACCGCTGCTACGACGGATGCAACTACCCAATTCTTGTCCACGATGTTCTCCTTTGCGGAAGTGGACGAGTTGCGGATGAGCGGGGCGAACGTGGGGCGCAGGCACTGGCTGCGCAAGAGTTTGGATGCGAAACAGTGTACAATTCGCGGCGAAATGGCGGTTTGGCACGGTTTCCGGCGGATCGGAAGTCCCCCGAAACGCCTGTTGGCGCCGGGAACAAAGTGGTTCGTCCGTCATCCCTGGCGAGTATGCGGATCCCCTTCGGCCAGGCGGACTTGAAGCCTTCCGGCGATTCCGCTAGCTGTCGTACACGAACCGCTCCACCTCGCCGTGGATCCGCTCGACCGTGGCTGCGGAAGGCGGCCGCGTGAACCGCGACACGATGATCGTGACGGCGAAGTTCACGCCCAGCGACCACAGCGCCTCGTGGATGCCCAGCGGCTGCGGGAACTGTATCCGGGTCAGGAAGAGCGTGACCAGCCCGGCGGAGATCCCCGCCACGACGCCCGCCGCCGTGTGGAGCCGCCGCCCCGGGTAGCAGACGCCCAGTACGGCGGGCATCAGCTGGAGCGCTCCCGCACCGGAGAGCGTGACCAGGGCGACCAGGTAGTCGGGGGTGCGGACGGTCAGATAGAAGCCCACCCCCAGCAGCGCGACTACCACGCAGCGTCCGAACGCCAGGTAGTGGCCCTGGCTGCGGCCCTTCGCGATGTAGCGCTGGTACACGTCCCGGGTGAGCACGGTCATGTTGGAGTGCAGGATCGAGTCCAGTGTGGACATCGCCGCGGCGGTGGCGCCGGCCAGGATCAGCCCGGTCAGCCACGGCGGTGCGTACTGGAAGAGGAGCTCGGGGAAGACGCGGTCGGGTGACGCGAGGTCGGGCAGGATGAGCGCGCCGCCGAGCCCCACGAACGCCGCCGGGATGAAGAGCGTCATGAGGTAGATCGGGGTGGTGGCGCCGAGGATCTTCAGGGTGCGGCCGGAGGCGGCCGTGAAGTAGCGGATCATCATGTGCGGCTGGAAGATGATCCCGAAGGAGAGCGCGATCGTCATGCCGACCCACATTCCCGGCGTGAAGAAGCCCTCCGGACCGGGCAGGCTCAGCAGGTCGGGCCGCTCCGCCATGAGCCGCCTCCACAGCTCGACCGGGCCGCCGAAGAGCTTGTAGGTCAGCAGCAGGCTGCCCGCCCACACCGCGACGTACATCCAGATCCCCTGGATGACGTCGGTCCAGTAGACGGCCCGCAATCCCCCCACCATGAGATAGGCCGCCGCGACCACGAGCAGGATCAGCGCAGCCAGCTCGAAGGAGATCCGGTCCCCGGTCGCCACCGAGAGGATGTACCCCAGCCCCTGCGCCTGGACCTGGATATAGATCAGGGTGAAGATCACGGACACCAGCGCCACGATGATCCGCACCGTCTCGCTCTCGAAGAAGTCCGCGATCAGGTCCGCCGGCGTGATGTAGCCGAACTTCTTGCCCAGCGCCCAGATCCGCGTCCCCAGCGTGTAGGTGATGGCCCCGACCAGCACCGTCCAGGTCCCGGCCATCCAGAACCCGATCCCGTGCGTGAAGAAGAACCCCCCCGAGCCCAGGAAGGCGAAGGCGGAGTGGAAGGTGGCCACCACCGTCAGGTAGAGGACGATGATCCCGGCCTGCCGCCCGTAGAGGAAGAAGTCCTCCATGCTGGACGTGCCCTTCCGGTTGGCCAGGACCCCGATCACGATGGTCGCGATCAGGTAGATGAAGATCAGCGAGGTGGAGACGACCCAGGGTTCCATTGGCTCAGCAGTCCGTGGAGAGGCCCTGCGTCGCACCGAGGGCGGCGAGGCGCCGGGCTGGCAAGGCGCGACGAAGGGGGAATAGCAGCGCTATTCGCCCGAGGAGCAACGCAGAGCGACGCTTCTGCGCAACACGTATACTACACATGACCAAAAGTAATGTACACTTTACAATTCCGAATAGGATGAAGCGAAGCGCCCAGCGCGGATGCATCGCCGTCCGAATGCAGCGGGGCCTCTTCATGGGCTGCCTACACGTTCTTGCGCAGGGCCCACACCAGGACGGCGATACCCAGGAAGTACACGACCAGCAGGTAGGCGAAGAGGAAGGGGGTGCCGAGGATGAGCGGCTCGGTGCGGTTCATGAGGCCGTGCACGATGGGGGGTTGGGCGAGGGCCATGGCCGCGATGAACGCGATGGTGGCGATGCGGCCGGCGGGCGTGCGGGGGAGGTAGTGCGAGCGGGGGGTCATGGTGTGGCCTTGGTGGCGTGGGCGTGTCGGGGGACGGCGTGGGGTGGTTGACAGGTTACGGG
>VXOC01000070.1 GCA_009840215.1 Gemmatimonadota bacterium | reverse complement strand
CCCCCCACCGTCGTCACCCTCACCACCCCCGACGGCGCGCGCTGGGTGGCCGTCCTCGGCGGCAACGACGAAGCCCTGCTGCGCGCCGCGCGCCATCTGGCCGGCTCCCTGCCCCATGTCAGTAACCTCTCCGGCCCTTCCCTGAAGGAAGTTACCAACCAGCTCGGCACCTGGCTCGCCGGCAGCGACAGCACCGCCCCCGCGCCTGTCCTCACCTTCCACCGCGCCACCCTGCCCGACAGCTCCGACCACGTCCACCTCACCGCCACCCTCGCATACGACGACGACCCCGGCGCGACCCAGGCCCGCTACGCCCTCGACCGCCTGCAGATCCTGGCGTGGGAGCGGGTCGGCGACGACGCCGACGGCCCCGGTTCCGACGACCTGCGCTTCAGGGACCTCGCTGCACTCACCTTCGAGGCCGCCGGACGGCAGGTCGTCCTCCCCGCCCTGGTGACACCGTCTCCCTCGGGCCCCGGGTCACGGCCGCGCGGGGGCGCCAAGGGCGGCCTCGACCTCTCCAACCTGTACACCACCGCCGGATTCCTGGGCGGCGGACAGATCCCGAGCGATGTCGACGTGGTCGTCGTTCCGGGGCGCGGCGCGGAGGGCATCCCGGACCTGACCGCCCGCATGACCCTCGAGACCACCGGCTTCACCGTGCCGATCGTGCGCAGCCTGGACGAGATCCAGTCCCCCTCGAGCGAGCCCACCGCCGTCCTCGTCGGCGCCGACCATCCCCACATCACCGAACTGATCGACTCCGGCACCATCTCGATCGACGAGCTCGGCCCCGGCCACGGCCTGATCGAGGCGGTCCCCGACGGCTTCGGAGGCAAGCGCGCGCTGGTGGTCACGGGAGCGGACGCCGAGGGCGCCACCATGGCGACGAAGCGACTGGCGGAAGTCTTCCCCAACGTCAGCGTCCGCGGCGACGGCAAACCCACCTTCGACGACATCGAACACGAACTCTGGGGCACCCTCTCGGGCTACACCCCGGGGGGACAGGCGGCCTTCGGGCTCTACAAGCTGGATCAGGTGATGGCCGAGCTCACGGAGGAGTTGGCCGGGGAGGGCGAGCGGATCACGAGCGCCGAGATTCTCATGTCGCTGTGGAAACCCTCCGACGGGGTTGCCGATTTCGTGCGTGACCGGGCGCTCGCCCACTTCCCGGACTCGATCGCGCCGGAAGTCACCGTCACCATCGACAACCGCGACGTGCAGAACGCGGCCACCGTCATCGACGACCAGTTCGAAGTGCCCTCCGAAGTGGACCGCTTCTGGTCCGCCTTCGACGAACGCATCGTCGCCGGGGTCGAGGACGGAGAACCGGTGCGCCTCGAGGCCCGCCTCTCCGAACCACCAGAGATCCGCCAACGCATCGCCGCCGAAGTCCGCAAGCGCCTCATCGACGCGGGCGCCGACCCCAATGCGACGACCGTCCAGGTCCTCTCCGCCTTCAAGCAGGGCTTCTACTGGCTGCGCGAATCGGTCGCGCCGCGGCTGGCGGGCCGTCAAATCGGCGAGATCGTGATCGAATTCCTGCACAACGACCCGCCCGAGGAGTGGCCCCACCAGTCGATTCACACGCCGCTCCGCTGGCTGCACGAGATCTTCCCCATCGACGAGATCCTCGTGGGTGACCTGGGGCTCGAGCTCGAACAGATCCGCTTCGAAATGGTGGAGGAAGGCCCCATCTACCGCGTCCGCGCCACCGCTCCCGACGGCAACACCCTCCTCGAGGACACCTTCGACCCGGTCTGGGTGCTCCGCCCCTACGTCGACCGCTTCCGCGACTACGAAAAGGTGCGCGTCACCACCGGCTGGGTGACCGCCACCTCCGGTGCCGACACGCTTGCGCACGAACGCATCGTCACCGACCCCGAATGGGTCTGGGACCGCTTCCAGGCCAGCACCCTGCCCGCCGTCTGGGACTACGTCATGGACCGTCACGACGCAAGACCCCGCGGCGGCCCGGACGCGCCCTTCTTCGGCACCCTCACCATCGACCTGGAGCTGAGCGAACCCGACTACCGCCTCGGCATCGACAACGAGATCATCTCAACGATGGACGCCCTCCACGAGGAGTTCTACTTCGGCACCATCGAATTCTTCTCCCTGATCGGCCGGAACGCCCAGGGGGGCGGCCTCTCCTATCCGGGGCGGATCATCCCGGTCATGCGCCCCAAGGGAGACGGCACGGCCGGACGCGGCCACATCACCCTGACCGGGTTCGCCACCAGCCGCCCCACCGTGATCGTCCGCTACGAGACCGCCGACGGGACGACGGGCGAACGCCGGCGCGACATCACCAAGGTCTCGATGGATCGCCCGAGTCTCTACCGTGCGGTGATCGCGCCGGCGGCCGACGGAGGGGCCTCACCCACCCTGCCGCGCCTCGACTTCAGCCTCGAGGTGGACTCGGAGGAGAGCCTGCGGGACTCGCTCGTCGCTCTGGCGTCCGAGGAAGCCGTGGACCGCAGCTGGGTCTCGGCCGAGCAGATCGTCGAGACTGTCACCAACCTGGGCGCGCTACGCGACGCGGGACTGTACCGCGACGCCCTCGCCTATCACGATGTCGGCGAGATGCGCGTGCGGGTCGAGTGGGACGAGGAAGAGGATGAATCGGTCGAGGTGGATAGCGACTCGCTGGAGGCGGAGGCGGACTCGCTGGCGGTCGAGGAGGACTCGTCGCACGTGATGGCCATCCTCCCCGACAACGGGTCCCCCACACCACTTCCCGTTTGGACCGACCTACTCCCCGAAGGCTGGAGCTACCAGGGCGAACGCATCGTCCAGTGGGAGACGCCGATCCCGCCGCCCGAGGGCCACGAGATGACGGCCAAGATGAGTCAGGCCTTCGCCGAAGCGCGCATGTATCACGCCGGCGAGAGCTACCTGGGCAGGCAGATCTGGGCGATGGACCTGATGTCCCCGATCACCGCCACGCACTGGTCGCGCGTCAAGGCGACCACCTTCAAGCCCACCGTGATCTACTCGGCACGCGAACACGCCAACGAGGTCTCCTCCACCAGTCACGTGCTGCGGCACGCCGAACTCCTTCTTACCGATTCGGTACAGCGTGCCAGGCTGGACAAGGTCAACGTGGTCATTCATCCCTTCACCAATCCGGACGGCGCCCAGCTCGCCTACGACCTCTACCGGATCACCCCCGACTACATCCTGCACGCGGGCTACCTGGGATCGCTCGGCGTGGGTGTGGGCGGCTTCGGAGCGTTCCCCATCTATCCCGAATCGAAGGTGCGCGGAGAACTATGGGACATGTGGTTTCCCGACATTTTCCTCAACCCCCACGGCTACCCGAGCCACCAGGTCGTCCAGCTCTTTTCCGAGTACAGTGGTCTGGTCAGAAGCGGACGCGTGACCGAGCGAAACTGGGGCTTCAACAAGGGTTGGTTCATGCCCGGCTTCGGCTACATCGACGATCCGTCCTTCCCCCGGCACAAGGATGCCGCCTTCAAGATTCGGGACTATATCACCGCGGGGATCAACTCAAATCGCGACGTCTTCGAGATGAACCAGCGCACCTACGACCGCTACCGCCGCTACGGCGCCGACTTCGACACCGAGGTCTTCCGGCTGCCCATGACCGACAGCGTCATGATCCACATGCCGCTCAGGGGTTCGCCCGGATTCGGGGGCGGCGGTAGTTTCAATCCCCGGATCACCATCTGGAACGGAATCACCGAGGCACCCGACGAAACCGCGTACGGGCCGTGGATGGAGCTGGTGGCCAAGGCGGGGTTGTCGTGGGACCAGGCGATTCTCGACTACCTCTTCGATGGCGACCACGAGGTGGACCGGAGCGGTTCGGCGTTCCGGGGCGGCGCGACGTTGAGGATGAACCGGACGAGACCGCCCCGCGAGAAGAAGGAGGATGAGGGTGGTCAGTCCGGCTGACCATCCACGGGGGAAGGCGCTGACAGATTACAGATCCCATCGACCTTGGGCGTCTTCATGCCCGTGATCCGGAGCTGCTGACGAGGTTGGTCCGGGAACTCAGTCCGCGGATCTGGATCGCGATCCGTGAGTATGCGTCCGACGACGAGTACGCCGACGACCTGCTCCAGGATTGCTGGCTGCGGATTCTGGAGGAGTTGGACAGCTATGGACAGCGTGGTTCCTTTGGATCATGGGCTGTGGCGGTCAGCAGGAATTTCTGCAGGGAAAAGGTGAAAGTCGAAGAGCGGGTGAGCGCCTCCGAGGTCTTGCTCGGCCACATGGGTGAGATTCCCGATGAATTCGATGAGACGCAACCGCTGATGGATCCGTCCAGGCGGCGGTACTGGGCACAGGTAGTTCACGATGCGCTGGGACGACTCTCGGATCGGGAGAGGGACGTGATTGTGCTCCGACTGCTGGAAGGGCGGGATACTGCGGAGACGGCGGACACCCTCGGGATCAGCGAGCCGGGTGTGCGGTCGATCCTGCTGCGAGCGATGAATCGGCTGAGGAGGATGAAGGGGCTAAGGGAGGCGTTGCCGGAGTGGATTGGGGCCGTTTAGGGCTGATTTCGGGCGAAAAATGAAAAAAAACCGGCAAATGTCGGAAATCGACCCCCCATGAAGGCGCCTTTCCCCGTCTTAAAGGGCGCACGGCGGGAACTGTGCGACGATTTCACACCACGCAGACCCGCCTGAGACCCACACTTTCGAGCTGGGGCGTCCGGCACCGAGGCCGTGTCGGGGCGTGCCGTAAGGACCGGTGGTTGGGGAGGTCACACCGCCGGGCGCCTCAGCCAGTCTTTCACGCTCCGGGCACGGGGCAGCAGATGGAGTGCAGGATGAAGCGATACCAGGACGTAGTGCTGTTCCTGCTGGTGCTGGTCGTCATCGCCCAGGTTGTTCATGTAGTCGTTCGGCCGGGACCGGCCGCGGACGGAGTGGCGCAGGAGCGGGGAGTGCGGGTCGGGGACACGCTCGGAGCGCTGACCGGCTACGTCGACGACGGCGTCCTGGCGATCGTACCTCTGGAAGCGGATCCGGGCACCGTGACCGTGCTCTATGCATTCAACTCCGATTGCGTGTTCTGTGACGACGTGGCACCTGAATGGGCCAGTCACTTCGCCATCCCGCCTGCGGCTTCCCCGTCGATCCGGAGAATCGCCGTCACGCGCGACCTTCCCGGGCTGGCGGCCAGCTATGCCAAGCGGTTCGGCTGGCAGGTGAACCTGCTCAGCGTCGCGCAACTCGCGCAAGCCGAAAGGGAGTCGTCGCTGGTCTCGAAGACACCCTGGGTTTTCGTCTTCGATTCCGACGGCGTGCTGCGCTTCCAGGACCACGGCGCCGAACTGCAGCGCATGGAGGAGGCGATCGCCGCCATTCGCACACCCGCCGCGGCCCAGATGTCGGGAGGTGCCAGATGAAGCGTCTCATTCTCACGATCCCGTTGGCGCTGGCCGGAGCTTCGTGCGACCAGCCGGGCACGTTCCTGGACTTGCCGATCATCCCGATCGGTCCGCTGTCCCTCACCGTACTCGCTCCCGCCGAGGACCCATTGTGGGAAGTGAGAGACGTCCTTGCCCACGACGGCACGATCTGGGCGCTGACGGCGTCGGCACCGTACGTCCACGGCTTCGCCCCAAGCGGCGAACTGACCTCCCGGTTCGGAGACTCGGGAGAGGGTCCGGGCGAGTTCCGCTTTCCGTCCGCCGTCTGGCCGGGCGAGGCCCCCGGTTCACTCACCGTGTGGGATTCGGGATCCTTCTCGGCCCTCACCTTCTCCGGATTCGGGGCCCTGCTGTCCTCTCAGCACGCGCCCGCGCTCGGGGCCATTCGGTCGGACATCGCCAGCGTCACCTTCGGCGATCCCTTCCGCGCGGTCCGGGTACCGGGAGGCCTGGTCACCGTACGCTACGACTCCGGTGTCAACCACGGCACCGACCTGTGGAACGGCCGCCTGGTGCGCATCCCGGACGATGGGGGCGACCCACAGGTGCTCATCGATTTCGCCACGGAGCTCCCCGGGGCTCCCATGCGACCGGCCGGCAGCCTCCTGGCCCCGGTGCCCCTGTGGGATGGTTGTCCCGACGGCCGCATCGCGGTTCTCGATCCGGTCGCCCGCACCCTCTTCATGGTGGACCCCGATGGTGACCGGCAGGAAGCGGTCGCGCTGTCGTGGCATCCCGGCCCGTTGGACGCCGACGCCCGGATCGCGTACATGACGGCCCGGGTCCGGTCCGAGGTCACCGACGGCAGCGTTTCCGAAGCGGAGATCGAGAGATACGCGACCGAGGCGGCACGCAACGCCGTCGAGTTGTTCGCCATCGACGAGCCGCTGGGCGTCGACCTCAAGTGCGCGCCCCATCGTGTCTGGATCCAGGAGTTCGAAGGCACCTCGCACCCCCTCGGCTACGGTCCGTTGTGGCGCACGGTGAACTTCGACGATGAGATCGCCACCTTCTCGCGCGTCGTCTTCCCCCCGGACTTCAATCCCTACCGTATTGCCGAGACACATGCCATCGGCGTTCTGCTCGACTCCGCAGGTCTGCAGCGCGTGGCCACCGTCTCCCTGCCGCTATTCTCCCGCCAGGTCCCTTCTCCATCACCACCCCCGCCACCGGAGTATGCGACCGTGGCCCAAGCACAAGGAGACCATTGACCATGAGGAAGAAACCCACTTGGATCCTCGTTGCGTTCCTCGCGAATCTGGCGCTGCTGCCGTTCGTAATGGCGCCGGAGGGGAGGGCGCAGGGGCGTGGGGACGCCTATTACCATTGCTGCAAGGAGACGAATGCAGGCAAGCGATATTGCTGCGAGAAGTGCTGTATACTTACTTGGAATTGCGAGGAGCATGAAGACTGTAGAAAGCGGGGAGGCCCTTGACTACAGTTCCCAAGGGCTCGGGCCCGGCAAGCGCCACCACCTGTTCCGCCGACCTATGAGCGGTTAGGAAAGCAATGTCGTATGTACCCAGTACTCGCAGTGAGGACCTTACCGTGACAGGGGGCTCGTTCGATCTTGCCCGTCTAACCGGCACGTGGTTCGTGGGACTGGCCGGAATCTACTTGCTCTATGCCTTGAGTGTCTTCCTCGGCCTGGACGGGGATGCCGTCGTCATCAGACGCCTGACAATGGCGTTCGGACCTTCCACCGTCGCGTTTGCGCTCCTTGTCTCGCCATCTCTGTTCGCAGCGAGCGTTAGTCATATTGACGGCCCCGAAGGGAATCCGGGTCAAATGCTGGCTCGTCGCTGGGTCTTGCTCGTGTGCCTTGCCGGAGTTGCATATCTGCTTTCGCTTGTCGGGGCGCGTCTGGCTGCATCCCTGACGTCGCCGGTTCCTGGGGATCCATCTGAAATGTTCGCCGCCTCCCGTCCGTCGGCCCTTGAGGACACGCGCATTCTGATACCCTCCACCATCTCGGTGTGTGCTCTCCTTTCTGGAGTAGCCGGCATCCTGATCGGCCACATCACAAGCCAGTGGCAGACTCTCTGGCGCAATACCACCCGATGGATCTCCGGTGTGACCCTGATGACCTCATTCCTGCTTCCCTTCCTGGCAACGATGGACTCCATCGCCCAACACGGCACTTCACCCATCTGGATCCTCCTGAACCCCCTCGCCATTCCGTTCCTGCTGACCACGCTTCTGGCCGTGCGCGAGCGGCACGCCCTCGGCCTGCGTCCCGGGACCTGGTGGCGCCGAGCCGACCCCAGCACGCTGGACCCCCGGTCACTGGACCTGATCGCCACCAGAATCACCGGAGACCCGGATTCGACCATTGATCCCCACAGCCTCACCGAACCCGAGCGCGAAATGGCAACCCTGGCCACCGCGATCCACCGCATCGCCGCGCCACGCGCAACGCTTTCCGAATCACGAGTGCAGGAGATCGTGACGGCCCTCGTCGAGGCCTCGCCCGACAGGTCTCCGGAGGCTGCACGCCCACGCCGGTCCTGGCTCGAGCCCTCGGTCCTGGGCGGCTTCTGCACCTCCTGGACCTGCCTCGCCGCGGGACTCCTGATCGTCAGCCCGCTCGGGGGCGTTCCGACAAGCGTCGTTTCCGCTACAGTCGTGGGATTCCTGGGATCGGCCGGGATTCTGCTGGTTGCCCGCCGCTTCCCGGGGCTGGCCTCAACGGTGCCCACCTGACCGACCTCCCCACCCCTCCGCTCCTCGCTCAGCAGACGAGTCCGGAGTTGTGCGAGCGAATCCTCATGGCCCACCGGATGGGGGATTCCCAGGCAGTGGTCGGACCGGTGGTCTTCGTGGGGAGTTGGCAGGAACTGGCCGAACTGGGCGACCGGCACCCGGGCTCTCCCGCTCTGGTCGACCCGGGCTTCGGAGACCTCGACGATCCCGGTGTGACGCCCTCCATCTGGGCGAGCGTCTACTCCTGGTCTTCAACGCCGCTCATCCACTATGCGAGAAGGCGTTCCGAGTCAGCGCCGGTGACCGACGTGGGCCACCCCTACACGGCCTTTCTGCGAGCCGGCGCGGACGACGACCTGAGTACCATCGACGAGACGATCCTCCGGTGCATCGACGTGCGCAGGGTTCGCCTGCTGCTGGAGCGGTTGCGGCGATGCGCCGACCCCTTCACCCACAGGATCTTCCATCACGCCGTCAACCTGGCCATCGGATCCGCGCCCGTACCGGTCGTCGCCGCGAGCCTCGGATTCGAGGAAAGGACGCTGCAACGTCACAGCATCGCCCGCGGGATCCCCCGGCCGCACGCCATCATCTCGCTGGCGCGCATCTTCACGGTGGAGCGACTGGCCGAATGGAGCGGCAAGCCCTCCGGATCCATCGCCCTGTCCCTCGGCTTCACGGCCAAGTCGAACTATCGCCGGCTGACCCGGCGGCAACTCGGGCTCTCGCCCACGGGCATTCAGGAGCATGGGGGCGCCGAGTACATGGAGGAGGTGATCGTTCGAAGGCTGGCGCCCTTGTGACTGCTAGATCGCTCGGGCAGGCCCCAACCTAACTCATCCCGAGCAGCCGCATCATTGCCCCTCTGACCCTCTCCAACAGCCCCCGGTCCTCGTCGGTGACCCCCCGGACAGACAGCTCGATTTCGGGTGTGACTGCGACGCGCGTCCAGGTATCGAGTGGGCGCGACGAACGCCTCTCGCGCCGCCGCGCCCGGTCCTGCAATTGTCCCAGCGCATCGGCCAGCTCCATCGCCGCGGTTTCGCTCTCGTCCACATCGTGATCATCCTCTTCCGGGCGAGCGACCTCGCGGGGCATCTCCCTCGCCTCGCGGACCTCCGCCCATCCCGGGTCAGAAGGCGGCCGGGGTGCCGCCATGAACTGTAGCTCCGACGGGGGCTCCATGTGGTCCCGCGACCTCACCCGCTCTTCCAGCATCGCCCGCCGCATCGCCGGCAGCCGGAACCTCGTCGACGTCCGCTCCACCAACTCCGGCGTAACAGCGATTCCGCCGTCGGCCACCTTCGCGATCAACGCCGGAGGCACCCGCTCGAACACCTTCCGCATGTCACTCAGCGAAACCGCCGTGACCTCCCCCACTTCCTCCGCCTCACGCACCCGCCGGATGAAGAGCAGCCGGTCCCGCACCAGCCTCGGGTACCGGGTCCGCGGCCCCCGACGTCCCACCCGCGGAAGCAGTCCCTCCTGCACGTAGTACGCGATCGTCCTGCGGTCGAATCCCGTTTCCTCTTCGAGCTCTCTGGCCGTATAGCTGGGCTGTTTCTTCGTCGTGCTCACTGTCGTCCACTGGTAATTAGTGTTGACATACTGTCAATTACAGATTACTGTTGATAACTGATCAATACTGCCAACACAAGAGGAGGTGCCAAATGGACCACGTCAAGACCGCCGTTTCCAGCCTGAGGCTCGGCGAGCCGACCACACACGGCGGCCTCACCGTCTTCCCCCTGACTACCGGCTTCCGCAGCAAGCTCCGCTACCTCCTGCTGGAGGAGGGGCTGCGGAAGGATCTGGTCACCATCCGCGAGGTCTCCGAGGGCGGCAGCGTCCCGGAGCTGAAGGTGGAGAACCGGGCCGGCCTGCCCGTGCTGATCGTCGACGGTGAAGAACTCGTCGGCGCGAAGCAGAACCGGGTCGCCAACCTGACCATGCTGATCCCGGCCGAGCGCACCACGATCATCCCGGTGTCGTGCGTCGAGGCGGGGAGGTGGTCGTACCGGACGCCGCACTTCGACGTGAGCGACCGCGTGCAGAATGCGCGGGGGCGGGCGGAGAAGCTCGAGAGCGTGCGGCATTCGATCCGCGAACGGGGCAGCAGGCGCTCGGACCAGAGCCGGGTGTGGGATTCGATCGAGGAGGAGGCCGCTGTGCTCGGCGCGCCTTCTCCCACCAGCGAGATGGGCGCCATGTTCGAGCGTCACAGGGAGACGCTGGACGACTATGTCGGTGCGGTGAATGCGGCTCCCGACCAGGTGGGTGCCGTCTTTATCGTCGGGGGGCGGCGCTACGGATTGGATCTATTCGACCGGCCGGCGACTCTGGCCGCGTTCCTCCCGAAGCTCGTGCGCAGCTACGCGATCGACGTGTTGGGGCGGAGGCCGCGGGAGCGCGAGGAATCGCCCGACGGGGAAGCCCGGGATTTCCTGAACCGCATCGTCGAGGGGACGTACGACGATCACCCGGCGGTCGGGCTGGGACGGGATGTGGGAGTGGTCGGCGAAGGCCTGGTGGCGGGCGCGCTCGTGGCCCGCAGGACGGTCGTTCACCTGACTGCGTTCGCGGAACCGGCGGGCCTGCGCGAGGATTCGGCCGTGGACCGGTCGCCGGGCGGGCGCTACGCCAGCTACCGGCAGAGGCTCGATTCGCTGCGGAGCCGGTACGAGCGGTAGGCGGAAGCGGACGGCGCACCGCACGACAGCGCCGAGCGCGAAGCGGCCCGGACACGGGGTCTCGTCCGGGCCGCATGCCTTGTGCTACGATACCTGCCCGCGCCGACCTCTCCCACCCCCCATCCACACCACGATCGTCATGGCCCAGGACACCCTCTTCTCGAAGATCGTTCGCGGCGAGATCCCCGCCGACATCGTCCACCAGGATGACCTCGTCACCGCGTTTCGGGACATCCATCCGCTCGCACCCACCCACATCCTGGTCGTGCCCAACGAGGTGATCCCGACGCTGGCCGATGTCTCGGCCGACGACGAGGCGGTGCTCGGGAGGATGCTGCGGGTGGCCGCCGACCTCGCAGCGTCGGAGGGGGTCGCCGAAGACGGCTACCGCGTCATGATCAACTGCCGGGATCACGGTGGGCAGGAGGTCTACCACCTGCATCTGCACCTGCTGGGCGGGCGGGCGCTGGGGCCGATGGTCCGGCGGTAGGATGATCACGGCTTCGCCCCGTTGTCGCGCGCTCGCGAGCCGGCTGACGCTGGCCGTTGCCGCCTCCCTCACACTCTGCCCCAGCCAGGCAACCGCCCAGACCCCACCCCCCCTCGACCGCGTCCTCGCCTTCCCCACTCCAATCTCCGGCGAGGAGCTGTACCCCGACCGCGGCGCCACCGGCGCCTGGCACCGAATCCGCAAGCTCGCCACCACGGCCAGCATCCTCCACATCACCGCCCACCCCGACGACGAGCACGCCGGCATGCTCACCCTGGCCAGCCGCGGATGGGGCGCCCGCACCGCGCTTCTCAGCCTGAACCGCGGCGAGGGCGGCGCCAACGCGATCGGGCCCGAACTCTTCGACGCCCTCGGCCTGATCCGCACGCGCGAACTGGTTCTCTCGGGCCGCTACTACGGCCTCGACGACCTCTACTTCACCACCGCCGTCGACTACGGCTACTCGAAGTCGGTGGAGGAGGCGTTCCGCAGCTGGGACCGTGAAGCCGTGCTGGAGGACATGGTGCGGGTGATCCGCCTGAACCGGCCACTCGTGGTGGTGTCGCGGTTTCACGGGACGCGCCGGGACGGGCACGGTCACCATCACGCGGCGGGTTTGCTGACGCCCGAGGCGGTGGAGGCGGCGGCCGATCCAGAGCGGTTTCCGGATCAGATCGAGCGGGAGGGGCTCAGGCCGTGGCGGGTGCAGCGGGTGTTTCGCGGCGGGCTTCGAGTGGACGAACCGTATGACGTGGTCGTGGACCCCGGCGTGTACAGCGCGGCGCTGGGCATGTCGTACCAGCGGTGGGCGAGTCAGGGTCTGAGTCTGCAGCGGTCGCAGACGTCGGGGAGGGTGCGGGGGGGTGGGGGGCGGGTGTACCGGTATGAGCGGCTGGGAAGCGGCAATTCTACCCGCGACAATAGGCAGAATACAGGGATAGTCGGCCACTTGAGGCCGGAAGTGGCCGAAAACGTGCCCGCGGGTGACTTTTTCGCCGGTATGGAAACGAGCTTGCGGGGTCTGCAAGCGCTGCAGGGCCGCGAGGTGGCGGACGGGTTTGCGGGCGCGCTGGCCGAGATTCAGGAGATCGTCGACGGGGTGATGGGCGATTTCGACTTCACCGCGCCGGAGCGGTCGGTGCCGGAGCTGGTGCGCGGGTACCGGTTGCTGAATGATGTGATCGGCCGGGCGGCGCCCGAGACGGCCTTTCATCTCCACGTGAAGCAACGGCAGTTCGAGGATGCGATCGCGGCCGCGGCGGGGGTGGGGGTGGTGGCCGAGCTGGAGAGCGGGACCGGTGGCGTGGTGGTCGTGCCGGGTGAGGAGGCGGCGGTGGCGATCCGTGTGGAGAGCAACTTCGCGGATCGGGCGAGGATCTCCGACCTGCAGGTGCTGCTGGGGAAGGACGAAGTTCTGTCCACCCTCCATATCGACTACGAACGGGTCGTCCCGGACGCCGGGGCGCAGGCCGCGGAGACCGCCGTCGCCGGGAAGGCAACCCGCCTGGAGGAGGTCGTCGATGAGCGGTTCGAGGCGCCGATTCCGCCATCGGCCGCCCCCGCCGGGCCGTACTTCACCCGTTCCGGGCTGGCCGCGAACCGTTACGAGGTCGTGGACTCCACGGACCTGCACCTGCCTTGGCGCCGACCGCAGCTTCGTGCCGTGGCCGGGGTGGAAGTGCTCGAAGAACGGGTGCCCCGTACGGTGGCCGTCACGGGCTCGGTTGCCCGGCTGCCGTATGGCTCCCTGACGCGCCGCGTGGAGGTGTTGCCTGCGCTGTCGGTGTCGGTGACCCCGCGTGTACGGGTGGTTGCGCGGGAAAGCGGGCGGGAGGGGGAGGGTGGAAATCGCGCTGGCGGAGGTGCTGCGGAGATCCAGGTGCTCGTCCATCTGGAGGCCAATCATCCGGATCTCTCCGCCGAAGCCGAACTCGAACTTCCCGCAGGCTGGACGGCGATGCCGACGTCGGTTCGGCACCACTTTCGCGGCCGTGGCGAAGTCGCCGAGGCTCTGTTCACCCTCCAACCCCCCGGCGCGTGGAGGGGTGACGCCGTCGTCGACGCGGTGGCGCGAGCCACGGTGAACGGGGCCCCGCGCGAGTACCGCAGCGGCTTTCAGACGATCGACCACCGCGACCTGCCCGTCGCGCGGTTGACGGTCCCGGCCCGAACCACGTTCCGGCCGGTCGACGTGGCGTCTCTGGATGGCCTCTCGGTGGGCTACGCAATGGGTGTGGGGGACGAGGTGCCGGCCGCGATCGAGGCGCTGGGCGCGTCGGTGCGGCTGCTCGGCGAGGCGGACCTGGCCCACGGCGACCTCGAGGCCTTCCACGCGATCGTCATTGGGACGCGCGCGTACGCGGTGCGGCGCGATCTGGTCGAGAACAATCACCGGCTGCTCGACTATGCACGGGGGGGTGGCAATCTCGTCGTGCTCTACCAGACCCAGGAGTTCGTACCGGACGAGATGGCGCCCTACCCGGCATCCCTGCCCCGCGGCGCGGAGGAGGTCTCGGAGGAAGACGCGCCCGTGACGCTGCTGGAGCCCGGACACCGGATGCTGACAACCCCGAATCATATCACCGAAGCCGACTTCGACGGCTGGCTGGAACAGCGCGGATCGAAGTTCTTCGCCCGGTGGGACGAAGCGTACACGGCGCTGGTGGAAACCCGCGACACCGGACAGGAGCCGCAGCGGGGCATCTGGCTGACCGCCGAGGTCGGCGCGGGCCGGTACAGTTACGTGGCTCTGGCCCTGCACCGGCAGCTGCCCTACGGGGTGCCCGGCGCATACCGGATCCTGTCGAACGTGTTGGCTCGGCGGTGACCCTCACCACCGTCGACTGGATCGTCGTCGCCGCGTACGGCGCGCTGACCCTCTCCATCGGCCTCCGCCTGGCGCGGCGCGCCGGCCGCAGCGTCGAGGACTACTTCATCGCGGGCCGTTCGCTCCCGTGGTGGATCGCGGGCACCTCGATCGCGGCCACCTGGTTCGCCACCGACGCGCCGCTCGCCACCGCCGCACTGGTCCGCCGCCAGGGCGTCTTCGGCAACTGGCTGTGGTGGTACGAGGCGGCGGGCATCCTGATGCTGACCTTCTTCTACGCGCGGCTGTGGCGGCGCGCCGGCGTCCTCACCGACGCCGAGGTGATCGAGCTGCGCTACGGCGGCGCCCCCGCGCGGATCCTGCGGGGGTTCTCCGCCGTGTATCAGGGGCTGGTGAAGAACGCGGTCGTCATGGGGTGGGTGATGCTGGCGATGGTCAAGTTCAGCGAGGTGCTGCTGGGGTGGGACGCCGCGCTGACGCTTTCCGTGTGCGTGGGGCTCGCGCTGGTGTACACGGTGGCTTCGGGGCTGTGGGGGGTCGTGGTGACGGACATGCTCCAGTTCGTCGCCGGGATGCTGGGGTCGATCACGCTGGCGGGGATCGTGTTGGCGCGCTTCGGGGGGCCGGCGGGGATGGCGGCGGCGGTGCGCGAGGCGCCGGAAGCACCGGCGGGGGCGCTCGACCTGGTGCCGAATGCGGGAACTGCGTCGTCGCTCGAGGTGCTCTCCTTCCTGTGCCTGATCCTGGTGCTGTGGATGAGGAGCGGGCAGGGCGACGGGTACGTTGCGCAGCGTCTCTTCGCCACCCGCGACGAACGGCAGTCCGTCATGGCGTCGCTCTGGTTCGCCTTCGCGGGGACCGTGCTGCTGACCTGGCCCTGGATCGTGGCCGGGCTGGGGTCGCTGCTGGTGTTCCCGGCGGGCGCGGGGATCGACCCGGCGCTCGCGGCCGACCCCGAACTCGCGTACCCGATGATGATCCGTGAACTGATGCCGGTCGGACTGCGCGGGCTGATGGTCGCGACGTTCCTGGCCGCGTTCATGAGCACGATGGATACGCATCTGTGCTGGGGTGCGTCGTACATGGTGAATGACGTGTACCGGCGATTCGTGAAGAGGGACGGATCCGAGCGGCACTACGTCACCGCGTCGCGGGTGGCGGTGGTGGGGCTGGCGGTGCTGGCGGCGTTCGTGGCCTGGCAGATGGAGTCGATCCAGCGGGGATGGATCTACATCATCGAGCTGACCGCGGGGGTGGCGGTGGTGTGGCTGCTCAGGTGGTACTGGTGGCGGGTGAACGCATGGGCGGAGATCGCGGCCATGGTAGGTTCGGTGGTGATGGCGAATGGCCGTGTTCTGGTAGGGCTGGCCCAATCTGCCATTCCCTTGCCCAGCGGGCTGCTCTCGATGGCGGAGCGGTTCTACGCGCCCGAAATGGATCTGGTGCGGGCGGTCGTCATCCTCGTCACCTGCACCCTGCTGTGGCTGCTTGTGATTCGTTTCACAAGCCCCGAACGCGATGAAGTGCTCGACCGGTTCCACCGCCGTGTGCGTCCCGGAGGCTGGTGGGCCCCGGTGGCTGCCCGCACGGGCGTCAAGTCCGCGGATCCCCCCGCCAGCCGCATGTGGACCGGTTTCGGCCTGGGTGCGCTCTTCGTCTACGGAAGCCTCCTGGGGATCGGCTGTGTGCTCACGGGAAGAGCCGCAGTCGGCGCGTTGCTGCTGGTGCTTTCCATCGTGGCCGCGATTCTGACCGTTCGGCTGGCGGACCGGGACACGTCATCCCCCGCCCCCACCTCATGAAGATCGTCCTCGTCGGTGCCGGCAGCCGCGAATTCGGTCCGGCCACCATCCGCGACCTCCTCCTCAGCGATCCCCTCTGCGACGGCGGCATCGAGATCGCCCTCGTCGACACCGACCCGTCCGGCCTCCCGCGCACGCGGACCTACGCCGAATCCGTCGCGGCACGCCTCCACCGCACGGCCACCATCTCACACACCACCCTCCTCCCCGACGCCCTCCCCGGTGCCGACGCCGTGATCGTCGCAATCGAGATCAACCGCTACTTCCATTGGGCGCAGGACTTCCACGTCCCCCGCGCCTTCGGCTTCCGTCAGATCTACGGTGAAAACGGCGGTCCCGGCGGCCTCTTCCACGCGCTCCGCAACATGGGCCCCACCGTCGACATCGCCCGCGCGATGGAACGGCACTGCCCCGACGCCTGGCTCATCAACTACACCAATCCGCTCACCAAGCTGTGCGAAGCGGCCACCCACCTCACCCACATCCGTGTCGTCGGTCTCTGTCACGGCGTCTTCCACGGCATCGAACAGATGGCCCGCATCCTGGAACTGCCACCCGACCGCCTCGACACCCGGGCCAGCGGCCTCAACCACTTCACCTGGTTCGGCACCGTCACCGACCGCGAGACCGGCGAAGACCTCTACCCCCGCCTGCGCGAACGCGAGCGCGCCGCCGACTGGCTCCACGACTGGGACGAGATCGCACTCAGCCGCATCCTCTTCCGCGCATTCGGCCGGTTCCCGAGTCCCGGCGCGAATCACATCGGCGAGTACATCCGCTGGGCGGGCGAGTTTCTGGCCAGCAGCGCGCTCCAGTTCTTCTACGATCCCGCCGAGGGGCATCCGTGGGAGACGGGTGAGGTTCCCACGTGGGTCTACAACCTGGGGGACAATCCGACGGAGACGCCGATGTTTCCAGAGAGGCGGCGGGAGCGGTCCAAGAACAGGCGGGAGCGCGGAGATCCCTCGGAAGCTGCGCTCACTCCCTCGGGCGAACTCGCCGCCCCCCTGCTCGAAGGAGTCCTCCGTGGCGAGGAACGCTATCTCGAGGCGGTCAATGTCCCCAACCTCGACTTCGTCCCCGGCCTCCCGACGGGCGCCGTCGTCGAGGTCCCGGCCACGGCGGACCGGTCCGGCCTCCACCCCTTCACCATGGACCCGCTCCCGGAAGCGATCCTTGCGCTGCTCAGGACCCAGACCAGCATCAACCGGCTGCTGGTTGACGCGTTCGCGACCCGCTCACGCCGTCCACTGCTCCAGGCCCTGCTCCTGGATCCCACCACCGAGTCGTACCGGCAGACGGTGGGGCTGGTCAACGAGATGTGCCAGCTGCAGCAGGAGGTGCTCCCGCCGCTGGAGTGGTAGCGGCGCACAGCGTCCAGATGGTTTGATCATGCAACGCGCTCTCGCCGAGGGGCTTCCCTATGTCAACTCAAGTTTCCATTCTGTAATGCACAGTTGACATCACTCACCGCTCCAACTCCCAGACCTGCACCGACTCCACATCCATCTCATCAGTCGCGCGCCCCAACAGGTAGTCGGCGCCGATCTCGTAGATCGTCAGCCCATCGGGCGTCTCGATGAAGCCCAGGGCCCGCCCCTCCGGGTCGAAGACCGTCCACAGCGGCGCTGGCCGGTCCATGCCGGGGAGCGTGGCCTCGCGCACCCAGAGGTGGTCCAGGGGATCGGTCAGCAGTTCGCTGAAAGCAGGGAATTGCTCGAGGACGGGGATGTTCCCGCAGTCCCGGCGGACCGGTTCCAGGAGCTGGCCGATCAATCCGGTCCGCTTCAGCGCGTCCTCCAGCGCTTCGTCGATCTCTTCGCGGGTGGGTGCGTGGCTTTCGTACTCGCGGCGGACGATGCGGGCCAGGGCGCCGGTCGAAGCGTCGTAGGCCCGGATTTCGTAGTTGTCGTCCGTGGTGAGGATGACCCACCCGCCCCACTGCGCCTCCCAGAACGAGTGCCCGAAGGGCAGAGAGCCCCGGAGGGCCATCCCGCCCCCCAATTCAACGTGGAATTCCCGGCCGGGGTGGGTGCCGAATTCGACCTGCGAGGCCCCTTCACCACTACGCAGTTCATACCTCTCCCGCGACCGCCGGCATTCGTCCCCCGCCGATTCCCCGGTCCGCCCCAGGACGCTCCCGTTCTTCAGCACGGCCCGGGGTTCGAGCGGCCTGGTGTCCGAATCGAGAGTAAAGGACCTTCCCAGCACGCCTTCCGCATCGAACACCGATATCACCCACGTCCAGCGATTCCACGCCACGACCGAATCACCCGGCCAGGACGCGACACCCGCCAGGTCCGTAAACTCGCCCGGCCCTTCCCCCTCCCGTCCCCACGCGGCCAGATGAACGCCTGCCGCGTCGAAGACACGGAGCTCGCTGGAGCCGGTGTTCGCGATCACGATCCGTCCGTCGGGGAGAATGGTCGCATCGTTGGCCCGATGCAGCAGGTACGCCTCCGCGCCGACAACCTCGCCGATCGATACGGCCGGCTCGCTCCCGATCCGCCACGGCAGCTGCGAGTCGTCCGCGGGACGGGCATTCTCGATGATCCGGATGCCGGCGCTGTCCCGGGTCGCCTGGGCCGACGCCTTCGCAAGGCAACCCGCCTGGCAAGCGACGGCCACGAACATCGCAAATACCGGCGTGACGACAGTCTCTGGAGCGATCATTCTCTTTTGCCGGGTCATATCTTCCCCCTGTCAGGCGACAGCCGGTCTACAGCCCGCGGAAGGCCCCCCGGGGCATTGCGCGGCCGTTTCGGCGGCTGGTTCAAAAGCGGTAATTCCTAATGTCTTAGGAATAAGATAGGGGGACCGGACTCCAGTGTCAACGAAAAGATTAGGAGATTCCTTCCCACCCTCCTCTCCATAGATTTGAAATCAAAGAATGACCAGGCACGCCAACCCTCAACCCGGATTCCCGCGAAGCCCCCCGGATCGCTCACCATCCATGACCCCGCCCCTCTCCGTCCACCCCGTCACGCCCGTGATCGGCGCCGAGATCCACGGCGTCGACCTCAGCCGCCTCACTGACGCCGAGTTCGCTACAATCCGCGACGCCCTCTGGACCCACTGCGTCCTCTTCTTCCGCGACCAGGACCTCCCGATCGAGCGGCACAAGGTCTTCGGCGCCCGTTTCGGCGAGCTCGTCGTCCACCCCAACGACCCCGGCGTCGACGGCCACCCCGAGGTCATGCCGATCCACGCCGACAGGAACTCCGTGCGCGCGACCGGTGAGCAGTGGCACTCCGATGTCTCCTGCGATCCGCGCCCGCCCATGGGCTCGATCCTGCGCATGCACACGGTACCCGACACCGGGGGCGATACGCTATTCGCGAACATGTACGCGGCCTACGAGGCGCTCTCGGAGCGGATGCGGGGTTTGCTGGATGGCCTGACCGCGGTCCACGACGGCGGACCGTATTACCGGGAAGTGAATCGCCTCGTCGGCCGCGACGACGGGGGACGCGCCTATCCGTCGGCGGAGCATCCGGTGGTCCGCACCCATCCCGAGACGGGGCGCAAGGCGCTGTTCGTGAATCAGATGTTCACCCAGTACATCGTCGGGTTGCCGGCTGGCGAGAGCCGCGCGATTCTCGGGCTTCTCTTCGACCACGTCGCGCGGCCGGACTTCCAGTGCCGCTTCCGCTGGCGCCCCGACTCGGTCGCGATGTGGGACAACCGCTGCACGCAGCATCACGCCATCTGGGACTACTGGCCGGAGACGCGGTCGGGGTACCGGGTGACGATTCGGGGTGAGGCACCGGTGTAGCCCGCCGGGCCGGAAGCGAATCCCCCGGGCTCGGGTGTGGATCAGGTGCGAACCGACAGGAGCGAAGTGAGAATGACTGATTCGAAGCAGGAGACATTGGGCCTCTGGCTGCAGTGGATCGCCGTCAGCGCGATCGGCGGTTTCGTGTTCGCGGTGGCGGCACGGCGGGTGAGCATGGGGGCCGGCGGGATTATCGGGGATTCGTTCGGGCCGGTCGCGGCCGAGGTGGTGATCGGTGCTCTGGCGCTGGGCGGGATCATGGTCGGGATCGCGGTGGGACAGTGGCTGGTTGTGCGAAGGACGGTTCCGTGGGCGGGGTGGATGGTGTTGGCGATGGTTGCCGGGGGG
>VXOC01000218.1 GCA_009840215.1 Gemmatimonadota bacterium | reverse complement strand
CCGCCGCCCCCAACACCTTCCCCACCGAGATCCTCATCCGGGTCGCTTCCTTCGCCACCAGCTTCGTGAACGGATCCCTCACCCTCACCAGGTGCGGCGCGGACGTCGCGCAATCCAGGACCACATACAGCCAGTAGTCCTCGCCCAGATTGCAAGCTGCCGTCCATTCATTGCGTTCCATCCGGATCCCCGTCCGGCCCGCCCGCCCCTTCACCTCGATGTGGCGCTTCCCACCGTCGGCACCCACCGCAAGCGGGTCGAACCCCGGGTAGTTCCCCAGCCCAGCCCTCCGAGCAAGCGGCGGCGTCGACACATCCCGGACCGTGGCGTCCCAGCTCCGCTCCCACTCGGCGGCGATCGCCATGGCGACCTTCTCGACATCGGCGTCGAACGCTTCCCTCTCCTCGTCTCCGGTCGGCGGCAGGGCCACGGCATGCGCGAGGAAGCGAACCGCGCCGGGCACGATCCGGTTCGGAGCGGCATCGACACCCTCCAGCGCCAGCCTCCGCTCCCCCCGGAGAGCCTTCTGTCGCCGAACAACCTCTTCCTTCTCATCCGGGGAGGCCTGCGGATTCTTCGACAGCCTGTTCCGGCGCGCCGCCAGCTCGGCCGCGCGAAGATTGAAGTTGATGCCGATCCGCTCCCGCCTCCGCGGCAGGTCCGCCTCCGCCAGTTCGCGTCGGGACTCGGCCTTTTCGAGCGCCACCGCCTCCAGGTGCGTCAGTGCGTCCACCCGCAGAGCCGCAGCGCGTCCCGCCAACGGCACCGCGCCCGGAGGGATATGCGGTGCGCCCTGCAGGAAGGCGAAGGCCTCCAGCGATGCCTCCGACACCGTTCCGTCATCTTCCTGCCGAAGAACCAGGAGTTCGCGTTCAAGGGTGGTCCGCGACGGGGGGTCCGTGACCTCCCCTTCCTCCTCCACCCTCACCTCGCCCAGGTGCAGCAAGTAGGGCGTCTCGCCACGGGGATCCACGAAGATCGCTCCGCGCGCGGCCTCGCGCCGGCAGGCCGCCACGACCTCTTCACTCATCGCGTCGAACACCGGTTCGCCGGGGTGCAGCCAGATGCATGGCTCCCCCACTTCCGGCCGCCGCACACGCAGCTGCTCACGGGCAGCCGCCGGGTACTCCTCCAGCCCACGCAGCAAGGGATCGATCGCCCCGGCACGGGTCGGCACCAGGGTGAACGAGCGGTCCAGGTTGCCGCGGACTTCGAGCCCGAGAAGAGGGGCGGCGAGCTCGACGAACCGTCGGACATGCGCGGGCAGCAAGTGCAGGTAGCGTTCCCGATCGACCTCACCCCTGAGCGTGCCCAGGCGACGGGCCACCTCGCCCGCCCGGCCGTAGTGCCGCTCGTCCCGGGCGTCAATCCCGCGCACGGTATCCCCGGTGAGGGTGTCCTCGAACCGCTCCCGGACCCGGCGCTCGCCCTCGTCGCTCAGCGCCTCGCGCATGTGCTCGCGCAACGACCTGTTCTCGAAAAGCCGCCCAATCACGTCGAACACCTTGTCCGAGCGCAATTCCTTGCGGATCGCTTCAAGCCGATCGAGCAGCACCTTCAGAACCCGGCCCTCCCTGGTTTCCGCCGACAGCAGGTTGAAGATCCGCACGTCGTGCCTTTGACCGTAGCGGTGAATGCGACCCATCCGCTGTTCGAGCCGGGCCGGATTCCAGGGGATGTCGTAGTTGACCATGAGGCGGCAGAACTGGAGGTTGATCCCCTCGCCCGCGGCGTCGGTCGCGATCAGGAAGCGGGCGCCCGCCGGGTCCCGGAAGCGCTCCACCTGCGCCTCGCGCTCGCCCCATGCCATCGCGCCGTGGATTGCGGCGACACGGCCCGCGTAGCCGAGTGCCTCGAGGCGTGCGACCAGGTGGTCGACCGTGTCGCGGTGCTCGCTGAACACGAGCCACTTCTCATCGGCGTACTCCGGGTCCTCCAGCACCGCGCGGAGCCGCTCGAACTTCGACTCCCGGCCCGAATCGATCAGGCGGCGGGCCCGGTCGCGCAGAGACTCTAGGGTCCGGATCTCCTCGCGGAGCTCCTCGACGGTGACCGCGACCACGGCGCCGAGCACCGCGTCCTCGTAGTCCTCGTTCCGCTCGCGGCTCGCGTCGTCATCCAGGTCTTCGGAGGCGTCGTACCGGTCGAAATGGTCTGCCTGGTGCCTGGTGTCCAGGGCGGCCTGGGCACGGTCGAGCCCCCTGGAATCGATCCGCCCCGATTCAAGGTCGGCGATCAGCGCGCGAACCTTGACGATCCGCCGTTCGAACGACTTCAGGAGTGCCCATGTCGAGCTGGCCAGCCTGCGCTGGAAGACGCCCATCGCAAGCTTCGCCGCCTGCCGGTTGCTGGTGGCCAAGTTGTAGGAATTCCGCAGATACGACGTCGTGCGGTTGTAGAGTTCCCGTTCACCCTCCGGTCCCGGGGAGAGGTCGTACCCGAAGGTGTCGCAGCGCCGTTCGCGGAAGAGGGGCCGTCCCTCGAAATCGACCATCTCCTCCTTGGTGCGGCGGATGAAGTGCCGGGACCGCTCGCGCTTCGGGAATCGCCGAAACGCCTCCTCGGCGCCGAAGACCCTGTGGTCGAGCAACCGCCAGAGGTAGTGGTAGGGGGAGTCCTTGCCCATGTGCGGCGTCGCGGTGAGCAGCAACAGGTGGCGGGCCGACCACGTGAGCGCGGCGTAGTCCGGCACGGTCGGGCAACCCGCGAGCGCCTCGGCCAGCTTGTAGCGCCGGGTCTTCTCCACGCGCCCGCGGTTTACGGAGGCGCTCAGCTTGTGAGCTTCGTCGAAAACCACAAGATCGTACGGGGCGGTTTCCCGCTCGGCCAAGGCGGCGAATGCGGCTTCCCCCCGAATCGTGTCCAGCGATACGATGGCGAGGTCGCCGTCCGGACCCGCAAACGGATTGCCGGACCGTACGTCGGGACCCGAGACGATGCGGAAGTGGAGACGGAACAGCGTGCGCAGTTCCCGCTTCCAGTTGCCTACCAGTCCGGCGGGTGGAACAACGAGGACGCGCCGGATCCGGCTGCGCATGAGCATCTCGCGAACGTAGAGCCCCGTCATGATGGTCTTGCCGGCACCGGCGTCGTCCGCGAGGAGAAAGCGGAGCGGATCGCGGCGGATCATGTGGTCGTAGACAGCGATGCGCTGGTGCGGCAGGGGGTGGATCCGCGATATTTCGCTGGCGAAGGCCGGGTTGAACTGGTGGCCGTTGGCGAGGCGGAGGCTCTCGGCGAAGAGGGAAACGCGGTCGGGATCCCCGTTGAAATCGAGCAGCGGGAGGTCCATGGGGTCGTTCCGGTCGGCTGTCCAGCTTGTGGGCGGGTTGCCAGATCGGCGGCGGGCCGCCTTGCGCGCCACTTCGGTCTCGATCTCCCGCAGCCGGGCAAGAGCGAGTCGGCGGGGCCGGGACTGTCCGGTTTCCCACCGGTGGACGGTGATGACGGAAACCCCGACGCGGGTGGCGAAGTCCTGCTGTGTGAGATTCAGGTGTCGGCGGAGGCGGCGGACGCGGGTAGGGAGGTCGGCCGGTGTGTCAGGCGGACGGGAGGGCCGTACCGTATCGCTGTCCTGGTTAGGGTGTCTCTCTAGTGACTCGGTCTCCATGAAGCACTCTCGCGGAATCACGTGATCGGGACAAGACGCCACATAAGCGCGTGCTCTACGCCATTCTATCATTTGATAAACTCACCACGACTGCCGTCAGTACGGTTCGCTCGCGGATGGGATGGGCGCGTCCGGTGAGTCCGCCGTCCGAATGGGGCGACCCGCGCTCCCCCCAAGAGCGAATTACCCCTGGAGCCGATCGAGGCTGCCCGCGGCTTCGGTTGGCTGTGGCCACCACCCAGAGGAACACGGCGGTCGTCCGTCTATTGAAGGCGGCCGTGGGCGTGGACGATGAGGGAGACGATCCACCGGCACCTCACCACCCCTCCGGGCCTCCGACACCCACCACAACCGCACCGCGTGCCGGATCGTTCCACAACGCATCGATCGCAAACCCGTTGCCGAGGGGCAGCGGGGTCCTGACGACGCAGTAGCGGGCCACACGCGTCCGCAGGGAGCTCAGGGGATCCGGGTTCTTCAGTCCGGCCTGTTCCGCCCTCAGCACCATGGCGGCGGTGGCGGCCAGCTTCGGAATCGCCGGCGTGCCGTCCGGTCCCGCGGTAACCGTGATGCCGCGCCGCATGGCATCCGCCCTGACGCGGACATCGCGGTCGTCCTGTTCCCCTCGTCCCGCCGGGCAGGCCAGCCAGGTCCTGGCATGGCCCCACATCCGATAGCGCACCGTCCCCCCGCGGTCCCGCAAGACTTCGGCTCCCTTCAGGTAGACATGCACGCCGTGCTTGCCATCGGGCCCCACGGCCAGCGGCAGGCGGAAGGCCAGGTCCTCGGCGACCTTGATTCGCGCTCCACTTCCGAGCCGTCGGTCCATCTCCGCGGCGAGCTTCGACGTGACGCTCTCCACGATCGCAACCGCATCGCCGACCACGCCCCCGTCTTTCCGCGCGACCACAAGATCGCGCAGTTCGGTGGAGGACAACGCGCCGAGCAGTCTGTTGAGCAGCGAGTACGAGACCGCTCCCGCGGCCGCGCGACCGTTCCCCAGCGACGCGACGGACCCCGGATCCACGGCGCCGCGGCCCAGCCATTCCCCGTCCGCCGTGACGCGAACGTCGATCCGACCGTCCCGGGTCAGGGCGGATACCCGCAGGTCGCCTTCGGCCACGAGCTGCCGCAGCCGGGCCGCCGGATTGGAATCGGCCGCGCCGTCGCCGAGAAGCCACTGCCAGACCGCCCGGCCGATGGGGCGCGACAACAGTGCCCGGAGTTCCTCCGCCGGACTTTCCGGCGACAGGAGTCCGGCCAACACCCTGGTCCCTGCGCACACCGCTCTGGAGAACAGCCCGTCGGTATCGCTCACACTGACATCGGTCTCAAGGTCCGTCCGAATGGGGTCCAGACTGTCTCTTTCCCACTCGATGTGGATGTCGAGGGACACGAGGTTGCAGGTCGTCCGTCTCAGATCGGCCTCGGCCGTGGCGCGCAACCTCACCCACACAGACACATCGTCGGACCCGATGGCAAGGGTCGGGATCGTCACGGTTCCCACGCTCCTGACGTCCTCGGATTCGAACGCCTTCTGGCGGATCAGGTTCGCGGCAATGCGTTTGGCTTCGGGAACCCCGGCCCGCACGTGCGCGACCGCGACGCGTCCTCGCCTTGCCGTCGGCGTAGGATCGGTCCCGGCGCCTCCGGTGATCTTCGACATGTCCCAGGGGATCTGGATCGAGTCGTCGCCGCACTCGATCCGCAGCCAGGCGATGGCGTGCGGCGGTGCGAGATCGGTGTTGGCGGTGAAACTGCCGCGAGACAGCTCGTGCCGCGCCGGCCCGCCGGGGCTCGTGGCGTAGCGGCAGCTCGTGCCGGCCCCGTTGTCTCCGGTCCAGGCCAGGACGGCGCCTCGGTCCGGGTGCTCCACGATCCGCACGCCGGTGACGTGGATGCCGGAGACGCCCCGGTGCGGCAGGCCCAGAAAGGCCAGCGCCGCGACGGCCGCGACCGCCCCAAGCACGCCCACGGCGATCCACAGGCTCTTCTCCAGGGTCGCCCTGCGGTCCTTCATCGGTGTCCTCTCCCATACCCGAAACGCCATGCCGCTACCAGCGTGCGATGTTCGGCGTCAGAATGAGCGTCTTGAGGACGATCACGCACACTGTGGCCCGGACGATCGCGTGGCGAACGGCGTGCGCGACCGCCTCCTGGGACGACACGGACGGACTGGTCGCCGCGTTGACGGCGGTCACGGACAGAATGGCGGCGAAGAGGAGCGCTTCGCCCGCTGCCGCTAGCACCGGGTTGGATGCGACGTCCGCCTGCAGGAGCGGAAGGCCGGTCCAGAGATCGCCGAGGTTGTACGCGAACGCCTCGGCGCCGCCGGCCCCTGCGCCGGGTCCCGTCGACGCGAAGACGAGAAAAGAAGCGGTCATTCCCGCCGCGAAGAGCAGCGTGCCGAACAACGCGCCGCCGGCGAGCCCGATCACGGCCGGCGCGAGAACCCGTCGATCGACGTCGGCCGCGAGAACCCGGAGCGCGTCGAGTTCGCGCCGCGCCTGCATCTGTCCGACCCACGAGGCGACCAGCGACCCCGTCGATGCGGCTATCAGGACCGCGGCCACCGCGGGCGCGGCCCTCACAAGCAGGTGCGGCGACACCTCGGCCACCAGCGCATCCCAATACCAGATCTCCGTGACGCCCGGAATGAGGAGGAGGGTGATGACCAGCACCACCCCCGTCGCGGCGCCCACGACGAGGTAGTACGGCGCGCTCGCCCATGTGGTCATCGAGAGCGTCGTGGCCAGGGTGCGCCGCGCGATCCCGTCGTACAAAGGCAACGCCATCGCGCTCAGCGTCCTGACGGCCAGGGCCATCCACCGGACCGGGCCGGAGCGCTCTCCCGCGGGCCCGTCCCGGGATTCGGCGTGCGCCCCCGTCGGGACATCGTCGTCGCCCTCGGCGGCCTCGTCGTCCAGCCGCTCGAGGATGGAGAGGACGTCGGCGCCCGTGTGCAGTTCGTCCGCCCCCAGGCTCGCGCGCTGCAGACGAAGGGCCCACATGCCCGCCCCCGCGGCTCGCCCCCTCACGATCTCCACGATCAGCGCCGGCCGCAGCAGGGCGACGAACTGCGGGTCGTGGGTGACCACGACGATGGCCGGGCGCGACTCCCGGTTCGCGGCCTCCCGGAGAAGCGAGGCGAGCTGCTCGACACGGTTGCGGTCCAAGCCCGAGTCGGGCTCGTCCAGCCAGACGACCGCAGGCTCCGACACCAGCGCGCAGGCCACCGCAAGCCGACGTCTCTCCCCTCCGCTGAGGTCTCCCGCCGTCGTTCCGCCGTTCAGACCGAACCTCCGTTCGGATTCCCGCACCGGGCACTTCCCGTCCGAGCGGTCCACACGCCCGCGGATCCCGGAGACGGCGAGCGAGAGGTTCTCCCTGACCGTGAGGTGCTGCAGCCCGCCGGAGTCCTGGTAAACCATCGCGTCCCCCGGTCGAACCCGGACGATCGCGTTGCACATCGTGCTCTTGCCGACGCCGGAGTCCCCCATGAGAACGGTGATGGCGCCCGGTCGGATCGACAGGTCCGAGATCACCACCGCTCTGCGGTCGCCCAGCCGGAACCCGAACCCCTTCGACAACACCTTCATGGGATGCGTGCGCCCGGCTTCGGTGGGGCGCCGGGCCATTCCGGGGTCGTGGAGCGAGCCGGTCATGGGGTCGGCTTCACGATCCTCCCGCGCACCACATACTCCACGCCGACCTCGTCGTTGGTGACCCCGTACAGCACGCCGTCACGCACGATCGGCTCCGGAATGGACCACGGCAGCGCGAAGGGGAGCGTGACCGTCCCCAGGAACCGACCTTCCGCGTCGAAGACGTCGAAGCGGCGGCCCCCTCTTTCACCCGCCATCTCGGCGAAGGCGACCGTCCGCTCGACCCAGAGGCTGCCCTCGTCGTCCACGAAGAACGAAGTGGTGGAGGGCTTGGACCCGGGGAACTTCGAGCGGTCGATGGTCCCGCCCTGGCTGGTGAACCAGTCGAGGCGCTCGATGGCCTCTTCGCGCTCCTCGTCCGCGACGGGAATCGGTTCGTGGTCCTTGGTGACCCTGCGAAGCACGTTGCCGTCGGTGGTCACCTCGGTCAGCTCGTAGCGCCCGGTGAGCAGCGTCCAGAAGGTGCCCGTCCGCGAGAAGCGCCACGCCATGAATCCTTGGAAGGGCACGCCCGCGCGCATCACGCCGCCGCCGTCCTCGCTGACCAGCTCGAAGTACTCGGGCTCCTCCTGATCCTCGGGCGGGGCGATCGTGTCGATCGGGCCGAACGACTGGTCGAAGCGGGCGATGCGTCGGTCCCGCCCGGCCCGGAGCTCGACGTTGTAGCGTCCGGTCGGGTCGAAGCCGCCGGGATACGGCTTGATGACCATGCCGCCCGCGTGGGTGGGCTCCTGTCTCAGGAAGGTCCCGGCCGTGTCGAAGATCGCGACCCGACCCTGGGACATTCCCATGACCCAGATCTCTCCGTTGCGGGAAAGGTCGACCGAGCCGGCCTGGATGAACTCCCCCGGCCCTTCGCCCTTCCTCCCGACCGCGCGCACGAAGGACCCGTCCGAGTCGAAGATGCGGACCTCCTGCGCCTGGTTGTCGAGGACGAAGATCCGGCCCCACGCGTCGACATCGAACGACAGGATGCTCCCGAAGAGGTCGGGCCCCTCGCTCATGGCATTCCCTATCCGCAGGTCCTCGACCACCCGCCATGTCTGTTCCGGCATCCAGAGCGGGTCGTCGGTGTTGTGGACCACGATCTCGCCGGACGGGACCGTGTCCACCGTGCCGGACCAGATGGCGGCCGTGTCGGCGCCGGATCCGCAGGCCGCGAGGAGGAGCGGGAGCGCCGCGGTTGGAATGAGGTGACGGGTGGCGTGCCGGAACGGTGGGACGATTGCTGACATTGTCGATGGTACCGTGTGTCGGGTGAACAGGATACGGCAGTACCTCCTGGACACACGCCGAGGTGCGGTGGGTTGCGTCGCCGGGAGTGGTCCGCCCTCGCTCGATCTCGCGGAACATGTCCGTGACCCCGATGGTATGGAAGCCATAGGGATCCGACAGCGAATCGGGGCGTTGCGTGACGAGATCGACGAAGAAGACCGCCGCCGCATTGAGATGGACGACGATAGTGGCGGCAGGAGTGGTGGCAGTAGCCGGGTGCCAGAGTGTACCGCGGATACTGAGCCGGCCGGTTGCCGTTCAGGAGGGAGGGCTCGATTGCGTTGGTGCGACGCTTGTCGAGCTGGGGTATACGATAACGGACGGGGACCGCGCTACAGGCTTCATTCGTGGCGAGCGTCAGGTGCCGGCCAGCCGTTGGCCATTTGTCTACGCTGGTGGCACGGACATCCTGATGGTAAGCGAGACCACTGCCCGGGGGTCGGAGCCCCAGCTGAACGTCACGGCGTCCCATCGGGCGTGGTCCTCCGAAGCGATACTCGAAGAGGATGCCCCGCGCGACGAGGGCGTGACGAATGCCGAGCAGATCCTTGAACGTTGTGCCGGCGCAAGCGGAAGTCCCCCGGCGGGACGTTTCGGCTGAAACGCCGCAGCATCCGCCCTTGCCTCACGGCTCCACGATCCGCCCCCGCACAACGTACGGCACCCCCGTCTCATCATGGGTGATGCCGTGGAGGACGCCCGCACGCACGAGATAGCGACCTTCGGCCTCGAAGAGGACGCGTGGCTCAAGCAGCAGAGTCGGGCCCCCGCGCCCCGGCGAACAGCCGCACCAGCAACCCCAGCTTCTCCGATACCTCCTCCGAAATCGCCTCGGCGTCCATGAAATCGACCAGCCGGTGGAGGTCGCGCTTTCGCAGCAACATGGCGTGGCCGAGTTTGTCGGCCAGTCGCCTGAAGAACTCCTCGGCGAAGTCGCTCAGCTTGAGCCGTTCGGTTCTGGCTTCCCACAACAGGCGTGCCGCGGCGGGCTCCATTCCCTTCCAGGTCAGAGAATCCTGCTCGCGGCCATCGAACACCCGTTTCAATACCAAATCGTCCAGAACCTCGTCGGTCTCGCGACGGAAGCGGTCGAAGAGTGGAAGGTCGCGGTACGCGTGACCTGCAAAGCTCCGAAGAACCTCGGGGGTGACGATGTAGTTCTCGATCTCGTATCGCCGCCAGTAGGAGGTGATCAGACCTCCCTTGTCGGAATCCTGACGCTCGCGTGCGTTGCGGTCACGGATCGCCAACCCCCTCAGGCCAGGCAGCATCGGCCGGAGTGAGAAGAAGTGCTGGTCGGGATTGAGACCGAAGCCCTGTTCAACCCGCTCGAGCTCGGAATCCGGATCCGGCACCGGGTAGTTGTCCTCGACGTAGTACACGTTGGCGTTCTCGTCCCAAAGGTCTGCGGCCCGATGCTCCAGCTTCGCGGCGAGGGCCCGCAGTAGAGCCATGTCGGTTCCACCCTCAACGTAGAGGACATATCCCCGTTGCCGGGCCCTGATGTAGTGCTCGGTGCCGTAGTGCCGCAGCGCGGCGACGACTTCCTGCCTGGATGCCAGTTCGTCCGCTCGCCCACCCAGGATCAGGGTGAGGTTGCGGTCAAGCGCTTCGTCCAGGATGACCTCGGAGTGCGTGACGAGAACAACCTGGGAACCGTTGCGCGCCGCCGCATCCCGGAGGAGGACATAGGCCTGTCTCTGGCGAAGGATCTCAAGATGCGCGTCCGGTTCGTCGATCAGAAGGACGCTCCGAGGATGGGAGTGCAGATAGCTGAGGATCAGGAGCATCTGCTGAAGGCCCCGGCCGGCAAGGGCGATGTCCACCGGCTTGCGGACCCCGGTTTGACGATAGAAGAGGTCGATCGCGCCACGTCCCGTCTCGGCGGGAGGCTCCAGGTCCACGGCGAACAGGCGGTCTACGAGCCTGACGATTCGGGACCAGGCACCGGGGTCGTCACGAAACACCCTGAGGCACAGGTTGCGCAGTACCTGCGCCGTCTGACCCTGCCCCAGAAGAACATCGATCCGGCCCGGCTGGACAATCGGCTCCTCGGTCTCGATGCCTGACATCGGGTACAGCAGCCGAACATTCAAGCCGGCTGCCGCCTCAATGAATTCGGGAATGTCCAAAGTCGCCTTGTCGGGCGTGCAATACACCAGGTCGTCACCGTGGCAGCGAAAACGCATGGTCACCGGTTTCACACGATTGTCGTGAAGGACTCCGAGCGTGATTTCGAGCGGTATGTTCCGAGGTCCGGTGCGGACGGCCATGTTGTGCCAGTAGTCACGGGCGCTTCTCACCGGCACGGCCACAACGCCAAGCCGGTTCAGGCCGGTCGCTTTGCGTTCCTTGGGCGGTGCTTGGCCCTTGCGATCGAACCACGTCCGAACCGCCTGGGACCACAGCGCAATCGCCTGGAGGGCCGTTGTCTTGCCGCAGTTGTTGGGGCCGACCAGGACCGCCGGATGATCGAGTTCGATCCGGGTCTTGTCACCAAACCCCTTGAAATTGCGGATTTCGAGGTAGTGGAGGTGCCTCATCACCCCCCGCCCCCCGCCGCCCGAATCTCCCGGTTCTTGATCGCCAGCTCCACCAGCAACTCCTCCAGCTGGTCCTCGTACCTCTCCTGCGACATCTGCCCCTTCACGCGCCTGAGATCCGCAATGCGCGCCTCGATCGCCGCCTTCTCCTCGTAGAGCGCACGCAGCTCGGGGGTGACCGCCTCGTCGCCCCCCACCCCCCCGATCGACGTCAGGAACACCATGCGCGCAAGCGCCCCGTCACCCTCCAGCTCGTCCAGCTCGCGGCTCCCCTCGCCGTCGCCGTTGTCGTCGAGGATGGCGTGCTCGGTCAAGAGGAGGTTGCCGCCCTCGTATTCGCGCTGCACCTCGCTCAGGGCGTACGAGAAGGCTTCCAGCATGGAGACGCGCGCGTCCTTGTCGATGTCGGCGCCGTCGTCGGCGAAGGCGTCGACGAAGTGGAGGCCGAATCGGGTCGCGTTGCGTTCGCGGCCGGTGCGGGTCGCGGCGATGATGGTGCGGTTGGGGCCGGAGAGCGCCTCGACGAAGGGCCCGGATGCGCTCGCGGTGTTGACGAAGGTGACGCGGCGGTCGCCAAGTCCGGTGAGCAGTCCGGCCATGTCCTCCGGGGTCAGGTCGGGGCCGGGGATGTTGAAGCGCGCGGTCCCGTTGCGGAAGGTGCCGTGCCCCGCGAGGAGAATGACCAGTTCGTCGGTGGGCGACATGGCGGCGGCGATGTCGACGAAGGCGGAGCGGATGTTGTCGGCGGTGGAGCGTGCGCGGATGCGGGTGGGATCGAGGTCGGTCTTCTCGCCCAGGTAGGTGATCCGAGCGGGGGGGACGCCGTACTTCTCGGTGGCGGCGTCGGCGAAGCGGCTCAGCCAGCCGTGGAAGGCGTCGGTGTACGCGGGATCGCCGCCCAGCCCGGAGATGAGGAGGATGTGGGTGTTCTGGGCCTGGGTGGGGGAGGGGAGGAGAGCGACGAGCAGCGCGCCCGCCAACGCAGCCGACCGTTCTCGGCCCGCCGCCGCGGCGATCACGTCCCGCAGGGCGCCCGCCAACGCCTCCGCAACACCCGCAGCGCCCTTCAAGCCAAACCCCTCTTCCGGCGATAGCCCCACTCGGCCCCCAGGAGCCCCGCCAGGAGCAGGAAGAGGATCGGCATGTCCCACAGGTCGCGTTCCTCGGTGACGGTGACGCCGCCGCCGGTGAATTGCAGATCCTCGGGAAGCTGGCTGGCGGTCTCGGGGGTGTAGTAGCGGCCGCCGGTCTCCTCGGCGATGCGCTCCAGGAGGCCGCGGCGCTGGTGCGGATCGCGGAACTCGCCGGTGCCGGGGGCCACGCGGATGCCGGTCAGTCCCGTTCCCAGGACCACCGTGTCGCGGCCGGCGCTGACGGCGACTTCGTAGATGCCCTCCAGCGCGGGAGTGAAGGGGACGGTGTAGCGGCCGTCGTCGGTGACCGTCCATTCCATGGGAAGCTCCTGCACCTCACCCGTCGGAGCGGTGATGCTGGCGGTCACACGGGCGCCGTTGACCTCGACGAAGCCCTCGTCCATCACCGTGGCTTCGAGGGTGACGGGCTCGCCGGCCTCGACGGCCTCGCGGGCGGGGGCGGCTTCGACCGGGTCCGGGGTCTCGGCGATCATCCAGCGCAGAAGCTGGCGCCAGAAGGTCTCGTGACTCTGGTCCTCGAGGGGCACGGTGTGGTGCATCTGCCACATCCACACGTCCTGCACCGCCAGCACCATCGAGCGGCCCCTGCCGTAGCGCTGGTACGCCATGACCACGCGGTTGGCGGCTTCGCCCTGGCCGCCGGCCACCACCGTGCCCTCGAGCAGCTGGGTTGCGCCCGGCTTCAACCCCGTGACGATGTTGATGGTCGACAGTGGCGGCAGCGAATCCCACCGGACCGCCGACTCTTCGGCCGAGCCGTCGATGCGGGTGGCCGGGTGGTTGGCGCCGGCGGGCGTGGGTGTGACCTGCACGCGGGCCAGGCGCTCGGTCGGGGTGTTCTGCCGGGGCTCGTCGAGCACGACGGGGAGGACGTCCTCGAGCGGGGTGCCCTTGTAGCCGCCCTCCGAGAAGGATCGGCGCCCCCCCAGCATGAGCAGGGTGCCGCCGCGCTCGCTCACGAAGTCGGCGATCATTTCGAGCTGGCCGTGGGTGAAGAAGCTGGCCTCGACCGAACCCAGGATGAGGGCGCGGTAGGGGTAGAGGTCTTCACGGGTGGTGGGGAAGCCTTCGACGAGCTCGAGCGGGTCGTCGAGGTTGCGGCGGAAGAACTTGTTCTCGGCGGTGCGCTGCAGGAGCACGACCTGCAGGTTCTCGTCGACGCCCACGGCGCGCAGCATGAAGGCGACTTCGTAGCGCGGCTCGCCCTCGAAGTAGAGGACCTTCTCGGTGCGGTCGCGCACCTGCACGACGGCGTGCAGCACATTGTTCTCGAGGACCCGTTCTCCCTCCAGGCCGGGGATGCGGAAGGTCAGTTCGCGCGTGCCGGGGGTCTCCAGCGTGATCGCGACCGGGGCCACGAGCGGCTGCCCGTCCTGCGGCAGCGTGACCACTTCGGTGGTGACGATCGTCCCCATGTCCTCGACCACGATCGGGACGGTGTGGCCGCCGTATCCCGTCGCGTCCACGATGACGTTCACAATGGTCGAAGTGCCCGCGAGCGCACGTTCGGGCATGTCGGCGCGGGTGGCCTGCACGTCGGCCTCCATCTCCTCGTCGCCGAGCCCGATGGTGAAGACGGGCACCGACGCGGCGCGGAGCGGAAGAAGCGCGTCGCCGATGGCTTCGTCGCTGTTGTCGCCCCCGTCCGAGAGCACGACGATCCCCGACAGCGGCACCCCTTGCAGCTCGTCGCGGGCGTAGGTCAGCGCGTCGCCGATCCGGGTCTGGCTGCCGTCGAAGGTGAGCGCGTCGGGGCCTTCGATCCGGCTCGGCCGCGACGAAAAGCGGAAATGGCGGAGCGTGAATTCCTCGCTGAGCGCGTCCACCAGGTCGACCTCGGGGTCGAGCAGCTGTGTCGCCTTCCCGGCACGGGAGGTTCCGTCGCGGTCGTCGATCGTCATGCTGCGCGAGTCGTCCACCAGCACGGCCAGGAAGTTCCGCTGCGGCACGACCGAGGTCAGGACCAGCCCCGGCTGCATCACGATGAAGAAGAGAAGCAGGAACGCGGCCCCGCGCAGCGCGCCCAGCACCCAGCGGTCGGTCCGGCTGCTCTTGCCGCGGGCGCGCAGGTAGGTGAGGACGGCCGGCACGGCCAGCGCCGCCGCGACCACCGCCGCCGTCGTGAGCGGCCAGGGCGACAGGAAGGAGAAGTCCCCCTCCTGGTACAGGACCGGCCGGTACTTGAAGAGGAATTCGAAGAGGCCGTTCATGGGGCGGTCCCAGCGGGCTTGACGGCAGACGGGCCGGAGAAGGATCCGGGTGGGGAGCTACTCATATACTCATATACTCATGTGCGCATGGAGTCGGCTTCAGTGGCTCATCGCGTAGACGATCATGTTGACGCCCATCTGGAACGCGAAGGTCGAGTACTCGAGCGGGTAGTCGGGTTGCTCGGCCCACTCCCAGGCGTCTCCCAGATCCGTGTTCCAGTTGATGATGACCATGAGGCGTCCGTCGTGGTCCTCGATGCCCTTCACGTAGGGCTCGTACCCGTCGCGCTCGTGGGTCTGCCCTCCCCGCCAGTACCGTCCGTAGGCCGGCACCTGGAGGATCTCTTCGATGTCGTAGAAGGTGTTGAAGACGGGGTGGTCGAGGTCGAGGTCGATGATCGGGTTGTTGGGGAATACCAGCCCCATCTGGTACTCGAACTGCGCCCACTCCCGCGACCCCCAGAAGTCGTCGATGACCAGGAAGCCGCCGGCCTTGAGGTAGCCGCGCAGGCCCTCGACCTCGGCGTCGGAGAGGCTGATGGACCCGACTTCGAGGGCGTAGAGGAAGGGGAAGCGGCGGATCATGGAGTTGTCGAGCCGGACCGCGTTGTCCCAGTCGAAGGCGTCCAGGTTGGTCAGGCGCTTCAGGACGGTCACGAACTGATGGTCGGACTTGGGGTAGTCGATCGCCCAGGAGTTGCCGCCGCGCCCCCAGCCGCCCCAGCCCGACGAGTAGATGGCGCGGGTGAAGTAGAACTCGTGCCACTCGTATTCGGGGCGCTGGAGGGGGATGGGCGGGGATGGTATCGCGGTGGTGGCTGCGGGCGCCGTGGCGGGCGAGGGAGTGGGCGAACCGGAGTCCTTGGGGTGCGGGTTTCGCCCGTAGGCGGCGACGGCCCCGATCAGTGCCACCACGGCGAAGGCGGCGGCCACGAAAGCGGGTCTGGTCCAGCGCGAGTGTGGCAACATCACCTTCCTGTGCTCAGGTCTGCCCGGCCTCCGAAGTCCCCTGGAGGAGTACACCACAGGGACACCCGGGGGCGCCGAAACGTAAATGGGGTGGGGGAGTGGCCGCTACCGGGAAGAGGTTGCACGCCCGCCGAGCCTCCGTCGCCGGTACGCCAGCCTTACCGCAAACAGGCCAGCCAGGGTCAGCGCCGCCACCAGCGGCCAGAATGTGTCCGCGCGGACCTTCCAGTAGAAGTGGAGCACCCCCAGCGAAGCGGCGACATAGACCAGACGGTGGAGCTTCACCCACCGCTTCCCCAGCCGTCGGATCCATCCCTTCGTGGAGGTCACGGCGAGGGGGATGAGCAGCAGCAGTGCCGCGAACCCCGCCGTGATGTACCGCCGGTCGAGCACGTCCTCGATGATGTAGCCGATGGCGAAGAGCTGGTCGATCCCCGCGTAGGCGAGGAAGTGGACGCAGGCGTGGAAGAAGGCGAAGAGGCCCAGAAGGCGCCGGAGCTGGATGATCCGGTTCCACCCGGTCAGCCGGCGGATGGGCGTGACCGCCAGCGTGGCCAGGAGGAAGACGAGCGTCCAGCGCCCCTCGACCAGGATGATCGTGTCGACGGGCAGGACGCCGAGCGTGCCGCGGAAGAACCCCACGGCAAGCCATACGATGGGACCCAGGCCGGTGAGCCAGATGGCGCACTTGAGGAGAAGGATCCGGCGCCGGGGGTTGGCCACGGATGTCAGAAGTACTTCTGCAGGTCCATCCCTTCGTACAGGTGCGCGACCTCGTCCGCGTACCCGTTCAGGAACAGGGTGTCGATCCGGCGGTGCCCGAAGAACTTGCTGCCGTCGATCCGCTTCTCGGTGGCCTGGCTCCAGCGCGGGTGGCTGACATCGGGGTTCACATTCGAGTAGAAGCCGTATTCACCCGGGGACTGGGTGGCCCAGGTGGTGGGGGGCTCTTCCTCGGTGAAGGTCATGCGCACGATCGACTTGATGCTCTTGAAGCCGTACTTCCAGGGGACGATGACCCGGAGCGGCGCCCCGTTCTGATTGGGAAGCTCCTTGCCGTACAGCCCGTTGACCAGAAGCGACAGCGGGTGCACCGCTTCGTCCAGCCGGAGTCCCTCGCGGTAGGGCCAGCCGATGCGGGGCTTCCAGCGGCGCTCGGTCATCTGCTCCGGGTCCCAGAGCGTCTCGAAGGCGACGTACCTGGCGCTCGGGTCGGGTTCGGCGCGGTTGACGACGTCGGCCAGCGGGAAACCGCGCCACGGGATGACCATCGACCACGCCTCGACGCACCGGAACCGGTAGATCCGGTCCTCGATCGTGGACGGCTTGATGAAGTCCTCCAGCTGGTAGTCGCCGGGGTTCTTGCAGAGGCCGTCGACCTTGACGGTCCAGGGCTTCGTGACGAGCCGGTGCGCGTTCCGCGAAGGATCCTTCTTGTCGAGTCCGAACTCGTAGAAGTTGTTGTGGGTGGTGATCTCTTCCCAGGTGTTGGGTTCGTCGTCCTGGCGGGTGGAGATGGGGGAGGCGGCCGCGTCGCGCGACAGGAAGGCGGCGGCGCCGAGCCCGGCCGAGGCTCCGAGGAACTTGCGGCGGTTGATGTACACCGACTCCGGAGTGATCTCCGAGGAGGGGATGTCGCTGCTTTTTCGGGTCCGGATGATCATGGGGACTCCTTCTGGGCGGGCGTGGACCGGTGCGGCGGGCACACACGGATCTGACGCCGGGTCTTACACTCCGGGTGGATGATCGATCCCGTATGGGGGCGTGTCAAGGCGAGGGGGGGGGCGTAATGTTGAGTCGACCCATTTGTCCGTCCGTCACCGCCCCCCGAATACCACGCCGAGGATTGGAAGCATGAGGATACACCCGAGAACGTTCTCCCGGTCACCGTCCACGCCCATATTGGCATTTGCCGCTGTCGCGTGGCTCCAGGTCCTGTTGGCCGGATGCGCCCCGCCATCGCCGGAAGCACCACCCGACACCGACCAGGGCCCCTATCACATCCTCGTTACCAACGACGACGGAATCAGGTCTCCGGGAATCCAGCAGCTTGCCGACGCGCTGCGCGAGGTGGGTGAAGTCACCGTGGTGGCGCCATGCGGGCAGCGCAGCGGGAGCAGCATGTCGGTGCAGCTGGGCCAGGGGAAGCGCCTCAGACCGATCACCGACGAGGACCGCGACCTGGGGAATTGCGTCGACGGCACGCCCGCCGATGCGGTCATGCTCGCGATGGAAGCCGTGGTCCCGGAAGGAGGCTTCGACCTGGTGGTCAGCGGCATCAACGCAGGGGCGAACGTGGGTGACCTGGGGCACATGTCGGGAACGGTCGGGGCTGCCATGGCGGGGGCGTACTACGGCGTGCCCTCGGTGGCGGCGTCGCTGGGCGGCAACGAAATGGACTTCGGATACGCGGCGGCATTCATGGCCCGCTTCGTCGAGCAGCTGCAGCGGCGGCCGCCTCTGACCGGGGTCGTGCTCTCGGTGAACTTCCCCGCGGCCTCGGAGGAAGGAACGGCGGGAGTGGCCATCGGAAGGATGGGCGGGAGCTACATCCGCTTCGGCTACGAGGAGGTCGAGCCGGAAGACGATGTGCGGGTGTTCCGGCCCCGGTACGACCCGGCGGAGAAGCACCCGCCGGGGAGCGATACGGAGGCCTTCATGGCGGGCATGATCTCGATCGCCCCGCTTCGCTTCGACTGGACGGACGAGGAGTTGTTGCGGGAGCTGGCGGGGTGGGGACTGGACCACCGGGTGAGTGGGGTGGTGGAGGGGAGGTAGTTGCAGGGTGGTACCGTAGGTGATTCCACCGCCTTCCGGCAGTCCATGTTAGGGAAAATCGAAAATTGCATTTTTGATTTTCCCGTTTATATTACCCGCATGATTCCGCGTGACCGCCACGAGACGCGTCTCCAGCGCCTCCTGAACCAATTCCCCGTCGCAGGGCTCATTGGCGCCCGGCAGGTTGGCAAGACGACACTGGCCCGGCGTTTGGCCTCCGTCACGCGGGGACCGGTCACGTTCTTCGACCTTGAAGATCCAACTGACGCAGCCCGGCTCGCCGACCCCCGGCTTGCCCTCGAGTCCCTCACCGGTCTGGTGGTTATCGACGAAGTGCAGCACACCCCGGAACTGTTTGCGCTCCTGCGTGTCCTCGTGGACCGGCCCGGCAACCAGGCGCGCTTTCTGGTGCTCGGCAGTGCGGATCCGAAGCTGCTGCGACAGTCCTCGGAGTCGCTGGCGGGCCGTATCGCCTACCACGAGCTTGCTCCCTTCGCGGCAGATGAAACGGGTTGCGAGTCGATGGACCGGTTGTGGGTCCGTGGGGGGTTTCCGCGGTCTTTCCTGGCAGACGACGAGGAGGAGAGCCGGGCATGGCGCTCCGCCTTCCTCCGCACGTTCCTGACTCGCGACTTGCCACAACTCGGAATCACGCCCCCGGCAAACACGATGCGACGCTTCTGGACCATGGTCGCCCACTACCACGGAAACCGGTGGAATGCAGCCGAAATCGCGCGTTCACTGGGGGTGAGCGCGCCCACGGTCAATTCCTATCTGGATGCTCTTGTCGACGCGCTTGTGGTCCGCAGCCTCACGCCCTGGTTCGAGAATCTCAGGAAGCGCCAGGTCAAGGCCCCCAAGGTCTACATCACCGATGCCGGATTGCTCCACACCCTGTTGCGCATAACGACCGAGCCGGCTCTCCTCGGGCACCCCAAGTGCGGGGCCTCCTGGGAGGGGTTCGCGATGCAGGAGGCGGTGCGGATCCTCTCGGTCGATTGGGAGGATTGCTACTACTGGGCGACCCACCGCGGAGCCGAGATCGACCTGCTGGTCTTCCTGGAGGACCGCCGCATCGGTTTGGATTTCAAGAGGACCAGCACACCGCGAATGACGCGGTCGATGCACTCGGCGCTCGCCGACCTGAAGCTCGACCGGATCTTCGTGGTGTACCCGGGCGACATCCGGTTCCCGTTGCACGAGCGGGTGGATGCGGTCGGGCTGGAGTTGGCCTGCGCGGACGGGCTCTTGTGAACGTCATGTAAACCCGACATGACAAAATGTCATCTCGAGCTTACATCCTGTCCCCCCACACCCCCCTGAACCCCGCCGCCATCCGCGGTCCCGCTCCCTCGTCCTCGTGCTTGAAGAACACGAAGACATCGCTCCACGCGGGGCGCGCCAGCGCGGCCGCCCACTCTTCCAACTCACCCTCTGCATACCCCGGCCGCCTCAGCCGCGCGTAGCCGAACGACGCCGTCTCCACGACCGGGGCCTCGCCTTCGCCCGTATCGGCGGTGACGAGCGCGGCGCCGTGATCGGCCAGCGCCTGGTAGACATCGTCATTGAACCAGCTGTCGTGCCGGAACTCGAAGGCGGCGCGAACCACCTCGGGGACGATCGCCAGAAAGTCGCGCAGCCGGGGCACGTCGGCGCGCAGGTACGGGGGCAGCTGGAAGAGGATCGGACCGAGCCGGTCGCCCAGCGCTCCCACCGCGGTCCTCACCAGGTACTCGAGCGGGTCGTCGGCGTCCTTGAGGCGCTTCATGTGGGTGATGCGACGGCTGGCCTTGAGCACGAACGCGAAGTCGGCGGGCACCTGCGAGGCCCACTTCTCGAGCATCTCGGCCCGCGGCAAGCGGTAGAAGGTGTTGTTAATTTCCACGCTCGACAGGCGTTGCGAGTAGTATTCCAACATCCGGTTGGCGGGGAGCTTGTCGGGGTAGAAGCTTCCCTTCCACTCCTTGTAGGAGAAGCCGCTGGTTCCGGTCCAGAGCCTGGGTGCGGTCATTTGCTGCCTCTTTTCGATGGTCCGCGGGCGCGCTTTGTCCTATGATGTCCCCATGAGACCCCGACTCGCCATCCTCCCGGTGCTCGCGGCCATCGGCGCCTCCGCCTGCGCCGGCTCCCTCGACCTGACCCCGTCGGACGCCCCCACCGTCCTGTCGGGCCACCACCTCGACCACCCCAACCCCGCC
>VXOC01000137.1 GCA_009840215.1 Gemmatimonadota bacterium | reverse complement strand
GCCGACTACCGCCCCACCGCCGCCGCCGCCCCCTCGACCGACATCTGGATCGGGCGCATCGAACGCGGCCCCGGGGGCGCCCCCCGGCTGCGGGACCTCGTCAACGCAACCGACCGCGACGGCTACGACAACCAGCCGGTCTTCGACCCCTCGGGCGCGGCGGTCTACTACACCTCGGCCGTCGATTCGACCCAGACCGAAGCCTTCCGTTACGTACTGGACACGGGAACCGCGGAGCAGGTCACCCAAACGCCCGGCGCCAGCGAGTTCTCGCCCACGCCCATTCCGGCGCAGGACGCCCTGTCCGCGATCCGCGAGGAACGGGGGCGCCAGTTCCTGTGGCGCTATGGAATGGACGGATCGGATCTGGGCCCCATCTTCGCCACCGTGGAGCCGGTGGGTTACCACGCGTGGGGGAACGGGACCGTCACGGCCATGTTCGTCCTCGGGGATCCGCCCACTCTCCAGATCGGCGACGCTCTCTCCGGCGAGGTTCGCGTGGTGGCCGAGGACCCCGGCCGCTCCATCCACCGCATCCCGGGATCGGGAGACATCTCGTTCGTGCGCAAGGTCGCCGAGGACGAATGGTGGATCGAACGACTCGATCCCGTAACGGGGGAGACGACGCGCCTGGTGGCGACGCCGCCGGGCCGGGAGGACTACGCGTGGACTCCGGAGGGCGAGATCCTCATCGGTGACGGCGCCACACTCCTGGCCTGGTCGGCGGACGCGGGGTGGCGGGAGGTGGCGCAACTCGACGAGGCCGAAGGGGGTGACATCTCCCGCATCGCGGTCAGTGCCGACGGCACGCGGATCGCCCTGGTGAGGAACCGGTGATGACGCCCGCCCGCCGCCGTGCCATCATCACGCTGCTGATCTACTGCGGGGTGGGTGCGCTGGTCCTTGGAGTTCTTGCCGGGTCGGGCATCTTCTTCCCGCCCACGACCTGGGCCACCGTCGGCGGGGTGGTTCTCGGGGCCTGGACGGGCCTTGCCATCTATCGCCTTCGTGCCGATTCCTTGATGTAGGGGGGAGTTGCGCGGTGGGACCCCGGGGCGAGGCGGCGAAACAACCCGGGGGTGTCATCCGTAACCCTTTCAGCGGCGGCGACCGCCGCGGTTCGCATCCGGGAGGCGAAAAGAACCCCCCGGCATCCCGTGGACAACGCACACCTGACCGAGGACTGAATCGATGTTGGGCGACGCTCTCAGCTGGTACATGACCTCCCTGGCGGAATTCTGGGGCTCCGCCTTCCGGATCGGCCTTCCCCAGATCCTCATCATCATTCTGCTGATCTGCTGGCTGCGAAAGAAGGGTGGCAGCAAGTCATGGGGGAAACGGTGTGGTTGGATGTGGTGCTGCAAATGGTGCGGCGAGGATGAAGAGGGTGCCTGCTCCGACCGGGACGGGGACGGCGGACACACCGGTGGAAACCGCTGCCGGCAGGGGGGCGAAACGGAAGTGGAGGCGGAAGCGGACGACGAGGGCGACGGCGACGAATAGTCCGGCGGGGGGTGCTCGGGCACAGTGGTCAGCCCGCGGACTAGACCTGACGGCATTCCTGTGAAACAATGCCGGTCAGCGCAGCGCGTTTCCGCCTTGCGAGGCCGCTTGCGCGCATGGGACTTGCGACCCGCGATGCGTCCGGGCCGGATCGCTTCGCTCTGCGCTGCTCCCCGGGCCTCGTCCGGACGAATCCGCAGGGCCTTCCTGGCGGCGCTGGCCGCGTTTCCGTCGTCCGTTCCCGCCTTCGCAGCATACGCCCTTGAATCCGGTGCCGCATCGCCGCCGCCGGCCCGCCAGGATACGCTCGGTGTTCCCGCACGCGATCCGTCTCCGGCGGCTCCGACGATCCGGGCGGTCCGCGTCCCCCACCCCCCCACCATCGACGCGGTCCTCGACGAGCCCTTCTGGCACGAGATCGAACCCGTCACCGACTTCCGCCAGCGCGTCCCCGTCGACGGCGCGCCCTCGTCGGAGCGCACCGAGCTGCGCGTGGCCTTCGACGACCACAACCTGTACTTCGCCGTCGTCCTGCACGACTCGGACCCGGAGGGCATCCGGCGCAGCATCCTCCACCGCGAGGGCCGCATCGACCAGGACGACAACATCCGCATCGGCCTCGACACGTACAACGACAAGCGCAACGCCTACATCTTCGAGATCAACCCCTTCGGCACCCAGGGCGACGCGCTCATCACCGACGAGTCGATGACGCTCTCGGACTGGTGGTGGGAGGGCGTCTACGAGAGCGAGGGCCGGATTACCGATGAAGGCTGGGTCGTGGAGGCGGCCGTCCCCTTCACGACGATCCGCTTCGCCGACGCCGAGGCGCCCGAGATGGGGATCCTCGTGGAGCGCACCATCCGCCGCAAGAACGAGATGGTGTACTTCCCCCACATCGGGCAGGAGTTCCGGCAGGGCCTCACACAGGTCTCCCAGTACGCCACCCTGACCGGTCTGGAGGGGCTGCGGCGGGGCCGGTACATGGAGGTAAAGCCCTTCGCGATCGCCGGCCGTTCGGAGATCGGAGCCCGCGGGGCGGCCGAAGGCGAGACGGAGACCCTCAACGACCTCGGCCTCGACTTCAAGTACTCGATCACCTCCAACCTGACCCTCGACGCGACCGTCAACCCCGACTTCGCCCAGGTCGAGGCGGACAACGTCCAGATCAACCTGACCCGGTTCAGCCTTTTCTTCCCCGAAAAACGCGAGTTTTTCCTGGAGCGCGCGGGCCTCTTCGACTTCGGCGACGCGGAGGAGACGCAGGTCTTCTTCAGCCGCCGGATCGGGATCACGAACGACATCGTCGGGGGCGGCAGGCTCACGGGGCAGGCCGGGCCGGTTTCGGTGGGGGCGCTGAGCCTCTACACTGATGACGCCGCCGGTCCCCGGGGAGGGACGATTCCCGGGGGACTCAACTCGGTGCTGCGGTTGCGCGCGGATCCGTTCCCGAGGACGACCGTCGGCGGGATCGTCACCTCGCTCGACACGAAGGACGGTGCCAACCGGGTGGCGGGGGGGGACGTACAGGTCCGCTTCGGGGGCTCCAGCTTCGTCCAGGGGTGGGTGGCCCGTTCTTCCAGCACCGTAGACGCCTCCGCTTCGTCGTCCGGCTCAAGCGCGACGGCGCTGTCGGTCGTCGGCGACCTGCGGAACAGTCTTGTATCCGTGGGAGCCGGCTACGCGCGGATTCCGGAGGCCTTCGACCCCGCGCTGGGTTTCGTCCGCCGTCGTGACATGCGCCGCGCCGGAGGTTCAGTAGCCGTCTTCCCGCGCTTCGAGACCAGCCGCTGGGCGCGGCAGCTGCTCGCGGTCCTGTACGGCGCGCACATCGCGGGGCTGGACGGAGTCAAGCAGAGCACCGTGCTGTACTCGCGCAACATGCTCACCTTCCAGACGGGCGACCGCGCGGTGCTGACCCTGCGCCGCCGGTCGGAGGCGCTCCAGGCGCCGGTGCGGATCCAGGGCCGCGAACTCGCCGCCGGCGACTACGCCTTCAACCGGGCCGAGCTGCGCCTCAACACGAACGACAGCCGCCGTTTCTCGGGACGGGGCGGGTTCTCGGCGGGACAGTTCTGGGGCGGCACGCGCACCGAGCTGTCGGGTGGGTTGATGTGGAAGACCGGCCCCTACCTGACCATCAGCGGCGACTACACCTGGAACGACGTCAGCCTTCCCGTCGACGACGGCGACTTCACCACGCGCCTCTTCGGCGTCACCGTCCTGGGCGCGGTCAGCCGCTCGCTCTTCGCCAACGCCCTCGTCCAGTACGACGACGTCTCCAACGTGGTACAGGCCAACGTGCGCATCAACTGGATCCACACGCCGGGGAGCGACCTCTTCGTGGTGTTCGACACGGGGTATCTGACGGGAGAGCTGCTGGACCCGCGGACCGAGCGCTGGCAGCGCCGGACGGGGGTGGTGAAGGTGACGTACCTGAAGGCGTTCTGAGGGTCCACCGGACGTCTCGCGGCTGCCGGCCCGGCGCCTTCCGCTGCTTCTTCCGGCAGGAACCATCCGCCTGCTCTCCTGTAAGAAGTGTACAGGGGATACCTTGGGTTACCCGTGGCCGGCCATGCGAGCCCGGGCATCGCGTTGGTGCGAAAGGACGAACAGCATGTTTGAGCGAAGCGACCCGCGACCTTCGAAGCCGGGTCGGGGAACACGCGTCATCCCGGTCATCCTGGCGGCCGGCGCCCTCTGGCTCCCTGCTTGCATGGACGATTCCGGTTCCATCGAACCCCAGAACCGGCCGCCGGTCCTCTCGCAGGCGCTTCCCGACGTGAGCGTCAACGCGGGTACATCGGATACGGTCGATGTCTGGGAATACTTCATCGACCCGGACGGAGACGCGTTGAGCTTCACCGCCGAGAGTTCGAACACCGGAGTAGCGACCGTGGCAGTGTACGGCAGCAGCGTGGTGGTGCACGGGGTGGCTCAGGGCAGGGTGACCATCACCGTCACCGCAACGGATGACGAAGGACTGGCGGCATCGGCGAATTTCGAGGCGGAGGTGAAGGGTTTCGACTGGAACATACTGGTCGAATTGTACGAATCCACGGGCGGAAGCATGTGGCGGTACCAGTTCAACTGGCTGACGGACGAACCGCTCGACACCTGGTACGGGGTAAGGGTCGATCTGGGGGCCCGCGTGGTTGCCTTGTCCCTCGCGAACAATCGCCTGCAGGGCTCGCTGCCCCCCAGTCTCGGGGAGCTGGCGGGGCTGTACTGGCTTTCCTTGCCCGGCAACGAGTTGTCGGGGCCGATCCCGTCGGCGCTCTTCGGGTTGTCAGGGCTGTCCAATCTGGATCTCGCGGACAACGAATTCGTGGGCACCATTTCGGAGCAGATCGCCGACCTGTCCAACCTGAACTCCCTGAACCTTTCCGCGAACCGCCTGACGGGTCGCATCCCGCCGGAACTGGGCGAAATGACCGAATTGTCCGGTCTGGGACTGTGGGACAACGAACTCTCCGGCCCGATCCCGGCGGCACTTGCCAACCTGAGCGGCCTCACGACTCTGTACCTGGGAGGGAACCGGTTGTCGGGCCCGATCCCGCCGGAGTTGGGCAGTCTTGCAGGTCTCCTCTGGCTGAGCCTGCGCGACAACCGCCTGTCGGGTCCGATTCCGGCGGCGCTGGCAGAGGCCCGCCAGCTGCGCGAACTCGACGTGTCGGGCAACGAACTGACGGGCTCGATTCCGGCCGAATTCGGCGAACTCAGAGGCCTTTCCCTGCTGGCGCTGAGTGGCAACACCCTCAGCGGACCGATCCCCGGCGAACTCGGTGCCATGCGCTACCTCAACGTGCTCGACTTGAGCGACAATCAGCTGGAGGGTTCGATTCCGGCCGAACTCGCGGCCCTGTGGGATCTGGCTGTGTTGCAGCTCTCCGGGAACTCACTGGCGGGTGCCATTCCGCCCGCTCTTGGCGATCTCCGCAACCTCGAGGAACTGTACCTCGGCGACAACGATCTGACGGGTCCCTTGCCGCCGGAGCTGGGCAATCTTCGCCGACTCGAGCTCCTCGATCTGCGCGGGAACATGCGGCTGTCGGGTGAGATTCCCGCTGCATGGGCGGGCCTCGGAAGACTGGAGACGCTGGCGACGCACGATACCGGTCTCTGCGCGCCCGCGGACCCCGTCGTCCAGGACTGGCTGGAGGGTGTGACGAATCAGCGGCTGGCTTCCTGTGGCTCGTGGGATGCCTACCTGGTCCAGACGGTGCAGTCGCGCGAATACCCGGTGCCGCTGGTCGCGGGCAGCGATGCGCTGTTGCGTGTGTTCCCGACCGCGCTGCGCACCACGGAGGCGGGTCTCCCGCCCGTGCGAGCCACCTTCTACCTGGATGGTGCCGAGGCGCACCAGGTGGAGATCCCGGGCAAGTCCACCCCGGTGCCCACCGCCATCGACGAGAGCTCGCTGGACAAGTCGGCCAACGCCGATGTTCCCGGGTCGGTGGTGCAGCCGGGGCTCGAGATGGTGATCGAAATCGACCCCGGGGGGACGCTCGATCCCTCGCTGGGCGTGACGAGGCGGATCCCCGAGAACGGCCGCCTGCCGGTCCGGGTGGTTGACATCTCAAACCTGGATTTCACGCTGATTCCCTTCCTGTGGAGCGAGGAACCGGATTCCGCGATCCTCGGATTGGTGGAAGAGATGGCGGAGAATCCCGAGAGCCATGAAATGTTCGCGCTGATGCGCACCCTGCTGCCGGTGCCCGAAATCACCGCCAGCAAGCGTGAGCCGGTGTGGACTTCGACCAATGTCGCAAGCGAGCTGTATGCCGAGATCGCGGCAATTCGAGTCATGGAACAGGGCAGCCGCTCGGCCGGCCTGAGCCGCTATGTGGGCATGATGTCGGGCGCGGTCGAGGGTGGGAGGGAAACGGTCTGGGGGGACGGCAGACTCGCCTTCGTGATACCCGACGACACCGTTTTCGCCCAGACCATCGGTGTGCTCACGGGCCTTCCCTTCGCACGGTGCGGCGAAGCGCACCCGGACCCCTTCTACCCGTATGAGGACGGATCGATCGGCGCGTGGGGCTACGACATCCGTGTCGGCGAACTGGTCCCCCCCGCGACTCCGGACCTGATGTCCCAGTGCGGCTTCCCCCGCTGGATCAGCGACTACCACTACGCGAAGGCGGTGAGGTTCCGCCGGGGCGGCGCGGGCGCCAGGGAGGCCGGATCCGGAGCCGCGACCCGTTCGCTCCTGCTGTGGGGAGGGATGGATGCCCGCGGGACTCCGTACCTGGAGCCGGCCTTCGTGGCCGATGTCCCGCGTCCGTCGCTGCCGCGCGGAAGCGGACATGAGATCACGGGGCGGACCGCAAGCGGTGAAGCGCTGTTCTCGTTGCGTTTCGGAATGGCGGAAGCGGTCGATGGCGGCGGGGGGAGCTTCGCTTTCGCCATTCCCGTGGAGCCGGACTGGGCGGAGAAACTCGCCGTCGTCACGCTCTCCGGGCCCGGCGGAAACGCCACGCTGGACATGGACACCGACCGGCCGATGGTCATACTGCGCAATCCGCGCACGGGTCGGGTTCGTGGCATTCTGCGGGGTTCGCCGGTTGAGACGCCGGGCGATACGGGTGGGCGTGGTGCGCACTTCCCGTTGCGGGGACTCGAGGTGCTGACGAGCCGGGGAATCCCGGACGCCGCCGCCTGGAGGCGACAGTGAACCGGCGCCCGAAGTCAGCCTGGAGACGCAGCACCTCCGTCATCGTCGTGACGGGTGCCGGCTGGTTTGCGGCCTGCGGGGAGGACCCCGGCCCGATCGAGCCCCAGAACCAGGCACCGGTCGTCGCGCAGGCGATGCCGGACCTGAACCTGCTGATCGGGGCTGTGGATACGATCAATGTCTGGGATTACTTCCTCGACCCGGACGGAGATTCCTTGAGCTACTACGCCAGGAGTTCGGATGACGACGTCGCGGTAGCCCAGGTGTACGAGGGTGTGGTGACGGTGCTCGGAGTGGCGCGTGGCACGGCGACCATCACGGTCACCGCCAGGGATGCCGGCGGACTTGCAGCAAGCCAGGAGTTCGAGGTGACGGTCAGGAGTTTCGAGTGGACCGTTCTGGTCTCCCTCTACGAGGCTGCGCGCGGAGTCGGCTGGTTTCGCAAGGAAAACTGGCTGACGACCGAGCCGATCAATACGTGGTACGGGGTAGAGGTCGATTCAGCGGGCCGGGTGACCGGACTGAGTCTCGGGAAGAACAATCTGAAGGGCACGATTCCCCCGATTCTCGGGGAACTCTCCGGCCTGCAGGTGCTCCTGCTTGGCGCCAACAAGCTGTCGGGACCGATCCCGCCGGCCCTCTTCCGATTGCGCGAACTGACCTTGCTGGACCTCGCGGAAAACGACCTGGAGGGCTCCATTCCGGGGAGGATCGGTCTCCTCCCCGCCCTCACACGCCTTGACCTTTCAGGAAACCACCTGACCGGTCCGATTCCGGCTTCAATGGGCAGCCTCACCTCCCTGACCGCACTGCGCTTGGATTCCAACGACTTGACGGGTTCGATTCCCGCCACCCTGGGCAACCTGGCCTACCTGACCGAGCTGCAGCTCAGAGGCAACCACCTGACGGGTCCGATTCCCGGCACGCTGGGCAACCTCGCTTCGCTGAACACACTCTGGCTGCAAGGCAACGATCTGACGGGCCCGATTCCGGCAGAGCTGGGTGGCCTCGGCCGCTTGGACGCCCTCGACCTGTCGCACAATGCACTGACCGGGCCGATCCCGGCGGAGCTGGGCGGTCTCGACAGCCTCAACTTCATGAATCTGCGCCACAACCGGTTGACGGGATCGATTCCGCCGGAGCTGGGCGATCTGGCCAGCCTCACTATGCTGCAACTGGGCGAAAACACCCTGTCCGGGCCGATCCCGCCGGAACTGAGCGGGCTCTCCAGGCTGCTCTTCCTTGACCTGACGAGCAACGAACTGGCCGGACCTGTCCCCGGGGAGCTGGCAGACCTCCCGAGACTCGTTTACCTGTTGCTCGACCACAACGAACTGTCGGGCTCGATTCCACCGGAACTCGACGGATTGGGGTCCGTGGAACTCCTGAGCCTTCGCGGCAACAACCTGACGGGACTGATTCCCGGCCAACTCGGCGGTTTGTTCAATCTCCGCGCGCTTGACCTGAGCGACAATGACCTCGAGGCTCCGATTCCGCCCGAACTCGGCGAACTCGCCAACCTTACCAGCCTGAACCTGTCCGACAACGGGTTTGCGGGACCGATTCCACCCGAACTCCTCGGCCTGAGGGACCTGCGTGTGTTGCGGCTCTCGGGGAACTCCCTGACCGGTCCGATTCCGATCGGCTTGCTCGACGCCCGCAACCTCGAAGAGCTGTACCTCGAGGACAACGATCTGACGGCGCCGTTGCCCGAGGAACTGGGCAACCTGAGCCGGCTCGTACACCTGGACCTGCGCCGCAATCCGCGACTGGCGGACGAGATCCCGCTCAGCTGGACCGGGCTTGCCGAGCTCGAGACGCTGGCGGCCCACGACACGGGTCTCTGCGCCTCCGCCGACCCGTTCGTCGCGGAATGGCTCGGGGGGGTGCTGACGCACCGGTTGCCGACCTGCGGAGTGTGGGACGCCTACCTGGTGCAGGCCGTACAGTCGCGCGAGTTCCCGGTCCCCCTGGTTGCGGGCCGCGATGCGCTTCTGCGGGTCTTCCCGACCGCACGTCGTGCCACCGACGCGGGCCTCCCGTCCGTGCGGGCCACCTTCTATCTCGATGGGGCCGAGATCCACCAGGTCGAGATCCCGGGCAAGTCCACGCCCGTCCCGACCGCCATCGACGAGGGCTCGCTCGACAGGTCGGCCAACGCCGATATCCCGGGATCGGTCGTGCAGCCGGGGATGGAAATGGTGATCGAGATCGATCCCGAGGGGACACTCGATCCGGCCCTGGGCGTGGCGAGGCGGATTCCGGAAAGCGGCAGCCTGCCGGTCCGCGTGCTGGACATGCCCGCCCTGGACTTCACGCTGATTCCCTTCCTGTGGAGCGAGGATCCGGATTCGGCGATTCTGGGTCTGGTGGAAGAGATGGCCGCGCGTCCCGAAGACCACGAGATGTTCTGGGAGATGCGCGCGATGCTGCCTGTCACCGACGTTACCGCCACGGTCCATGAGCCGGTGTGGACTTCGACCAACGTTGCGAGCGAGCTGTACGGCGAGACCGCGGCCATTCGCATCTGGGAACGGGGCAGCTATGTCGCCGGGGAGAGCCGGTACACGGGCATGATGTCGGGACCCGTCGAAGGCGGCAGCGAATCCGGATACGGGTGGGGGAGGATCGCCTTCGTGCTTCCCGAGGGGACCGCCTTCGCCCAGGGGGTCGGTGGTCTTTCCGGCCTTCATTTCGCGGCATGCGATGGAGCGCACCTGGACCCCTACTATCCGCATGACGACGGATCGGTCGGTGCCTGGGGCTATGATGCCCGCGCCGAAGAACTGGTATCACCCGCGACGCTGGACCTGATGTCCCGGTGTGACGCCCCCCGGTGGATCAGCGACTACCATTTCGCCAAGGCTGCCAGGTTTCGCCGGTTGGACGCCGAGGCCGCGGATGTTGCGCCGGGAACCTCCACCCGTTCGCTGCTGCTGTGGGGAGGGGTGCGTGGGGACGGGGTGCCGTACCTCGAGCCCGCCTTCGTTATCGATGCGCCGCCCGCCCCGCCTCCGCCGGGGAGCGAACATGAGATTGTGGGGCGGACCGTCGGCGGTGAAGAGCTGTTCTCGGTGCGTTTCGGAATGCCGGGAGTGGAGGGTGGAGGTGCGGCGAGCTTCGCATTTGCCATTCCCGTGGAGTCGGAGTGGGCGTCGGAACTTGCAGGCATCACGCTTTCCGGGCCCGACGGGAACGCCACGGTGGATTTGGATACCGATCGGCCAGTGGTCATTCTGCGGGATCCGGAGACGGGTCAGGTGCGCGGCATTCTGAGGGGGTTGGCGGCTGAGGCGCTGGGGGACGGGATCGGGGGCGTGGCGAGGTTGCCGTTGCAGGGACTCGAAGTGATGACGAGCCGGGGGATTCCCGGTGCGGATGCGTGGAGGCGATAGTGCTCATGTGTGCAAAGCGGGAACCGTGCGGAGGCGTTCCTCTGTTCTTCCTCGGGGTCTGCCTGGCCCTTTTCGCGGGGTGTCTGGAGGATCCGATCGAGCCGCAGCCGGGCGAAGACTCCGAAAGGGCAGCGTTGGTTGCGCTCTACGAGGCGACGGAGGGACCGGGGTGGCGTTTTCGGGGCAACTGGTTGTCGGACGAGCCGGTCTGGCGCTGGCATGGAGTGACGGTTGACGATTCGCTGCGCGTAGTCCAGCTGCGACTCTCGGATAACGCCCTGAGAGGTTCGATCCCCGCCGAGCTCGCCAACCTTACCGCGCTCGAGGTCCTGTCGGTCAGGGGCAACAGACTGTCGGGTACGATTCCTCCGCAGCTCGGTGACCTCAGTGCGCTGACTCTGTTGGATCTGGGCGACAACAGGCTGTCCGGTACGATTCCCGCCGAGCTTGGCAACCTTACCAATCTCGTCCACCTGGACGTGGCGCAGAACCGGCTCACGGGCGCGATACCGGCATCGCTGGGCCGCCTCACCGCGCTGAAATTCCTGAATTTCATCCAGAACGACCTGACGGGCCCAATCCCGGCCGGACTCGGCAACCTCCGCGAACTAACCGAACTGCTCCTGGCCGCCAACGAGCTGACGGGTCCGATTCCGGCGGAGTTGGGCAACCTGGCCGGTCTCGCCGAGATGCAGCTGCAGGTCAACCATCTGACCGGTCCGATTCCGGCAGAGTTGGGCAACATGACGAATCTTCGCGGATTGGATCTGGGCTACAACGACTTGACGGGCCCGATTCCGGGGGAGTTGGGAGCCCTGGACAGTCTCCGCCTGATGCGCCTCACGGTCAACCGCTTGACGGGTCCGATTCCCGCGGAGCTGGGCAACCTGCCCAACCTCTCCCACATGATTCTGAGTGGCAATCGCCTGACGGGTCCAATTCCGGCGGAGCTGGGCAACCTGCCCAACCTCACCACGATGTACCTGGATGGCAATCGCCTGATCGGTCCGATTCCGGCGGGATTGGGCAATCTTCCGCTCATCGACATCATGAGTCTGTCGCGAAACGACCTTACCGGTCCCATCCCGCCGGAGCTCGCGAAACTCAATACACTTCGTTCGCTCGACTTGAGCGACAACGCCCTGACGGGTATGATCCCGCAGGAGCTCGGCGGATTCCCAGTCATCCACGACCTGGATCTGTCGAACAACAGTCTGAATGGCCTGATCCCGGGCGAGCTCGGCAATCTCGGAACTCTCGTCAATCTGAGCCTGCCATACAACGACCTGACGGGTCCGATCCCGACGCAACTCGCCAATCTCGCCTCACTGGCCAGACTCGACCTCTCGAACAACGAACTGACGGGTCAGGTTCCGGAGCAACTTGGCCAGCTCCACCTGGTCCGGCTGAACCTGCGGGACAACCATCTGGCCGGCCCGATTCCGGCGGAGCTTGCACAGCTCGGGCGCCTCGAAGACTTACATCTCGCGGGGAACCGGCTGACAGGCTCCATACCGTCCCAACTCGGACGCATGGGGCGATTGGAGTTGATGGACCTTTCGCGCAATGAACTGACGGGACCCATTCCTCCGGCCCTCCGCGACCTGGTCCGGCTTCGAGACCTGGACCTTTCCTCCAACGACCTGGCGGGACAGGTCCCCGAGGAACTGGGCGACCTGGCCACCCTTGCAACTCTCAACCTGCGCCACAACTCTCGGCTATCGGGTGAGATTCCGGCAAGGTGGATGAGTCTTGGCAATCTCGGGACTCTCATTGCGGGGGGGACCCGCGTTTGCGCACCTGACGATCCCGGGTTGCAGCTGTGGCTGGAGAGCATTCCGCGGCGGCGGGTGTCGTCTTGTCAGGAAGTTGCCGCCTACCTGGTACAGGCCGTTCAATCGCGCCGATTCCCGGTCCCGCTGGTTGCGGGTGAGGACGCCTTGTTGCGTGTGTTCCCGACTGCCCGGCGAACGACGGACGCCGGGATTCCGAGTGTTCGGGCCAACTTCTATCTTGATGGGACCAAGACACACACGGTCGAGATCCCCGGCAAGCCGACGCCCATTCCCACCGAGATCGACGAGGGTTCGCTCCTGAAGTCGGCCAACGCCGAAATCCCGGGCCACCTGGTGCAGCCGGGCCTGGAAATGGTGATCGAGATCGACCCCGAGGGGACTCTGGACCCGGCGCTGGGCGTCACGCCGCGCATCCCGGCGAGCGGCCGTTCGGCGATCCGCGTGGAGACCATGCCACCCCTGGATTTCATGCTCCTCCCCTTCCTGTGGAGCGAGGACCCGGACTCGGCGATCCTGGATGTGGCCGAAGAGATGGCCGACAGTCCCGTCACCCATGAACTGCTGGCACCGGTGCGGACGCGGCTTCCGGTCGCCGATCTGACCGCCGAGGTCCACGAGCCGGTGTGGACCTCGACCAACGAGGTAGGCGAACTGTATCGCGAGACTGCGCTGGTTCGGTCCATGGAGAGGGGTGGTGCCCTGATCGGACTCACCCGCTACATGGGGATGATGTCGGGTGCCGTCGAGGGTGGAACCGGATTGAGCAGCCGGGGTGGCCGTCATGGTTTTGTAGTCCCCGACGCCAACGCATTCCTGCAGCAGGTCGGCCATCTCTTCAATCTCGGCTCCGCTCCCTGCGAAGAGGAGGACCCGGATCCGTACTATCCCTACACAGACGGATCGATCGGCGCGTGGGGCTACGATCCCGGTGTCGGCAAGCTGGTTTCGGCAGCGACCCCTGACCTGATGTCGAGTTGCGGATCGGTGCGCTGGATCAGCGACTACCACTTCACGAACGCGTACACCTACCGCCTGGTCGACGAGCGTGTGCGAGGTTCTGCCGCGGCCGCACCGGTTCGCTCGCTGCTGGTGTGGGGCGGTGTGAACGCCGACGGTGCGCCGTTCCTGGAACCCGCGCTGGTTGTCGATGCGCCGCCCACGCTTCCGCCGGCTGGCGGCACCCATCAGTTGACGGGGCGCACTGCCGCTGGCGACGAACTCTTCTCGGTGCGATTCGGCATGGCGGAAGCGGCGGGGGACGACAGGGGGTCGAGCTTCGTTTTCGCCCTTCCGGTGCGGGCGGAGTGGGAGGACCGGCTTGCCGGCATCACCCTGTCGGGGCCGGGGGGGACGGCCACGCTGGATCGGGAGAGCAACCGGCCCGTGGCGATTGTGCGCGACCCGGGCACGGGCCGGATCCGCGGGATTCTGAGGGGTGCGTCGGTGGCGGGGTTGGGTGGTGGGGACGGTCGAGGGGATCGGTTGCAGGGACTCGAAGTGATGACGAGCCGGGGGATTCCCGGTCCGGAGGCCTGGAGGCGTTAGCCCCTGGGATTGGAGAAACGGGTGAAGGAGGGTGTGGGGGCCCGGGAGGAGTCGGAGGCCGTCATCATTTCTGGATTCGATATGCCAGGGAAAACCGGACGCCTTCCTGAGTGGGAGGAGCTGCTTTCCTCGGCGGCTCGCCTTCAGCAGATCCTGCCCGAAGCCGTACTGGTCGGAGGTACCGCGGCCGCCATCCACGCCGAGCACCGTTTCTCACTGGACGCCGATCACGTCCTGACCGATCTCCGCGTGCGCTTCGACGCAGTGCTCCAGCAACTGGAATCCGTGGCCCTGGCGACCCACTTGGGGGCCGACTCGACCGGCGAGGCGTTGCGGTCGTTCGATCGGCGGTATCCCCAGGAAAGTGGTGAGTCGGCCCTCCAGCAACTCCAGGCGCAGTTGGCCAACCCGCTTCCCTATGATCTGGACGAGTTGGATCTCTCCGAGTACAGGGATTTGGCGCCGCAATGGCAGGATTGGGGGCGGGTGAAGGCCGCTTGCGGACGGATGGCCGTCGCGGTTTTCGACCACGTTTGCGAGGTGGAGTGACCGGAGACGAGACGCAACGTCAGCGTCAGCAGGTCAGTTGACGACCCCAGCGGCCGGATCGATGTCGATGCCCACCCAGAATAGCCAAAGCCCTTCCTCGAGAAAGCTGGCCGCCGAGTCCTCAATCCGCATGCGGAGCACGCCGTCGCAGTAAGGGATCGCGAGTGATTCGCAGGTAGGGCTCGTCACATCGTCGATGGTGTAGTTGTCGCCACTTTGTGCGGGAACGATCCCCCGGGAGACGACAAGCAGCCATTCCGTCTTCGGCCTCAGGGACCACGATGTGGCTCCTCCGGCCACGACCTGGCCCCGCTGCAGGAGGCGTAGCGACACCTGGACCTGTCCTGATTCGTCCACGTACCATAGCGTCCGGGCGGAAGATCCGAACTCGAGTTCCCCGGCGGTGAAGGTGCGTCCCATCACGCTTACCTCGAGGCCGGCCAGACCTGCGGAGTCCACGAGAGAGTTGTTCCCCACGACGCTGCTGTCGGGGAACGAAGGGTGCAAGTCCCTGGTATTGTTCGCGTGCACGGCGACCTCCATCGTGGAATCGCGACCGGCTTCGCATGAGGCGAGTCCGATGCACAGGGAGAGGAGGAACGGAATAGTGCGGTGGCGGCGGTGCGCGCTCATGGCGGTTTGGTTGCTCATACCGGGAAGGTAACCGGAGACCTCGTACCGGTTCCCGCGGTCCCCATGGCTGGAATGGACTGCTACACGCGCAACTTCCGCGATCCGAACCAGGCGCCCACGGCCCCGATCAGCGGGTTGAGCCAGTTGAACCATGCCGGGTGGATGGCGCCCGCGGTCGCTTCCATCATCGACAGGTCGTCGGGGCGCGGTCCCGCCGGGATCTCCAACGGCATCAGGGCCCTCACCACCCCGAGTACGATCACGATGGCGATCAGAATCGTGGCGGCCCTGGCATCGTGCGCCACCCTGGCACAGACTCGTCCGCCAATGTACGCGGCCGCGAGCCCAAGCACGGCCGACCCGAGTGCCCAGCCCCCGGGTACCTCCCACGAACCCGGTTGAAAGGCGCGCGAGGGTCCCAGGGTCAGCCACAGGAGCGAGAAGGCCGCAAAGAGCACGGCGGCCATGGCAATGTAGCCGACGATGGCGGCGACGATGTTCCGGAGCATCCTGTTCACGGTTGACCCTTCTCTTCCATGATCTGGATCAGGTTGCCGCATGAATCGTCGAAGACCGCGGTAATGACGGTCCCGAGGTCCGTCGGCGGCTGCACGAATCGCACGCCTTCCGCCACGAGACGCTCGTGCTCGGCTTCGACATCATCGACCGTGAAGGCGGTAAAGGGGATCCCGTCCTCCACAAGCGCCGTCCTGTATTGACGGACTGCGGGGTGTGCAGCAGGCTCGAGCACCAACTCCGTCCCCTCCGGAGCTTCCGGGGATACCACGGTGATCCACGCGTGCTCTCCGAGGGGAATGTTGTGCTTCAGCCGAAAGCCGAGCGTTTCCGTGTAGAAGCGAAGTGCCTTCTGCTGATCGTCCACGCAGACGCTGGTGTGGTTGATTCTCATTTCTCGATGTTCTTGTCCGTTGAGTGTGAAGTGTCCTCGTCTGTCGAGGTCGGCCACCGCTCGCCGATTGCCTCCAGCGGGGCGCCCACGAACCAGTGGAGCTTGGATCTCCCCTCGCGCTTCGTGCGAATGAGCCCGGCGGCTTCGAGGATGTCCAGATGTTGTGAGATCGCCTGCCGTGAGGAGCTGATGCCGTGTTTCATGATCAGGCGCGCGCAGAGCTCGAAAAGCGATTGACCCGACCGATCGACGAGTTCATCCAGGATGGCCCGCCTGGTTCGGTCAGCGATCGCGCGATAGATGTCCACATGGTTCATGATATGCAAGCATGGACTTGCGTGTCAACTGGAGTAGCCGACCCGCACTCCGGAGCCCGGTCAGGCCTGCTGCTTGACAGCAACCCCCCACCGTCGGCACTTTGTTCGGTAGCCGAACAAAGTAGTCCGGGCCCGTCCGGAGGGGATGCCACCATGAGTTCGATCCGCAGGGGGAATGGCCGGTTCATCAGGGCACTTGCCGCCCTGTCGGCACTCTCTCCGATCCTCGCGCAGCCTTCCCCCGCGGCGGCGCAATCCGACCCCCCCCACCTCCCCCTCATCGAACTCGTCACCGATGACTCCGGCACGCGCCTCCGGGTGGACGGCCGCGACATGATGGTGCAGGGCGTCAACTGGGACTATTTCCCCATCGGCACCACCTACAACTACAACTTCTGGACCGAGCCCGACCACATCATCGAGGCGGCGCTCGAGCGCGAGATGTCGCTGCTCAAGGCGATGGGAGGCAACGCGATCCGCACGTATGTGGGGATCACGCCGAAGTGGGTCCGGCACATCTACGAGCGCTACGGGATCTTCACGATCCTCAACCACGCGATGGCCCGCTACGGGGTCACCGTGGACGGCGTCTTCAGCGCCAACACGGACTACTCGGACCCTCGCGCCCGGGCGCAGGTGATGGCCGAGATCGAGGAGTTGGTGGACGACTTCCGCGGCACGCCCGGCCTCCTCATGTGGCTCCTCGGCAACGAGAACAACTACGGGCTGGTGTGGAGTTCCGCCGAGACCGAGGACCTGCCCACCGAAGAGGCCGACGCGGTCCGCGCCCGCCACATGTACTCGCTCTTCGGCGAGGCGGCCGCGCGCATCAAGGAGATGGACCCCACCCGCCCCGTCGCGATGGCCAACGGCGACCTCGGGTACATCGAGATCATCGCCGAGGAGGTCCCCGACCTGGACGTCTTCGGCACCAACGTCTACCGCGGCATCTCCTTCGGCGACCTCTTCCAGGAGGTGCATGACAAGCTCGGCCGCCCCGTCATGTTCACCGAGTTCGGCGCCGACGTGTGGAACGCGAAGGACATGCGCGAGGACCAGGTCACCCAGGCGAAGTACCTGATCGGGCAGTGGCGCGAGATCTACGAGCAATCGGCGGGGAAGGGCCTGGTCGGCAACTCCATCGGCGGCCTCACCTTCCAGTGGTCGGACGGCTGGTGGAAGTTCGGGCAGGAGTCGCGGCTCGACATCCAGGACACGAACGCGTCGTGGGCGAACGGCGGGTACGTGGAGGACTTCGTCGAGGGCCAAAACAACATGAACGAGGAGTGGTGGGGGATGGTCGCCAAGGGCCCCACCGAGCACAACCGGCTCTACGAACTCTACCCCAGGGCCGCGTACTACGCGCTCCAGCAGGCGTACACGCTCGACCCCTACGCGCCGGGGACCGACCTCGCATCCGTCCGCGAACACTTCGCCGCCATTCAGCCGGCCGAAATGGGACTGCGGGCGCTCGGCGACCGGGCCGCGCTCCTGGCCATGGCCCGCGACCGCGTCCACCTGAGCGGCGTCCGCATCGAGCTGGAGACGTTCAGCACGGGCGGCTCCCAGGTCAGCACCCCCGAGGAGGCGCCCGAGCGCAACCCCGCCTACCCGAGCTTCCGCGGCTTCGACAGGATGCAGTCCTTCTACGCGGACGTGACCGCGCAGCCCGTGAAGAACATGCTCGCGACCGTCTCGTTCAACGTCCTGGGCGACGTCCCCACCAACCCCATCGACGAGATCTTCTACGAGAACCGGGGCCGTCCCCGCAACGTGAGGACCGACGGCGGCGATGTCGCGCTGCACGACATCGAGCGGCTCAAGGTGTACAACGCGAACGTCTCATGGGACGACAAGTGGTTCAGCCTGCAGGGCTTCTACCGTACGGGACACTACCACTGGGGCTATGAGGGAGACTTCTTCGGGCTCTACCAGGAGGCCAACTACGGACCCAACATCGACGTCTACAACGGTCTCGCGCCGGTCGGGATGGAGTTCACCGGCAAGCTCGGCCTGGAGGGGCTGAAGGTCGCGATCGGGCCGGAGCTGTGGTGGGGCGCGAATCCGGCGGTGCTGGCCAAGTACCAGACCGGGCCAGGTCCCCTTGAGGCCACCGCCATCTACCAGGAGGACCTCGCGTCGGCCGGCCGGGCCGCGAGCAGTTCGTTCGCGATCCCCCTGCCTCCCACTCGCAAGGCCACGCTGCACCTCGCGGCGACGAGCGGCGGCGCGACCTTCGAAGTGGGAGGGATCTGGTCGGGGAGCACGAAGGAGGGGCAGCCCTTCCAGGTCGTGCGGGGAGGGCCGGGCGGCTACGAGGTGCTAGGCGACGAGATCAGGGCGTCCGACGCCCTCGGCGCCAAGGCGAAGATCTCCCTGACCCGTGGGCGACTGAACTGGTACCTGCAGGGCGCCGCAATGGGGCTGGTGGCCGACGGCGGCTTCACGCAGACCCAGACCTACACCGGCTGGACGCTGAAGGACACCGGCAGCGGCAACCAGCGCAACGTGATCACCGGATTCACTTTCCTCGCGGGCAACTGGCAGATCGCGCCCAATTTGCTATGGCGGAAACCGCTCATCGGGCCGGTCCCCGCCGACGTGCCCGCGCCCGGACGTCCCCGCAACATCCTGGAGGACCCCTTCGCGGTGCGCGGCAACCGGGAGACCCGCGCGGCGGAAATCCTCGTCACCTATGATCCCACGCCGGCCACCTGGATGTACAACTGGGACAGCGACGAGCGGGAGGATGCGGGTTTCGCGGCTTCGGTCGGGTTCGTGTATTTCAGCTTCGCGACGACGCAGGACGCCGGGATCGGGATCTTTGCGGATGGGCGGTCGACCTTCGCGTTTCCGGGGGCGCCGCCTGGGCGGGATCTGTGGGAGTTCAAGGCGAGGGTGGTGTCGAAGCGTTCGCCGGCGGCGGGCGTGATCGCGAATATGTTCGCCGGGAAGGGCGAGCCTAATGGGGACGATGAGCGCGTGATCAGCCGGGCGGGGCTTGACCTGCGTGTGATCGGCGGATCGGCGCGGTTTCAGGGGATGATGCGCGTGAACGACTGGGGGCCGTATGACTATCATCGGGACTTCAACTTGACTTTTCCGGTGCAGCTGATGGGGGATGTGTCGTATTCGCTCGGGGCGCCGGAATGGTTCGATCTGCCGCAGACGCGGTTCGGGGTGCGTGCGACCGTGCGGACGCTGAATGAGTTTTCGCCGCGGTATTGTCCGGCGATGAGTGCCGATGAGTTTGGGAGGATGGAGTGTAATCCGGATCTGGGTAGCGAGAACGGGCGGGAGTGGGAGGTTCGGACGTACCTGCATATTGGGATGTAGTGGGGGGCTGGGAGCCTGTGAGCGCCGGCGAGCGATCTGTGGACCAGCAGTCCGTGGATAAAGCCGCCCGAGCACCGAGAGCGGCGAGGCGCCGGGCTGGCAAGGCGCGCCGAGAGGTGAATAGCAGGGCTATTCGCCCGAGGAGCAACGCAGTGCGAATCCATGCGAGGAACCAATGTATACTACACATTCCATAATGGAAAGTAGACATTACATCGAGAGGCCTCGAGCGAAGCGGCCCAGGCCGGATGCCTCGGTGGTCGAATGTCCGGAGGAGTTTTTCCACGGGCTGCCGGGAGCGGGCTTGTGAACGGTTTCACGAGCTTCCGGCGTTCGGTGGTGGCTAGGCGTGCCTCCAAAGCAGAGGCCGGCTTGTGACGAGTTTCGCAAGCTCGGGGGCGGTCGTGGCCGCGCGTGCATCCGACATCGAGGAGCGGGTGCGGGAACTCCTCTCCCGCATGACTCTCGACCAGAAGATCGGGCAGATGACACAGCCGGAACGCATGCACGTCAGCCCCGCCGAGGTGAAGCGGTACCACATTGGTTCGGTGCTCAGCGGCGCCGGTTCGTGCCCGGGGGAGAATCGTCCGGCCGACTGGGTGGCGATGACCGATGCGTACCGGGCGGCTTCGATGGAGGAGGATGAGGATCACCTGGCGATCCCGATTCTCTATGGCGTGGACGCGGTTCATGGGAATGCGAATGTGCTGGGGGCTACGGTGTTTCCGCATAACATCGGGCTGGGGGCGGCGGGGGATCCGGAGTTGGTCGAGCGGATCGGGCGGGTGACGGC
>VXOC01000027.1 GCA_009840215.1 Gemmatimonadota bacterium | reverse complement strand
TCCCCGCCCCCACCATCACCTCACCCAGCCGAACATACGACGCAGCCCGAAACGCCACCGCCCGGGCCGACCAGCCGAAGGCATCGCGCGCGTCCATGTCGCGCCCCAACGCCCGGTACAGGTTCCCCGCCACGAAGTTCGCCGCCGCGTCATACGTGTCCAGCTGCAGCGCCCGCCGCGCGTGCTCCAGCCCCTCCTCGTAGCGGGCCGACCTCAGCGCCAGGTCGGCCAGTCCCAGCAGCGCCCCGCGATTCCACGGCTCTTGCCCGGCCGCCTCCTCGAACAACGCCCGCGCTTCGCCGTAGCGCCGCCCCTTCGCCAGCTCGCGCGCCTGGTAGACCAGCCGATCCGCCTCCGGGATGCTGGCCCACGCGCTCGGATCCGTCTCGAACGGACGAGACAACGCACGGTCCCGCGACCCGGTGGTGTAGTCGAGATCCAGCCCCGGCAGCTGCACCCTCACCGGCGGATCGGACGCCACGTGAAAGATCATCACCTCGAAGGGCTCAAGCGCCACCAGGTCGACCACGCTGTTCTCGATCAGATGTTCCCCTGCCCAGATCCGCAGCGTGTCCGTCACGTCGCCGAAAGCGTTGACGACCACCCGCAGCACGCTGTCCCCCAACTCCACATGCATCGCCCCCTCGCGCGAGGCATCACTCAGCCCGCCCGTCCCCTCCAGCGGAAACCACGTCTCCGTCCAGGCGCTCGCCGACAGCGGATCGAACGCGGCCTGCGTGACCGGATTCACATGTTCCCCCGGCGAGTACTGCACAAAGAGCCGCCCCGCCTGGAACTCCACATACTGCCCGTCGGTATCGGTCAGCAGGTCTTCCCACACCCCTCCCTGACGCGAAAGCGCCCACAGCCACATTTTCTGGCCCGGCATCTCCTCGTAGCGCGCCCAGTGGCCCCAGCCGTACCCGTCATCGTGGTAGTAGCCGCCGAAGAAGTCGTTCAGCTCGCCCACCACGTGGTAGGACTTGTGTCCTCCGAACCGGTTGTTCCGATAGAGTGGCAGGAAGCGGCCCGCTTCGTCCTCCGGCCACGGCCGCTCGCGCCCCGAATGTTCCAGGTAGGACCCTCCGGGCACGTAGAGTTCCAGGTCGTCCTGCGCGAAGGCCGCCGCGGTCATCCAGTTGTAGTAGGGCTGTTCAAGCGGCGTGGGGTTGTACCAGAGCGCGCGGGTCTCGAAGTAGCCCCGGTCGGGAGGGAGCCGAATCTCGACCCGCCAGTGGGTGCGCGACGGCAGGTCCATCGCCCCGACAAAGCAGCTGACGCTGCCGTCCGGGTTCTCCCGCACAAGGTAGTCGACGGGAGTCGCGGTCGCGGGCGTGTGGCCGATCACCCCGAAGTTGAACTCGATCCCCCCCGAGGTCCACGGCCCCCGCAGCGCGATGTCGCGGAATTTCATGACCTCGTTGCGGTAGATGAACTCGTGCCCGGTCTCCTTCACCACCGCCCCCCAGACCTTCCCCCCCGCCTCCGGGAGCACGAAGACCTCGATCAGGTCGTTCTCCAGCTTCACCACCTTCCACTCGCGCGGCTCGGAGGTGGCCGAGTAGCCGCGAAAGGCGTGGTAGGGGTACAGGCGCGCGTCGCTGACCAGGATCGGGATGGGATCCGGCTCCGAGAACGGGTAGGTGTCGATGACGCGGGTTTCTTCGGAGATGCGGGCCGCGGACCGAGTCTGGGACGACGCGGACAGGGGGACGGTCAGCGCGCAGGCCAGCGCAACCGCAAGCGCGGAAAGGAACGGGGGCCAGGCGCAAACTCGGAGGGGGTCGTGACGGCGGGTGGGACGGGTCATGGGGACGGGTCCTCCGGGGACATGGTACCGCCGGAAGTTGGGGTCCTCGATCAGGGCCCCGGTCTGGCTTCGCAGCTCGTTCAACCTACTCATGTACTCATATACTCCCCCCTCACCCCGGCGGCGGCTGGATCACGTAGTCCTCCGGCGGATCCAGCCCCAGCAGGTGCTCCACGAAGTAATCCCAGCGCCGCCGGATCACATACGGCTCATTGAGCCCGTGCGCCCGGTCCGGCAGGATCAGGAAGTCGAAGTTCTTGTTGGCCGCGATCAGCGCATTGGCGACCCGGTAGGTCATCGACGGGTGCACGTTGTCGTCCATGTCGCCGGTCATCAGGAACAGCTTCCCCTTCAGATTCTCCGCCAGCGACGCGTTCACCTGGTTCGCGTAGTTGTCCGTGCCCTTGACCGTGTCCCGCACCAGCAGACCCTGGTACTTCTCGGCGTAGGCCGCGTGGTAGCTGCGGTTGTCGTGGTTCCCCGCCGTGGACACCGCCACCTTGTAGAAGTCCGGGTAGCGCAGGATCGCGTCGGTCGAGGCGAAGCCGCCGCCGGAGTGACCGTAGATCCCCACCCGGTCCAGATCGATCCACGGGTAGCGGGCGCCGAGCTGCTTGACGGCAGCCACATGGTCGGGGATCCCGTTGTCGCCCATGTTCCCCCAGTAGTTGTCCTGGATGGCCTTGGAGCGGAAGGGCGTGCCCAGATGGTCCATCTGCACCACGATGAACCCCAGCTCGGCCAGTGCGTCCTGGTCGCCGCGCAGCGCCGCACCGATCGTCCCGCCGCCGAAATTCCACCGCCCCACGCTCCCGATGAACGGACCCGGATAGATGTAGTCCACGACCGGGTAGACCTTCTCGGGATCGAAGTCGGAGGGCTTGTGGATCAGCCCGTACATGGTCGTCACGCCGTCGCGGGCCTTGTACTCGAAGACCTCGGGCGGGGACCATCCCACCTCCTCCATGCGGGAGACGTCCCCGCGCTCCAGTTCCATCACCACCCGGCCGGCACGATCACGCACGACACTCACCGGAGGCGTGTCGGGGCGTGAGTACGCATCGACGAAGTAGCGGCCGTCGGGGCTGGCGCGCACCGTGTGGTCCGCGTCCTCTCCCCCGAGACGCTCGAGCCCCGTGCCGTCCAGGCTGATGGCGTACAGATCCGCCATCGTCGGAATCCTCCCCTCCTCCATCCCCCGCGCGGTGAAGACGATCCGCCCCGACTCCTCGTCGATGTGCAGCATGTCGCCCACCGTCCACGCCCCCTCGGTGATCCGCCCCTTGAGCTGCCCGTCGCCGTCGAAACGGTAGAGGTGCCCCCACCCGTCCCGCTCCGAGAACCAGATCACGTCTTCACCCCCGTTGATCACGTCCCAGTTCGGGTAGCCGCCTATCAGGTCGAGGTTGAGTTCGACATGCGTGGCGCGCGTCTCCTCGAGGATTTCACGGGCCGCTCCGGTCTCGAGGTCGGCCTCGTACAGCGTCACGTTCTTGCCGCCCCGCGACCCGCGCACATAGTACAGCCGCTCACCCCCCTCCTTCCACTTCACCGTCACCCAGGTGGAGTCGCGCATGCCCGTCACCGTGAAGGTCAGGTAGGGTTGCGGATCGGTCTGCAGCTTCACGTTCCCCCCGGTCTCCACGTCGATCACGTGGATGTCGAAGGCCGCGACGATCGAGTCCCCCGGGAGGCCGTAGGGGTAGGTGTACAGCTTCGGCCGGATCGAAGTGTGGGAGATGATCGGCATCCGCTCCACGTGGCGCTCGTCCATCCGCTGCACCGCGATCCGCCTCGAGTCGGGGGACCACTGGAGGACCGGACGGGCGGCCAGAGACGCGGTGATCTGGGAGGGGCGGAGCGCGATGACGCCGTAGGACCAGTACTCCTCGCCGTCGGTGGTCAGCTGCGTCGAGTCACCACCCTCGACGGACCGCACCCAGAGGTTGTGTTCGTGCACGAAAGCCTCGCGGAGACCATCGGGAGAGCGCACGAAGGGCGTCCGGGCGGTAAGCGTGTCGCCTGTCTCGCACTCGTAGGCGCGGATATCGCAGGTGAAACCGCGCTTGTTGGCGTTGAAACGGATGGCATCCTCGCCGTCGGCGAACTCGAAGGTCTGGAAGGGCAGCTTCCGCCCGTCGAAGGCGGTGTCGGCCGCCAGAGACATGGCGGCGGCCAGCCGGTCGTGATCGAAGAGGAGGGTGCGTGACCTCTGCTCCGGGTCGGCGAGCACGAACTCGGCCCCGTCACCGGTCTGGTTACGGTACCAGAAGCGGTGCCCGCCCGTCATCCACTGCGGGGACACGGCCCCACCGCTGATGAGGGGATTGAGGTTCCAGGCGAGGAGACGTTCGGCGCGATGATACCGGGTGACGTCAATTTCCTGGGCGTCCGCGTTGCCCCCGACCGTAAGGACAGGGACAAGGGACAGACAGCAAACCAGGCGACCGATGAAAGACATGGAGACCTCCGCTGCGCAGTTTGGCTTCATCGGGCCCGGAACCCGGGTGATCCCTTCGCCGACAGCTATCATGTATTCGGTTGCCTGGTACGAGTCGTCAAGCGTGCATCCCGCACTGCGCTGCCAAACCGGTCCCGGAAGGGAGCGGAAATGGGAGCTTGCGAAACAAACGGAACCGCCCTAGCGTTCTATCGTGGCCCGGAGTCGACGCCGGGGGATTCTTCCGCGGGCCGCAGGGGCAATCAGTTAGCCACAACCATCGTTTGACCGCCGGCAGGAGTGTTGTGACCATGGCGAAACAGATTCATCCACTTCAGATCGTCGTGGCTGTCGGCCTGCTTCTTGTCGCCGGGTGCGACTGGCTTCGTCCCGGTGGGCCGCCGGACGAGGCCTACTTCGAGATCACGACCGAGGATGTGAGCCAACTCACCGTTGTCATCTCGCAGAACTTCTATCGGTTTCAGGATGAGAGCTGCATCGAGGAGCCGGACTGTCCGGTCCACCTGGTCCTGGACGAGGCGGATACCATCGTCGTTTCGGCCCCGTACTCGAGCACCATCGAGTTTACCGACCGGCACCAGCTCTTCATCGAAACACACCCCCTGGACGAGGTCGAGGCGGAGGTCGGGATGACGGTCGAAATCGACGGTCGGGACTGGTATGAGGACCTGCGCCTTCTGAGCCCCGAGAACGAAAACGGTGAGCGTGATACCTTGCGCTTCCTGTACCAGTACCGCGAGCGGAATACTGGCGCGCCCTGATTCGTTGCGTTTCGGCGTCGCGCGGCTCCGTGCCCTCCTTATCCTGGCGGTAGCCGGCTGCGCGACCATCGAGGCCCCGGTGGTCGAAGGCGAGCCGGGCGCTCCCCTGCCCGGCCTCACCGACGAACAGCTCCTTCGCTTCCGCCAGGGCCGTGCCCTCTTCGACCGCGCGTTCACCCCCGAAGAGGGCCTCGGGCCGATCTTCAACCAGGCCAGGTGCGTGTCGTGTCACGACCTGCCGGAGAGCGGCGGGCACGGTGCCGAACCGGTGACCAAGGTCAGCCACTACGATCCGGACACGGGGTGTGACCCGCTGACCCGATTGGGCGGCGGTCTTCTGCAGGAGTCGGTGGTGCCGGCCATGAGGGAAGCCGGTCTGCGCGCCGAACGGACGCCGGTGGAGGCCAACGGAGTCACCCTGATGTTCCCGCCGCAACTCTTCGGTCTGGGGTTGGTGGAGGCGGTCGCGGAAGAGCGAATCCTGTCCCGTTCCGACCCCGAGGACGGCGATGGCGACGGGATCTCCGGGCGCCCCGGACTCGACCCCGATGGCCGGCTGGCCAGGTTCGGCCTGCGGGCGACGCACGCCACCCTCGATTCGTTTGTCGAAGAGGCGATCCGAGTGGAGATGGGGCTCACGACCCCGGAGCACCCGGAGGAAATGCTGCCCAACGGTGAGCCGCTTCCACCGGGCATCGACGCGGCCCCCGACCCCGAAGTCGGCGATTCCGAGATCGCTCTGCTGTCGGATTACGTTCGCTTCCTGGTTCCCAACCGGCTCGTCACTCCGCCCGATCCGGTGGGCGAAGAAATCTTTCGGGACATCGGTTGCGCCGATTGCCACACTCCCACCATGACGACGGCGCCCAACGACAATCCGGCGCTCGACCGCAAGCGCTTCCGCATCTACTCGGACCTCCTCCTCCACGACATGGGACGCGAACTGGCGGACATATGTACGCCGGGCAGCGTACCGGGCGAGTGGCGCACGGCGCCGCTGGTCGGCCTCGGACTGCGCAATCGGTTCCTGCATCACGGGCAGGCTCTCGACCTGTCGCTGGCGATGGAGATGCATGGCGGCGAGGCAAGTGCCGCGCGCGACGCGTTCAACCGTCTTTCGCCGGCTCGCACGCAGCGGCTGATAGCCTTCCTCAAGTCGCTCTGAGAGGCCCGAACCAGGCTTTTACTTCGTCGGGATTCGCGTCCAGAAGAGAATGGTCCCGCACGGGTCGATGAATTTCCCCGGGGCACCGGCCCGCCGGTAGACTTCGACGCCCTCGAGCTCGTCGAGCCGCATCACGTCGGGCGTCCTGATGGTGGAGCGGATGCCGTCGATCCAGTAGGAGGGCTCGCAACCGCCGAGTCGGTCCTGGTCCTCCCCTTCCCTCAGACTGACCACCTGGTTGACAATGAGACGCGCTCCGTACAGCCCCTCATAGATGATCCGGATCCCGGTGATGCCCCGGAACAGCTGTGTCACGGCCGTGGCGTTCATGGCCTCGATCTTGGCGCGGTCGAGGTAGACGCCGCTGTACCCCTGCCGCGCCCGTTCGTAGAAGCCGTTACGTTCGAGCGTCGCGGAGCGCACGGTAATCCGGAGCGGCGGCAGAACCACGGGCTCCCGTGCGAGCGCCACCTGCACCGCCAGTACGGAGTTGGTCGGCACGCCCACCGTGTCGACGCGCGTTTCGTACCCGATCCTGCGGGTTACAACGAGATGCCACCCGACCGGGATGGCATCGATTCTGAAGTTTCCCTCCGCATCGGTGATGACCGACTCCATGTCGTCGACTTTGACCTCGACGCCGGCGAGCCACTCCCGGGTGTCCTGGTCGAACACCTGGCCGACGATGGCGCCGACGTGAATGCCGGGCTCCTGTGCGGTCAACCCGGGTCCAGCCAGCGAAACGGCCACCGCCGCGATTGCGAGCGCAATCCGACCGGCGGGGCATCCCGGGCGGCACAGCCACCCGTTTCGCAGATTCGCTGACTTCATCATGTCACCCCAATAACCGGCGCGGGGCCGGACCGGCTGCCGCCGGCCCGACCCCGCCCCGTCCACGACTGCGACAAGTGGGCGAGTTCAGAGTCTCACCCATTCGCCGAGTCTACGCAATACGCAACCTCACGCGATCGGGAAGCAGCGCGCCGCTTCGTCCTGATCGATCTCGTTGTTGTACTGCGCCTCGCTCGTGCTGCCGGAGAACTTCGTCGGCCGCCCGACGCCGCGCCTGTCGGGATCGTTGAAGGACTCGAAGCGGTCCCGAACCAGACCGAAGCGATGGAGGTCCACCATGCGGTAGCCCTCCATGAAGAGTTCGGCGAAGCGCTCGTTGAGCAGTGCCGTCGCCATCATCGTTTCGTCGGTCGGCACGTCCAGCGGAGCCAGGCCGACTGCACCCCTGAGATTGTTCAGGATTGCCGTCGCGCCCGCGAAGTCACCGGACATCGCCTTGGCCTCGGCCTCGATCAGTCTCATGTGATCGGAATGATACATCGGAATCGGAGACTGGCGGCTGTTGTACTTGTACTGGCTGTAGTGCGGCGTCTCGTTGTCCGTCGCGATCTCGCCATCGAACCACGCGGGCATGCGCATGTCATGCTCGTTCGTCGCCCAGTCCCTGATGTAGCTGTGGGTGTCCTCGGTCTTGTCGATCCGTGGCCACAGCCAATACATGAGTCCGGCGGCCTCATTGTTGCCCTTCGTCGTCAGTGTGACGATGGCGTTCCAGTAGACCTGGTTGAAGATGGCATCGTAGGTGAAGCCATCGGGAACCTGCGTGGCTTCGGCCACCGCGCCGGCATAGTCACCGGACAGGTAGAGTGCAATGGCCTTGCCCGCGCGGGCCGCGTTCCCGTAGAAGGGCGCACCCGCCGCCTGCGATACGTCGATCGCTTCATCGAACATCCCGGCCGCAACCCTGCGGACCTCGGTGTCCGACAGGCTGGGCGAAGGCGCAGGCTCCACAACCGACTCGCAATTGGCCATCACCGACAGGAGCGTGTGTGTGCCCCGGGCCAGCCTGACCTGGGCGCCCACGGAGCTGCTCGCGGCTTCCGCCGCACCCATTACCCTCTCAAAGCGGTCCCAGGATTGCTCCGCGAATACACGCTGGTTCGTATGATAGTGCGCGTAGTAGCCGTACCAGCCGTACTCGATGCTGCCATGGTCGAGGTTGTCGTAGCCCGACCAGGTGCCGGTGTGCTGGTACTCGTCCCCCAGCAGGGCATGGGAGATCGTGATGTACTGAACGTACAGGTGTGAACGCCCTTCCACGCCGTCGGCGACCGCCTGGAGTGCGTTATCGAGGTCGGGGCCCGTATACCGCCCCGGGTCATTCACGGTAAGGATGTCGCAGGCACCGAGCGTCACTGCGAGAAGCGCAGCGCTCAGAACCTGTCCTTTCTTCTTCCAATTCATTTTTCCTCCTCCTGTTTCTTGGCAGTCAAGATAAGGTGTGCGCCGGTGCTAGAACCGGGTCCTCACCGAGAACTGGACCTTTCTTGGCGATCCTGGGCTCAGGAAGGGTATGCTGGTGAAGTCAGTGGCGTGGTACGACGAGTTGGGGTCCTGACAGTTGCAGTCGTCCCACCAGTGCAGGTTGTAGCCGGACAGCATGACGGTCGTCCTCTGCAGTCCGAGCCTGCCACTGACGCTCTCCGGAATGGTGTACGCCAGCGATACTTCCTGAAGCCGGATGTGCGCGCGCGAATCAACCGGATACGAGGTGCGGTGGTAATCCAGGATCGAGTCGCTTGCCGGGGTCGCCGATCCGTCCGGGTTGAGAGCCCCCAGATACTCGTCGTACGCGAGCTGGCGGACGCCGTAGCCGCGGTCGACGTTCAGCATGTCCGCACCGGTCTCGGCCCGGAGCTGGAACCTTACCGTCATGTCGCCCATGATCTGGAAGACGTTGTTGACCGAGCCCATGTGCGTGGGGAACCTCAGGCCGAGGTTGAACGGGCGTTCCGTCCGGATGTGCCTGCGGGTCTCCGGATCCCAGCCCTCGTGCGCGAAGCTCCACAGGTTGCCGATGGACTCACCCTCGAACCAGCCGCTCAGCTGACGGGTGTGGCGCCAGTGGCTGAACTGCCAGAACCCGGTCTCCGGGTCCTTCGTGTACATCGCGACCGAATCGTCGATCGCCGCCTCGCCGAGGTCGTGGAGACGATTGTAGTTCCACTCGTAGGTGAGGTTCATGTTCCAGCGCAGCGAAGCCGACTCGACCAGCGAAGCGGTCACGGCCGACTCGAAGCCCCGGTTCAGCCAGATGCAACAGTTCTCCACCCGCCCGTATGTCCCCGTGCTGGGTGCCTTCGGCAGGTAGAAGAGGGCGTTGATCGTGCGAGCGTCGTAGTAGGTCAGCTCCATGCCGATCTTGTTGTTCATCAGGCCGACATCGAGACCAGTCTCGATTTCCCGCTTGTTCTCGGGCTCGATGTCCTGGTTGCCCGCGCCCGCCGGCGCTACGCCGGGCTTGTCGTCGAGCACCGTGATGGGGAAGAACGTCTGGAACTTGGCAAACGCTCCGGGAGCCTTGCCCGCCATGCCCACAGCCGCACGGAACTTCAGGCTGGAGACCATTTCGGGAAGGACTGCCTGCGGAATGTTGTACGCAACGTCCGCCTTCGGATAGATCTGGAAGCCGTAGTTGTCACCGAACGCGGAGTTCCCGTCCGCGCGGACCGCGGCCGTGAGGAAGAGGTCGTCGGTGAGGTCGAAACGGTTCTGGAGGAAGAAGCCGATGTTGATCTCCTCCACGAAGGACTCGTCCCCGATGGTCTCGGAGGCGCCTCTCACCGTCGTAACGCCGTCGGCGGCATAGCCCTGTCCCGTCGCCATCGAATTCGATCCGACGTCCCAGTAGCCCTGCCCGCCGAACGACAGCGACCCGGTCAGGAAGTCCATCCCGAACATGTTGTCGTAGTCGTACGAGGAGAGGAAGTCACTCGTGAACTTCCGGGCCGACCGGTAACCGATGTTCTTTTCGCCCCGCTCGCCGAGGTACGTGTAGTACCGGCCCCAGGGCAGGTGCCGGGTCTTCTGGTCGTTCACCGCGTCGAGCCCGAAGGTGAAGCGATGGGTGAAGTTCGGCATCGGGTTGTAGTTCAGCTTGACGCTACCGGTCCAGCGGTCCGCGTCCGAGAACGTCTTGATCGCCTGGGAGTTGGCCACGTTGACGTCCAGGCCGCCGCCGTAGGGCTCTTCCTCGGTGGCATTCAGCGGGTTGCTGAGGAGGGCGTTGGTGTAGATGCCCAGCCAGTTGTTGCCGGTCTGCAGCGCCCAGATCTTGTTCCGGACATACCCGGAAGTCAGACCGATGGAGAGATTCTCCGACGCCGTCCAGTTCAGGTTCACGCGGATGTTCCCGCGGGTCTGGTCGTTGGGCTTGATCGAGCCTTCCTCGTACGACAGCCCGGCCGACACGAAGTACGTGACGTCTTCACCGCCACCCGACGCCGAGAGGTCGTAGTTGTTGACGAGTCCGTTTTCGATGAGCGTCTCGTTCGGATCCCACGGCACGAAACCGTCGGGTCCCCTGAAGTTGGGCCGCAACGTGGTGGGAAGGTTCGCCCGGAGGCGGTTCATGCCCACACCGGTGTTGAGGGTGAAGGTGGAGGGGGTGTTGCTCCGGCCGCGCTTGGTGAAGATCTGGATCACGCCGGCGGCAGCCTCGGAGCCGAAGAGGGTCGCGGCCGCGGGGCCCTTGAGGACCTCGATGCGGTCGATCTCCTCGGGGTTGAGGTCGGAGAGACGGTCTTCGCCGGCCCCGCCGGAGAAGAAGCAGCAGGTGACGCCGGCCATCCAGCCCCAGTCCGCCTTGTTGGTGTCGACCCGGACGCCGTCGATGTACACGACCGGGCGCACGCTGGTGTACCCGAAGGTATCGACACCGCGGATGCGAAGCTCGCGTCCGCCGCCGACCGACCCGTTCGTTCCGATGGAGCGGACCCCGGGGATGCGTCCCTCGAGGACCTGGCCCACACCGTCAACAGGCAGGGTCTCTGCGATATCGTCGACTTTGACGGATGGCAGCGACACGCCGACCTTCCTGCGCTCAACCTCGCCCGCCGTACCCGTCGCAACGATCTCGTCCAGTGCGATGGCGGAGATATCGAGCTCGAAGTCGACCTGCTGGGTACTTGTGGGCGTGACCGTGACCTCCTTCTCCTGGGTCGCGTACCCGATGATCACGACCTTCACGGTGTAGACACCAACGGGAACGTTGTTGAGCGCATAACGTCCGCTGATGTTGGTCAAGCCACTGTGATCCGTATCCACCAGAGAGATGGCGGCATCGTTGAGTGGCTGACCGGTGGTGGCGTCCGTAACCACGCCGGTTACGGTGCCGGTCTGGGCGGCGAGGTTCGTGGCTCCGGCTGCGCTAAGCGCGAGCACCAGAGCCGCAATCACACCGCTGAGGCAGTAGCGATTGGACATTGGACATCTCCTTTCAAGAGGTGAATGTGTCCTCGCTGTCGGCCGCCGCCTCATTCGGACGGCACTGCCGACGCTCACACAATACGGCTCGGTTTCGCAAAACGCAAACGCGCAACCGCAAGTGGGCATCCATACGTGCGGCGGGACATGCCGGCGCAACCGCGCGTTGCCCCCGGGCTCCAAGTCCGTGGTGCGGATCGGGTTGCCCCATCTGTGGCCGCTCCGAGCGGTCTCATGGAAACGGACAGGCGGTGCTGGAACAGATAAGATGTTGCAACATAATGCTTTGCGAGGCTGATTGGTCATCTCGCCGTGGGGCGGTGGGTGGGCAAGGGGGGTGGCCTCGCGGTCGAAATGGCGGTATCCATTCCCGTCCGGACCCCCGCAACCCTACCTGTTCCAAAGGCAAGAACAATGGCTCGTGCAGTGTCGGTTTTCCTCTCCAGTGCGGTTCTGGCCTCCGTTTGCGCCCCCGTTTCGGCCCAAACGGACGTTCATCGCACCGCCCTCCACGACTTCCGGGTGGTCCCGGTGGCCGAGGGATTCGAGGTTCCATGGTCGATCGCGTTCCTTCCGGACGGCGATATTCTGGTGACGGAACGTGCCGGGCGGCTGCGGATCGTGCGGGACGGAAAGCTCCTGCCTGACCCGGTTCCGGGGACACCGGAGGTTGTGGCCCGCGGCCAGGGCGGGTTGATGGACGTGGTGCTCCATCCGGACTTCGAGTCGAACCGGATGATCTATCTGAGCTTCTCGAAGCCAAGGGAGGATCTTGGCCGGGGGGGGACGACGGCCGTCATCCGCGGCACCTTCGAGAACGGTCGCTTCACCCTGGTGGACGAGGTGTTCGAGGCGGTGTCCCGGGGCGGCGGGCACTACGGGTGCAGGCTGGCATTCGACGCCGACGGCTACCTCTACCTCTCGGTGGGCGATCGCATGGCGAGGACCACCGGTGATCTCACCGCCCACCCCGCCCAGGACATCTCCAACCACCACGGAGTGATCGTGCGGTTGAACGATGACGGCACCGTGCCCGGGGACAACCCGTTCACGGGGCGGGAAGGCGCGCGCCCGGAGATCTGGAGCTACGGCCACCGCAACCCGCAGGGCCTGGCCATTCACCCCGGGAGCGGAGCGGTGTGGCTCACCGAGCACGGTCCCCAGGGCGGCGACGAGGTCAACGTCTCGACGGCCGGTGCCAACTACGGCTGGCCGGTCATCGGTTACGGGGTCAACTACGGTTCCGGCACCTCGATCCACTCTTCGACCCACGCCGATGGGATGGAGCAGCCGGTCCACATCTGGGTGCCCTCCATCGGCGTGTCGGGGCTGGCCTTCTATACCGGCGACAGGTTTCCGGAGTGGCGGGGCAACCTCTTTGCGGGGGGCCTCGCGGGTCAGAACGTCGACCGGCTGACCATCGAGGACGGGCGGGTCGTCGATCGGGAGACGATCCTGCGTGGCATGGGCCGCGTGCGGGACGTGCGCGAGGGACCCGATGGGTACATCTATGTGGCTCTGGAGAGCCGCGGCGGCGAGCCGACGGCGATCGTGCGGCTGGAGCCGGTAGGGTAGCCCGGCGGCGGCGCGGATCCTTGCGGGTGCCAGAGGGCACCGCCGGACTACTGCGCCGGTTCGGACGCTCGGCTCTTCAGTCGCTCCGCTTCAGGTTCACGACCGCGATCTGATCGGCTCCATTGCAGGGCCCGTCCACCGTAACGGTCCCCTCCACCACGACCTCGTCGCCTGGCTTCAGGTCACCCAGGTCGCCGGTGAGCGCGTACATGTACTGGTCCCCGTCGCGCAGCGTGACACACTCGAGGCCCTCGTCGGTGATGCGTCCGGCGCGGCGCACCAGCCCTTCCTCGCTGGTCACGTGGAAGGGGTCGGAAATCCCGATCGGACTGAAGTTGCCGTTGAAGACGATGAATACGATCGGGCGCTCCCAGGTCGCGTAGGCGGGGATTCGCACGGTCGCCGAGACCTCGCCCCAGATGTCCTGCGTGCCCTCGGCCAGGGCTTCGAAGCCGGCCCGCATGGCGCCCACGCCGACGTGGATCCTGGCCTGCAGGGGAAGGTTCTCGGTGTACACCTTGACGACGGTGCCGGGGGGACCGGTGCGAGGCTCGACCGACTGGATGTGCCGCAGCGAATCGATGGTGGCGAACTTGCGCTGGGCGGCCGCGCCCGGCGGGGTGGCCGTGAAGAGGAGCAGCGTTGCCGCGAGGGCTGTCAGGATGAATCCCGGGGGGAGTGGGGGGCGTAGGGACATCGGGCACCTCCGGCTGCGTGGGTCGGGAGAGAGTCCGGCGCGCGTGCCGCGTGGCCGCGGTCAGAGGGCGCTGGCCGCGCAGGGTTCTCCCGATTCAAGGTGGGGCGGCGGCGGGAGCGGGGCCAGTAGGGGATCAGTGCGGCGGGCGGTAGTTGCCCGCCGCCCGCCGGAGAGAGCGGTAGACCATCCCGGTGTCGCCAAGCCGGCGCCTCAACTCGCGCTCCAGGCCCGCGATCGGGTAGAGGTTCTGGGGCGCGCGGTCGTCCTTGTGGGGTTCCGAGGCGAATCGCGGGATGACGGCCGCCGTCGCATCCGCCAACCTCTTCACCTCCCCCAGGCCCGTGTCATGCCACGCTTCGCACCGCACGATCCCGGCCCACGGATGACCCTCGGCCCCGGTGAGGCGGAGGTACCAGGAGTAGCGGGTCCAGGTGGTCTGGATGAGGAAGACGGGGGTGCGCTCCCCCGGGCCGAGACGGGCGACGGTTGCGCGCGCCTCGCCCGACAGGTACTGGACCCGGTGGCTCTTCACGTAGCCGATCGCGCCGGCAATGCGCTGGCGGCCGCGCAGGGGACCGTCCACCAACATGAGCGCATCGTCGCGGGACGATCGCGACCCGGAAGGCAGCGCGGTCTCCGCCACCTCGATCTCGAGTTGCCCCATGCGTTCCTGCAGGCCGTTCACCAGCTGCTGGATGTCGTCGTCCGCGACGGGGCATGCGGGGAACGTTCCCGCACGGGTCACGAGATCCGGCACGCCGGCCTTGCCGAAGAAGCCGCGCCGCACGCGGGCCGCCACAATCTCCGCCCGCCGGCCACACCGGACCACGCCCGCCCCGTAGGACGCGCAGATCCCCAGGCTCGCCTCGCCCCCGTGGCTCATCCACACCCGCGCCTCGATCCGGCGCACCCCGTCCACGAAGTACACGTGGGCCGGTTTCGGGGCGTCGGGCGCGGGGACCAGAGGCCGCCATTGCTCCGGCGGAAGCTCCGCCCCGGCGTCCACCTGCGCCGCGGGGACCTCGTCCCGTTCCGTTTCGACGGGAGAGCCGAACTCGGGGGACCACCCCTCGACGGACAGGGATTCGACGCGTTTCATGGCTTCGCCCACTTCAGATCTCCACGCGCTCGACCGAGGACGAATTGCCCACCTTCGTGACCCGGTACTGTACCGGAATGCGGCCGGCCAGCTCGGGAACGTGGGTCACGAGGCCCACCATGCGTTCGGTGCCGAGCTGTTCGATGGTGGCGGCCACGACATCGAGCGTCTCCGAATCGAGGGTGCCGAAGCCCTCGTCCAGGAAGAGCGCCTCCAGCTTCGCGCTGCCGTGCGCCGCAAGGTTGGCGACCTGTTCGGCCAGGGACAGCGCGAGGGCCAGCGAGGCGAGAAATGTCTCGCCACCCGACAGGGTCCTGGCCAGGCGGGGCTCGTCGGCGTTGCGGTGGTCGATGACCAGGAACTCGTTCCGCTCGGAGAGATCGAGCGAGTACTGGCCGCTGGACAGCTCGTGCAGCCGCGCGGTGGCGCCTTCGACGAGCCATGCGAGGATCTGGTTCTGCATCCAGGCGCCGAACCTCTTGGCACCGAGATGACTGCCGAGGTCCTTCGCGACAAGGGCCCGGGTGCGCGTCTCACCGGCTTCCGCCTCAACGCGCTGTCTCTTCGCGGAGGCGGCGCGGAGATGGTCGAGTTCCCTGCGGGCGGCGCCAAGGCCTTCGGAGACCTTCTGCGCGGGGTCTTCGTCCGGGTCGAGGGTGAGACCGTCGGTCGCGCAGCGTTGCCGGATCTCCGTATCGAGGTTGTCCTTCCCGGTGGCTGTGGCGGTGCGGTCGGCGTCGGCCCGGGCCATGACGTCCTGCGTGGCCCGGTGGGTGCGGCGGGCCCACTCCGACAGGGCGTTCCAGGAGCCGGCCAGGTCTCCCTCGGCGACGGACGGCGGCCCCATTTCGGCCACCGAATCGCGGGCGGCGTGGTATTCGCTCCAGGCACCGCCGAGCCGCGATTCCCAGCGCTGGTGCACCTCCGTGGCCGTGTCGTGCGCCTGCCGGGCGGATGCTTCTTCGGTTCTGGCCTGATGCACCGCCTTGTCGGCCGCGCGGATGTCGCCCAGCAGCCGGGTGGTTTCCTCGGGGGACGGGGCGGTGGCCAGGTGGTCGCGGAGGGTCGCGACGACCTCTTCCTGCTCTTTCAGCGCCGCGGCGGCGTGATGCGCATCGCGTTCCCGGGCGGTGCGCTCCGCGGCCGCGTCATTCAGACGGTTCTCGAGGAGGCGGGCCTGCGCATCCGTCCGGGCGACCTCGGCAATGATGGCGGAGATATCGGGTTGGGCGGGAGCCTCGGCCAGGGATTGCCGCAGCGACTCCGTGGATTGCTTCTGCAGTTCGTGGGTGGCAGTGTGGGCAGTGCGCGCCGAGGCGCAGCGGTCCCGTTGCGCGGTGGCCCGGGTGGAGGATTCCAGCGCGGCGTGGTGTCGCTTTCGGGCCGCGTCGAGGTCGGCGGGGGCGGCGTGATCGGGTAGCCGGGCGACGGTCTGGAGACAGACGGGGCAGGGTTCGCCCGTCTGCAGATGATGGGCCATGTCGGCTGCGCTGTGGGCGGCCCGGAGCGACTCGAATTCCTGCGTGGCGGTCTCAAGTTCCAGGTCGGCGTTGGCCTTCCGCTCTGTGGCCGCGGCGTGTTCCTCGTCGGCCCGGGCCAGTTCGCGGCGCGTGCGCTTCAGGTCGCCCTCCATCTCGAGGAGCTGCTCGTGCATTCGGGCGATGCTCTCCAGCTCCGACCGTTCGGGCAGCTCCTTCAGACGTTGCCTGGCCTGTGCAAGCTCGTCCCGAATGGACTTCTCCGCCTGGACGGCCTTCGCCCCGGCCGCCGCCGCCGCCTCGAGGTCGCGCCGGGTCTGAGCGACCTGCCCTTCCCGGCGCGCCAGCTGCTCGCGCTGCTCCACCACCTTCTCGATGGCCGCCTTCTCGGGGAGTTCCTCCCGCGCCGAGCGGGCGTTGCGGAGGCGTTCGGCGGCGGTCTTCCACGATTCGGTGGATTGCCGGAGATTCCCCTCGGCTTCACGATAGCGGGTCGCCAGGTCGGCCGATCCGTCCGGCACGCGGACCTCGGCCAGGCGCTCCGACTGCGTCGCCGCCTTCGCCCATCGATCGGCGGCAGCCCGGATCTTCGAGTCGAGTTCGTCCAGACGTGTGGCAACCTCGTCTACCCGTCGCCGGAGCCGCTCAAGCACCTCGACCCGGTCCTCGGCGGTGACGACGGCCTCCGCGGTCGCATGGGCAAGCGCCGTGTCCAGCTGCCACTGCAGGTTTTCGGCCCGGCCTTCCTCGAGCTTCCATCGCTGATTCGCGGCCTTCCGCAACCGCTCGTACAGCCCCAGTCCCAACAGCCTCTCCAGCAACTGCTTGCGCTCCGCGGGCCTGGCGCGCAGGAAGGCGGCGAATTCGCCCTGCGGGAGCACGACGCACTTCGTGAAGTGATCGAGGGCGAGCCCGATCACGTCGTTCTGGACGCGCGCCGACAGATCCGATTCGGTGGCCGCAAGCGTCTTGACGGGTTGGCCGTTGGCGTGTTCCTCGAGGCGGGCTTCCCGGGTGGTGGCGCCGGTCGCGGTGCGGTGCACGACCCGGACCGCCGTGTACCGTCTGCCCCGTGCCTCGAAGTCAAGCCGTACCCGGGCGCGGACCTTCCCCTGGCTGATGACGGGTGCGATCAGGCTGACATGGTCGTAGCGGGGGACCGATCCGTAGAGCGCGAAGATCATCGCATCGATCAGGCTGGACTTCCCCGAACCGGTGGCGCCGGTGAAGACGAGCAGATTGGTGTCGGCGAAGTCCACCACCGTGGGCTCCCGGTACGAGGTGAAGCCCTCCAGCTCAAGGCGAAGGGGACGCATACTCCTCCTCCAGCAGCTCGGCGAAGAGCTTGACCAGCTCGTCGCTCTCGATGTCTCGCTCCTTCAGGTAGCGCTGGAACTGTGTCCGCGGATCGCGCAGTTCGCCCGGGTCGATCGCCTTGCGCTCGGTCCCGGTCTTCCCGGGCTGGGCCAGGACGACGTCCACCGCGTGAGGGAACATGTCCCGCACCTGCTCCGCCAGACCCGGGGTGGGCGCCTCTTCGACGATCACGCGCAGAAAATCGTCGCCGGTGGTGCCGGCCAGTTGCGCCAGTTGAAGGCTGCCGCCGCGGATGGTTGTGAGGGCACGCCCCGACTTCAGGGGAATCCGCTCGACGCTTGCCGGCTTGCCCGCCTCCGCCTCGATGAGCGCGACGCTGTGCTCGCCGTGGGTCTCGCCGAAGTCCAGCGCGAAGGGCGATCCGGCGTACCGGATGGGACAGCGTCCGGGGATCCGCTGGGGCCTGTGGATGTGCCCGAGAGCAACGTAGTGGGTGGCCGCGGGGAAGATGTCGGCGGGGACGTAGTAGTCGAAGATGTGGGCGGTGCGTTCGCCGCCTCCGGTGGCCGCGCCCACGACCGTCAGGTGGGCCACGACCAGGTTGACGGTGTCGGCGCTGAAGCCGGCGCAGAGTGCGTCTGCGATCCTGCGGCAGCGGTCGGCGTACTCCTTCTGGTGGTCGTCGGGGTCGCCGGTCATCAGGGCCTCGGCCTTGACGATTCCGCGCTTGGACTGGAAGGGGAAGAGCGCGATACAGGCGGTCTCGCCGGAGGGGGTGGCAAGGCGGACGACTCCGCCCTGGTCCGGTGGTGTGACGTGCGAGGCCGAGACAATGTTGGCCAGGTCCAGCAGGGGGCGAATGGCCGTCAGGCGGCGTGGGTTGTCGTGATTGCCGGCGATGACGACGACCTGGGCGCCGGTTCGGGCCAGGCGCAACAGGGCGTCATAGACGATCTGCTCGGACTCCGGGGTGGGGACGGTACGGTCGAACTGGTCGCCTGCGACCAGGACGAGGTCGACCGCGTGGTTCTGCGCTATCGCGACGATCTCGTCGAGGACCGCCCGGTGCTCGTCGGCGCGGCCGTGGCCGCGCAGAGTCCGGCCGACGTGCCAGTCCGCAGTGTGGAGGATCTTCACGATGGGGGGCGGGGGCCGGAAGGGCTGATCAGGCTTGCAAGGGCAGCACCCCAGCTACTTAGTGCGAACCGTGGTAAACTGTAGTATACACTCTGTAAAGTTGACATTACATTTCGGATCAAGTGAGTGTGGTGATCCGGGTGCCTCACTCCGCCAGCCCTTCGAAAGGATCGCCGGGGTCCTCCGTGTCGCCGGGCTCCGTCCCCACCTCATCCGGCCGCGTTGCCCACGCCGGAAACGGAAACTCCAGCACCAGCGGGACCGGCAGCTCCGGCTGCGACAGGATCATGGTGCCGGGCTTCAGGATGGTGGCGCGCTGCCGGTGCGCGGTCGGCAGGAAGGCGTACTCGGGCCGGCCCGCTTCGGCGCTGTCCAGGCGCCCCGCCACCCGGAGCGACGAATTGGCGATCACGCGACGCTCCACCTCGCTGGCCGTCTGCTGCGCGCCGATCAGGATCACGCCCAGCGAACGCCCTCGTTCGGCCATGTCCAGCAGGATCTCCTTGATCGGGCTGTGTCCCTCGCGCGGCGCGTACTTGTTGAGTTCGTCGAGCACAACGAAGAGGAGGGGCTCGCGCGCACCCGTCTCCTCCTTGTCCTGGAAGGTCTTGCGGAGCACCACCCCGACCACGAACCGCTGCGCCCGCCGCGACAGCTTCGCGATGTCCACGACCGTGACCTGCGCCTGCATGCCGATGCGGTGCTTGCCCGGGTTGGGGACATCGCCGCGGACGAGGTGCTCGGCGTCGCGGCGGGCCGCGTAGAGGCGGCGGACGAAGGCGTTGATGGTGCCGGTGCCGATGGAGCGGCCCGCCCATTCGCCGCGGTCGGAGTCGTCCTCCAGGCGGTCGCTGATCGCATCGATCAGCTGCTCGAAGGTGCGGCAGGTGACTCCACCGAGTCGAACGCCGCCATCGTCGAGGGGCTTGGCCTCGCGCCGGAGCCGCGCGGTCACGTTGTGCACCACGATCGTGTACTGCTGGCGTTCGTCTCCCGCGTCGGCGAAGAGGAAGGGGAGAAGCTCGTCCTGGCAGAACTCGGCCAGCGTCCAGAAGAACGAGGTCACGCCGTCGGCGCGGCTGCCGGTGCGGGGGGCGGCGGAGGGATCGCCGCGGCGGGGCGGAGCCCACAATTCGACGCTCGCGAAGGGGGTGGCGGGGAGGTCCAGCGACGCGTACCGCGCCATCTGCTCGCCGTCGAGGTGGCGGTTGGGGCAGTCCAGGAAGAGCAGGTCCTCGCCCTTCACGTTGAAGATCAGCGCTTTGGTGTTGTGGGCGCCGGCCCCCAGCTGGCCCGAGGTGAAGAGGGAGTGCAGCAGGAAGACCGCGTAGCTGGTCTTGGTGGCCACGCCGGAGACGCCGCTGATGTTGACGTGCGCGCCCCGGGTGCCGTCCATGAACTCCAGGTTGGCGTGGATGACCTCGCCGTCGCGCGAGAGGCCGACCGGGATGCGGCGCTCCATGCCGTCGAAGAAGAGAGCCTGGTCGCGGGCTTCGCCAACCGCTTTTCGGACGATCTCGCCAGGCACCGGGGGGACGAACACCTCCGGCTCGAAGCGTGTGGCCAGCACCTTCGCCGCTTCGGTGACCTGCGCCGGGAGCACCCCGTCCTCGATGAGGAAGACGTCGCTGTCGAAGCGGGCGCCTTCGTGCCGGACGCGCAGGTCGGCCACCATGCCGTAGATGCGCACCGGGTCCGCGCGCCCGGGGAGGGTCCGTTCGACCACAACCACATCGTCGAGCTGCAGGAAGCGGTCTTCGCTCACCGCCACCCAGAACTCGAGGGGGGTGGCGGGGTCGGTGCCGATTACGCGGCCGACGGGAGGGGAGGTGGGGGATTCGCTCATGACCGGGATCCCAAGATAAACCACCGGCCCCGGGGGGGGGGGGGGGGGGGGGGGGGGGGGGGGGGGGGGGGGGGGGG
>VXOC01000198.1 GCA_009840215.1 Gemmatimonadota bacterium | reverse complement strand
TTTTTTAATGATACGCCGACCACCTAGATCTACAGGGGTATGTTCGTCGGCTGCGTCATTTGTGTATATGTGACTGGTACTGTACGGTGGAGGAGATGCTGGGGGTGGCGGGGGTTGCAGACACCTTGGAACGAGCGCCCGAATAGTCACCGTTGGGCAGGTTCCGGCTGCGCACCTGCGAGCCCAAGGGTCAGCCTGACCGAGGCAGCTCTCCAATCAGCCGGCGCCCCCCATCAGCCGCCACACCTGCGCCACCAGGAAACACACCACGAACCCCATCGCGAGCGGCAGCAGCGCCGACAGCGCCGTCCATCTTCCGCTCCCCGTCTCCTTGTAGATCGTGTAGATCGTCGTGGAGCACGGATTGTGGAGCAGGCTGAAGAGCATGAGGTTCACGCCGGTCAGCAGCGTCCATCCTCCCGCCGTCAGCAGCCCCTCCACCTCCCCCACCGAGTCGCTCTCGAACATCACCCCCGCGCCGGCGCCCAGCTCGGGGTTGCCGAGCGCCGCCACGGTCAGCATCAGGACTGTCGGGATCACGATCTCGTTGGCGGGAATCGCGATCACGTACGCGAGCAGGATCACCCCGTTCAGCCCGAGCAGGATCCCGAACGGATCCAGGAGGCCGATGCCGTGCTCGGCCAGCGACGAACCGCCCACCGGGATGTTCGAGAGCAGCCAGATGACTGCGCCGGCGGGGACCGCGAAGAGGACGGCGCGCCAGAGGATGATGAGGGTCCGGTCGATAACCGAGGTGTAGAGGGTCCGGAGGACGCGCGGGGGGCGGTAGGGGGGGAGCTCGAGCGAGAAGGTGGTGGCCTCGCCCTTGAGCACTGTGCGCGAGAGACCCCACGAGGTGAGGAACATGAAGACGATGCCGAGCAGCGCGATGCCGACGACTGCCCCGGCCGAGACCACTCCAGCGAGGTGAGGCGGCACCAGCGCACCGATGAAGATGGTCGCGATGAGGATCTGGGTCGGCCAGCGCCCGTTGCAGAGCGAGAAGTTATTCGTGATGACCGCGATCAGACGCTCCCTCGGACTGTCGATCACGCGCGTGGCGACGACGCCGGCGGCGTTGCAGCCGAAGCCCATGCTCATCGTCAGCGCCTGCTTGCCGTGCGCGCCGGCGCGGCGGAAGAGGGAGTCGAGGTTGAAGGCGACGCGGGGCAGGTAGCCGAAGTCCTCGAGCAGGGTGAAGAGGGGGAAGAAGATGGCCATGGGGGGGAGCATGACGCTCACGACCCAGGCTGTCGCCAGGTAGACGCCGTCAAAGAGGAAGCCGCTCAGCCACCAGGGCATTCGCGCCCATTCGCCGAAGGACCCCAATGCTGGATGCACATTGTCGAGCAGCAGGGTCGCCAGCATCGCCGACGGGACGTTGGCGCCCGCGATGGTGAGCCAGAACACGACCGCGAGGATGCCCAGCATGAGGGGGAAGCCGAAGATGCGGCTGGTCAGCCAGCGGTCGAGCCGGCGGTCCCAATCCGAGCCCGCGGTCCCGACCCCCGTGCGCACGCACGTTTCCGCGATCCGGGTCGCCTCTTTGTAGAGGTTCTCGGCAAGGGCGTCGTGGAAGCCGGGCCTGAGCGTCCAGCGATGCCGGGTCGCCGCCTTCAGTATGCGGGCGCGGCCCCGGGGGACCGTGGACGGCAGCTCGCGGGGGACCCCGGTGTCGTCGTCGTCGGCCGGTGGCGAGGCGCCCGCTCGAGTGGCCGCCGGGCCGATCTCCACTCGTCCCACCCCCTCCTGCCCCACCTTGTCCGGCCCCTGGATACCGTTGCCGCCCAGCTGACCGATCTCGCCCGAGCGTACGGCCTCCGTGACCCGCTCGTCGGCGTTGAGCAGCCGCAGCGCGACCCAGCGCGCGTTGGGCAGCTCCGGGAACTCCCTTGCCACCAGCGGCGCGATCGCGTCCACGGCCCCCTCGACCGCGGCGGGATGCGACTCCATCCGGTGGGGACGGTTCCTGCGGACACCAGCGGCCACCTCGGTCGCCGCCTTCAGCAGCGCGTCGATCCCCTCCTTCCGGCGCGCCACGGCCGGGATCACCGGCACGCCCAGTTCGCGCTCCAACCGCCTCGCGTCCACCGTGATGCCGTGGCGCCGGGCCTCGTCGACCAGGTTGAGGCAGACCACCACCCGGTCGGTGATCTCCAGGATCTGGAGCACGAGGTTGAGGTTGCGCTCCAGGCGGGTCGCGTCGACGACCACGACCGTCACGTCAGGCTGCCCGAAGAGGATGAAGTCGCGCGCGATCTCCTCGTCGGCGCTGCCCGCGTGCAGCGAGTAGGTGCCGGGCAGGTCCACCACCTTGACGCGGCGACCGTCGTGCAGGAATGCCCCCTCCGCCCGCACGACGGTCTTCCCGGGCCAGTTGCCGGTGTGCTGGCGCAGTCCGGTGAGCGCGTTGAAGACGGTGGTCTTGCCGACGTTGGGATTGCCGGCCAGCGCGATCAGGTGGTCCCAGCGGTGCGGGCTCAGCCCCAGGCGGACCAGGTTGCGGGAACGTCCCGGCGCACTCGTCGGGTGGGCGGGGGCCGCGGCGGACTTCACGAGGCTCGTTCCACGCGGGGACAGGAGACGCGGGAGGAGGCCCGCACGAAGGTGTTCACGACGCCTTCTCTTCGACCTCGCCGGGGATGTCCACGCGGATGTGGGCCGCCTGCTCGTGGCGAAGAGCGACCAGCGCTCCCCGGACGTCGTATGCGACCGGATCCCCGGCGGCGCTGCGCATGCGAGCGTGGATCACCGTTCCCGGCACCACGCCGAGATCGAGAAGGCGGCGGCGCGCGGGGCCGCGGCACGCCGGCGCGATCCCCACCACCGTCGCCGAGTCACCCGGCCGGACTTCGGCGAGCGTCCGCGTCGAACCGGCGTCGACCACTTCGGTGGAGGGCTCCACCGTGACGTTGCGGGCCAGCGCACCGGAGATCTCGTAGCGGTCCTCGCCGCTCCGGAACCGCACCCGCCCCGCCTCTCCATCCAGCCGCTCGACCGGCGCCATCAGTCCCAGTCCGAGGCCCACCAGTTCTCGGTAGATCTCCTCCGGCTCGTCCTCGAGGTGCGTGATCACGGCGCATTCGCCGGGTTTCAGCGCGGAAAGGGGCACGCCGGTGCGGGCGGGCATCTCTCCGGCGGCGGTGGGGATCGGGTCTCCGTGGGGGTCGTAGACGGGGTGGCCCAGCGCGGCTGCCAGGTCGTCGGCCTCCGCAGCCGAGAGGAGGTGTTCGCGCGTTTCGGCCTGCTCGTGCCAGGCCTCGGGGGGCGTGGCGGTGCGGTCGGCCAGGAATCGCTCCCACAGCCGGTGCGTGCGCACGATGTGCAGCGCCTGCGCCCGTCCCGGTTCCGTGAGCCGGAAGCGCGCGGCTCCCGCGGTGACGAGCTGCTTCTCCTCGAGCCGCTGGAGCAGGCGGATGGCCTGGTTGCGCGAGATCTGCACGCCGCCCGCCACGCTGTCGGCGGTGGCGGGCAGCCGGTCGTATTCGAGCTTGTAGAGCTGCTTCAGCACGTCCTCCATGCGCACGCGTTCGCTGAGACGGGCGATTCGGCGCAGCCGGGGGACGATCCCGCTGCCGGGCCAGAAGATGGCCACGCAGAGGACCGCGAGCGCGAAAAAGACCAGGAGCGCGAAGGCGGGATCGGGCATTTGCGGGGCTCTCGACAAGTGGCCGGGAAGGGTGGATCCTTGACTTGCTCCACTATAATTTAGGCAAGCCTAAAAATCCTGGCAAGTCGGGGTCGCGCAGGCTCTTCGGGCAAGCCGGGACCTGGGCGGTCCGTGGATCGTCCCACGCGAGCGCCGCTCGGCCGCCATGCGAGGTTCGTCCGCGGGTGGCTCGGGAAAGTCGGAGACGAGCTACCTGTTCAGCCGGTACATCCGCACGTACTGCACGCCCAGCTCGTCCCTCCAGACGCCGAGCACATAGTCGTCCCCAATCTCCATGTACGGCGCCTGGTACTGGATGAATGCCCGCTCCAGCCCCGGGGGCAGCGCGACCTTTCCCAGCCAGGTGCCGTCCGGGGCGAAGACCTCGAAGGGCGGAGGCTCGGCGCCGGCGATGTAGTACGGCGCAAGCCAGATGTTTCCGCCAGCGTCCACGTGGACGGAACGCAGGACGGGAAGCGTCGCGGCCCTGGGGTATTCGCGCCACATCCGTCTGACAAAATCGACCTGTTCCGCCGGTGCGCCGGCGCCGGCCACCATCCCCACGATGCCCTCGAGGTGGGCCTCGTAAACGGCATCGGTGGCTTCAGGGGGCTCCACTTCCCTTCGGATGATTCGCTCGATCGCGCCGTCCAGCGGTGAGACGAGCCGCACCCGCCAGGCCTCGCTGTCGATGACCGCGACGGGTCCCGCCGCCGCTCCGAACTCGGGCAGGTTGAAGAACACGTAGCGGCCGTCGTCCAGGCCGCCGTCATCGCGGCGCGCCAAATCCACCTCCTCCCCACCGACCACGATGAGCGACGTGGCGGAGCCGTCCCCGAGGTCGAGCGCCACCAGGCGATAGTTGACCCACCTCACGATGCCCGTGGACGCTACGTCGGCCATTTCGGCGAACCGGACGATCAGGCGACCATCCACCACCCCGACCGGCCGGTCCGGTGCCGATCCGCCGGGCGGGGCAATGGCGCTCGGCAACTCGGCCCGCAGGGTGCGCGCCAGCCGTCCGTCCGGGTCGAAGACCTGGATGCGCATCAGCACCCAGTCGTAGGTCACCAGGGAGTCGCCGGGCATGGCGGCCACGAAGTCGAGGCTCTCGAACTCGCCGGGGCCCTCCCCTTCCCTGCCGGCGCTCCAGATGAACACCCCCTCCGCGTCGTAGCGCCGCAGTTCGGAGGCGCCGTAGTCCGCGACCACGATGTCGCCGCTAGCCAGCCGCACCGCCGCGACGGCCTTGGCGAACTGGTACTCGGGGGCGCCGGATACGCTGCCGATTTCGACCAGCGGTTCGTCGTCCACGGTCCAGCCTTCGCCGGGGCTCCAGAGAGGGGTGACGGCGGTGGCGATGGGGATGCCGGCCGAGTCGGTGTGTATGGTGTGTATAACGTCGGGGGTGGGGCGGGGGTCGCAGGCGGCGGCAAGAAGGATTGTTGTCGCAACCCAGTTCGCGAGGGGACGGTGCGCGATGGGCATGCCGGCTGTGGACCCGGGTGCGGATCTTCCGGACATCACTGCTCCGCTCACCCGGGCCAGCGGGGAATCGGCCGCCCCGGCGTCCAGGGCACGCCCACCGCCTCCAGCTCCGCCCCCAGCGCCGCGAGGTCCTCCTCGACCAGCGCCCTGAGCATCTCCGACATCTCCGCCAGCTGCCCCGACGCCACCGCGTAGCTGTCGCGCTGAGTGGTCGTGGGCGCCGCAGTCGACCTGAACTGCGCCCCCACGATCCGCGAGATGCGCTGCATGACCGACGGGGGCGCGAACTCCGCGCGGTCGAGCGCGGTGCGGTCGCGTGAGAGCACCCTCCCGATCTCGAAGAGGCGGTCCTCGAAGGTGGTGATGCGGGCCTCGTACGGCGCCGCGTCCAGTCCGGGGGCGGCGCGCACCGCACGGCGCAGCAGGGCCAGCCGCTCCGAGGTCTCGCGCGCGGCGCGGTCGGTGGCGATGGCGGCGCGCTGCAGGAGGGCGACCTCGCGCTGGAAGGCGAGGAGCGCGTCCCGGTCGGCCGCGGCCAGGGTGGCCGTGCCGAGGGGCTTGACCGTGAAGGACCGGGGGGCCGTCAGGTCCCGGTACTCGCCATCGCTAACCAGCACCACACGCGCCGAATACTCACCGGGCGCCACCATGGGGCCGTCGGCCTCTCCACCGCCGGGCGACGGGGGTTCCAGCGACGCATACCGCAGGTCCCACGCGATGCGGTGGAGACCCGCGCGGCGGGGGGCGGGGACGCGCCGCACCACCTCACCCGCGCCGTCGGACACCACCACGAACACCTCGGGAGGCCGCTCCATGTCTTCGGCGGTCAGGGTGGCCCGGTCGGGGTAGGTGATGTCCTCTCCCCGCGCCAGCGCCTCGCGCTCCAGCCGCTGCCGACGTTCCTTCAGCGACTCGTACCCGTCGCGGAGATGGTAGGTGAAGACCGCCCCGAAGGGAGGATTCGGCGCCGTGAAGAAGTCATCGCCCAGCGTCCCCTTCTCCTGCCCGCCGAGCGGGCGCGCCGGGATGTACGCCCACGGGTCCTTCACCTCGAACAGGTAGGCCTCGCCCGCCGCCACGGCCTCCTCCATCGCCCTCAGCGGCGAGTAGTCGTCGAGGATGTAGAACCCCCGCCCGAAGGTCGCGAGCACCAGGTCGTCCTCGCGGCGCTGGATCTCCAGGTCGCGCACGGCGATCGTGGGCAGCCCGCCGCGCAGCCTTACCCACGACCCACCCCCGTCACGCGTCACGAAGAGCCCGAACTCGGTCCCCAGAAAGAGCAGGTCCGGGTCGACATGGTCCTCCACCAGCGTCCAGCTCGACTGCCCGTCGGGCACGTCCCCGGTGACGTTCGTCCAGCTGGCACCCCGGTCGTCGCTCCGCACCACGTAGGGCCGGAAGTCCCCCTCCTTGTGGTTGTTGAAGACCGCGTACACCCGGTCCGGCTCGTGCCGCGAAGCCATCACGTCAGCCACGTAGGCCATCGGCGGCACCCCGGGAAACACCTCCTCCCGGCGCCACTCCCCACCCCCGTCCCCGCTCACCTGCACGAGCCCGTCATCGGTCCCCACGTACAGCAGCCCCTCCACCAGCGGCGATTCGTCGAACGCCACGATCGTCCCGAACGGCGACGTGAACACGTTCTTCCACACGGCCTCCGGCGGCCATATCCGCCCCATCACCGGGCGCTGGTTGCGGTCGAGCCCCCGGCTCAGGTCCCCGCTGACCGCCGTCCACGTCTCGGCCCGGTCGTCCGACCGGAAGAGCTTCTGCGCCGCGAACCAGATCCGCCGCGAGTCGTGCGGGCTGATGAGCAGCGGCGAGTCCCAGTGCCAGCGCAGCGCGCCCTCGCCAGCCTCCGGCTGCGGCTGGATGTCCAGCTCCTCCCCGCTCGCCCGGTCGTAGCGGACGATCCCCGCGTACTGGGACTGCGTGTAGACGATGTTCGGGTCCTCCGGGTCGACCTGCACCTCGAACCCGTCGCCCCCGTGTGTGATGAACCAGTCGCTGCTGCGGATCCCGTGCACGTTGTCGGTGCGCGACGGGCCCCCGACCGACGAGTTGTCCTGCGTGCCGCCGTAGACGGTGTAGAAGGGCGACTTGTTGTCGATGCCGACGCGGTAGAACTGGGTCAGCGGCAGGTTGGGGACGTAGCGCCAGGTGCGGGTGCGGTCGAAGGTCTCGTAGATGCCGCCGTCGGTGCCGACCAGCATGTAGTCGGGGTCGTGGGGATCGAAGACGATGGCGTGCTTGTCGACGTGCTTGAAGCGCGAGTTGACCCGCTCGAAGGTGCGGCCGCCGTCGTCGGTGACGTGCATGAAGACATCCACCGTGTACACCCGGTCCATCCGGTGCGGGTCGGGGTAGAGTTCGCCGTAGTATTGCGGGTCGACCACGATGTAATCGGACATGCGCACCCAGGTCTCGCCGCGGTCGGGGGACCGGTAGAAGCCGCTGCGGTCCTCGGTGGCGGCGGGGTTGGCGTAGAGGACGTCCGGGTCAATGGGGGAAACGGCCAGGGCGATGCGGCCCAGGTCGCCCGAGGGCAGCCCCGCGGTGATGTCGCGCCAGGTTTCGCCGCCGTCGGTGCTCTTCCAGACGCCGGATTCGGGGCCGCCCGCGACGAGGATCCCGACGTGGCGGCGGCGCTGGAAGGCCACGGCGTAGAGCACGTCGGGGTCCCGGGGGTCGAAGTGGACGTCGGCAATCCCGGTGTGCTCGCTGATCTCGAGGACCGGGGTCCAGGTGTCGCCGCCATCGGTGGTCTTGAAGAGGCCGCGGTCGCCGCCGGGCGCCCAGAGGCCTCCCATGGCTGCCGCGTAAACCACGTCGGGGTCACGTGGATCGATCAGGATCCTGCCGATGTGCTCGGAGGTCCGCAGCCCGGTGTTGGTCCAGCTGCGCCCCCCGTCCAGGCTCTTGTAGACCCCGTCTCCCCACCCCACGCTGCGTTGGCTGGTGTTCTCGCCCGTCCCGAGCCAGATGATGTTCGAGTCGGTGGGGTCGATGGAGATCGCGCCGGTCGAGTAGGACGGGTAGGCGTCGAAGATCGGCGTCCAGGTCGTGCCGCGGTTGACCGTTTTCCACACGTTCGACGAGGAGGTGGCCACGTACCAGACGCTCCGGTTCGCGGGGTCGACGGCGATGTCGGCGATGCGGCCGGACATTAGGGCCGGGCCGATGCCGCGGAGTTCGAGCGCGGAGAGGAAGCCGGTGGTGATGGCGGGGGGAGTGGGAGCAGCGCCGGACTGGGCGTGGAGCGGCACGGCTGTCGTGCAAAGGGCAGCCGCCAGGGCCATGGTGGTGCGCAGCCTCATACGAATCCTCGGATGGTGGTTGTGTCGGGAGATGGTGCGGCAGGTAGCACGATGCTCTCCCGCGTTCGGCGATAGATATGTCCGCGCAGACGCCACGCGAAGACTTCATCGCGTTCGGGCTTCACGCGCGCCGCCGCGCCAGCCACGCGTCGACGCTCAGGCTGTCATCCTCGAACATCGCCATCGCCATGGCCAGCAGTATCACGCGCGGGATGACGTGTATGTTGAAGGCGTACAGCGGGTCGGCGACCAGGTGCCCGAAAGTCACCAGAACGAGGACGGCGCCCAGGCCGATCGCGGCCGGAACACGCTGCCAGCCGACGACCATGAGGGCGCCGCATACGAGTTCCACGAAGGGGATGGTCGTGCCGGCCACCCAGAGGGACCACTCGGGGAGGAAGCTCGCCTCGTACGGTGCGACGAACAGGTCCCGGGCATGCTCGACCGCGCCGAGGGAAAACACCTTCCAGAGCCCGGCGGCCAGGAAGATGAGTCCGAGGATGACCCGGGGCACGAACGCGGCCCAGCACTTTGGTGCGATCTTTGTAGTCATGTTGCGGGACAACCTTGGTCACGCCGGCCCGCGACACAATGAGGGGAGGTGACAACGATGGTCCAACGAGACTACATCCTGCGCATGATCGAGGAGCTGGGCGCGGCGCTGATCGCGCTCCGCAAGGCGATCTTCGGGGGGAAGGCGTCCGCGAGTGAGGTGGAGGACACGCTGCGCCGGGCGGCCAGCAGCGCCGGGATGGACATCGAACTTGCGCGCGCTGCCTCGGTCGAGGCGCTTCCGGCCATGGTGGCGCCCACGGGCGAGGTGGAGCCTGCGCGCTGCTGGGTGCTGGCCGAGGCGCTCATGACGGACGGGGTCCACCGCCTGCACCAGGGCGAGCCCGATCTGGCCCGGTCGTCGCTGGCCAGGGCGGCCGCGCTCTTCGGCCTGGTGGGACCGCGGGGAGCCTTTCTGACGGGGTTCCCCGAGGCGCGCGTGCGCATCGCGGAAATCGAGGAGCTGCTCGAAGGAATGGGAGAGAGCTGACGCAGTTCGGCCTGAAGTCAGCTGTTCGACCCCGGAATGTAATCTACGCTTTACAAAATGTCTATCACAGTTGACATTCTGTCAGCCGGGCTCAGCGCCCCGTCGCGGTCTCCCCCTGAGCGGCAAGCGCGATTCGATGCCCATCGCGTGCCGCCAACACCCCCCGCACCACCTCCGCCGCCCTCTCCACATCACCCATCGACACATCGCGGTGCATCACGGCGCGCACATCGCGGCGCCCCGCCACCAGCATGGCCACACCCTCCCCCAGGCACGCATCCACAAAGTCCCCCGCTCTGCACGGCACCCTGAAGCGCAGGATGTTCGTCTCGACGTGCTCCCGTACCAGATCCACCCCCGGGAGCGACACCAGGACGTCCGCGAGGAAACCCGCCTTCGCGTGATCGTCCACCAGCCCGTCGCGATGATGATCGAGTGCATGGAGCGCCCCCGCCGCAATGACCCCCGCCTGCCGGAACCCGCCCCCGAAGAGCTGCTTGAAGCGGCGCGCCCGCTGCACAAGGGCCGCCGACCCGCACAGCGCGGATCCCACCGGCGCGCCCAGCGCCTTGGAGAAGCACACCGACACGCTGTCGAAGTCGCGCGCATACCGGTCCGGAGGCACGCCCGTGGCCGCCGACGCGTTCCAGATGCGGGCACCGTCGAGGTGGCAGCGAAGTCCGGCCCGCCGTCCCGCGGCGACCACCTCGTCCAGGGTCTCGAGCGGCCAGATGCTGCCGCCTCCTCCGTTGTGCGTGTTCTCGACGCATAACAGCGTGGCGGGCGGGGCAAGGGTCGTGGGGGACCCCGCGTGAGGTGTCCCCAGCGCGTCCTCGACCTGGGCCGCCGTGAAGATGCCCCGGTCCCCCGCGATCCGCTGCGCGGTCACCCCCGAGAGCGCCGCCGGCCCCCCGCCCTCCGAGCGCACGACGTGCGAGGCGGCGTCCAAGAGCACGAGGTCCCCCGACTCGGTGTGGGAACGGATCGCCACCTGGTTGGTCATCGAACCGGTGGGCATGTAGACCGCGTCTTCCTTGCCCAGGAGTGCAGCCACACGCGCCTCGAGTCGCCTGACGGTGGGGTCGTCCCCGTAGACATCGTCGCCCACATCCGCTGTCGCCATGGCTTCGCGCATGGCGGGGCTGGGCCGCGTCACCGTATCGCTGCGCAGATCGATCATTCCGCAACCCTAAAGGGGATTGGCCGCCTGCATCAAGGGGCTGGAGAAGTCCACATCCATGACATCCTGAACGGGACGATACCCGATCTCCCGATAGATGCGGTTGGAGGTCGGGTTGGAGAGATCCGTGTAGAGGACGCACTGGCGGAATCCCGATTCCAGAATGTGACGGCTCAGGTGCGAGACCAGGGTGCCCGCGTAGCCCCGGCGCCGGTATTCCGGAGGGGTGTACACGTAGCCGATCCGCACCGTGTTGCGAGTCCGCGCGGGAAAGGCCGCCATGGAGACCGGGACGCGGTCCACCCACAGAACGAGAACCCCCCCCGCGGTAAGACCCGCCGCGCGCGCTCCCGGGTCGCGTCCATCGTGGAGACCGGTCGCCTCCAGGAACGACCCGATCCACGACGTCAACAGTGCAAGGTCACCTTCTTCGGCCGGACGCATCGTGCCCGGTGCCGCCCGCGCCGGAACCCGGACCTCTTCCAGCGCGTGGATCCGCTGCCGCAAGCCGTCGACCGCCCGAACCCCCCTTGCCGCGGCCCATGCGTCCCCCACCGTCCGCGCGACGTCCACCGGACCGAGGACCGCCGGGAGCGCGTCGTACACCTCCGCCACAGCGGCAGCCACGCTGGACGCCGCGTGCAGCGGCATGCGGGTGAGTCCCAGCTTGTACGGCGGTGTGCGAAAGACACACCCCTGCACCTCGCCTTCATCCTCGACGGTCGCGAAATAGAGCGGGGAATCGTAGCCCTGCGTACTCCGCGAAAGAGCATCGGCAAGCCCCAGCACGAGGTTGTTCTCGGCCTCGCGCCCGAGCAGCCAGCGCTCCGCACGGTCGAGGAAGGCCCGGGGGCCGTCGTGGCGGATGACTCTCACCGGACCAACCGGCCGGCCCGTGCTGAACGCAATCCACGGACAGGCCCATCCCGGCACCAAGGCCGGCGAGGCACCAATTCCGCGGGGCCGCCCTTCTCCGCGAGCCCGGCGGTTCGCGACCGGGTCGCTACCGACGCTCCTCCGGCGGCGGCTTGAGTTCTTCCGACCGATCCTGGAACATCGATCTGAACAGCTCCATGAACCCGGTGAAGCCGACGACCATGTTGACGTGCATGTCGTGCACCTTTCCGAAGTTCAGGATCTCCCCGTAGTAGTCGCCGACTTCCACGGCAATCAGGAGGCGCTTGACCGGCACCTCGAACCCGACTCCGGCGTGGAAGGCCGCCCGGCGCTCGCCCGCAAAGAAGGGGATCGGAAAGGGGACGGTCCCCTCGTCCTCGGTGGTGTAGACCTTCATCCCGCCGCCAACGAAAAAGTACGGGAGGACATCCTCGGTGCGGATCGGATAGTAGAGGAAGTCCGCGACTACGGACTGGTAGCCTTCGATCGGCGGCTGCGACGGGTTGACGCCTGCCAGCAGGACGTTGGCCTGCATATTGGTGGGTCGCTCCAGCAGAAGGCGCGCACCGTACCAGGAGAACCCGGGACGAACCAGCACCTCGACCCCCGCCGAGGCACGCCGTGGGAGCGACCGGCCCTGCTCATACTGCCACTGGGGGGCAAAATAACCCGCCCGGGGACGGACCAGCACTTGCCACGGATAGGCCAACTTCTCGCTCGGTTCCTGAACCTGAGCCGTCGCCTCCCGGGGCGCGGGCAGCGCGCAGGCCCAAACGACCACGGCGGTCACGGCCATACGCAACAGGGTCTTCATCCTTATCCTCCTTGCCGGTCTCGGGCGGCGTGTGGCGCAAGGCCATTTGGGGAATCCCCATCCCTAGCATACGCGAGGGGCACGCCGGCGGCAATCCCGGGCGCCGCTTCGCGTCCCTTGTGGCGATGGTTATCGTAGCCATCGACCATCGTCAACAGGAAGCCCCGATTCAATGAACGTCCCCCCGGCGCCCACCGCCGGGTACATCACGCGGTTCTGGTCCCCCCTCGCCGCAACCTGGATCATGATGTCGCTGGAGGGACCGGTCCTGGCGGCGCTGATCGCGCGTCTCCCCGATCCCAAGATCAACCTGGCGGCGTACGGCATCGCCTTTTCGATCGCGATCCTCGTCGAGGCGCCGGTCATGATGCTGATGAGCGCGGCCACGGCTCTGGTGCGCGACCGCGACAGCTACCGCCGGCTGCGGATCTTCGCCCACGGGCTGAACGCTCTCGCCACCCTGCCGCTCTGCCTCCTCCTGATCCCGCGGGTGTTCGATGCGCTGGTCCGCGGCCTGCTCGACCTTCCGCCGGATGTCGCCGGACTCACCTACGGCGCGCTCTGGTTTTTCGTTCCGTGGACGGCCGCGATCGGGTACCGCCGGTTCGTGCACGGCGTCATGATCCGCGACGGGGCTACCCGGAGGGTGGCGGCGGGGACCCTGTGCCGTCTCGGGGCGATGACCGGCACGGCGATCCTGCTGTTCGTCTTCTTCGACCTTCCGGGCGCCTGGCTCGGCCCCGCCAGCCTCGTGACCGGCGTGCTGGTCGAAGCGGTCGCCGCGCGGTGGATGGGGGCGGCCGCGATCCGGCGCACGCTGGCCATCCCGGGCCCCTCGCTGGCCGGCGCCGGAACGCTCACCTACCGCGGGATCGTCTCATTCTACTATCCCCTCGCCCTCACTTCGATCATCGGCCTCGCGACGCACCCCATGCTGACCTTCTTCATGGGAAGGGCCCACGCGGCCCTGGAGTCGCTGGCCGTCTCTCCGGTGATCGGGGCCCTGTCCTTCATCTTCCGGGCCATCGGACTCAGTTACCAGGAAGCGGCGATCGCGCTGCTGGGCAACGACCTGGAGAACCACCGCGCCGTCGGGCGGTTCGCGGCCGGGCTTGCGCTGGCCTGCTCCCTCGGGCTGGCCGTATTCGCCTTCGATCCCTTCTTCAGCCTCTGGTTCGAGACCGTGTCCGGCCTGGCCCCCGACCTGGCCGCCTACGCCTGGGTCCCCGTCATCCTCCTGGTGCCCCTGCCCGCGCTCTCGGTCTGGCTGTCGTACCAGCGCGCGGTTAACGTGCTCAGACGCCGGACCAGGCCCATCACCATGGCGACGATCGTGGAAATCGCGGCGATTGCGCTGATCTTCGCGGTGACGGGCTGGGGTCTGGACCTCGTGGGCGTCACCGCCGCGACGATCGCGTTCCTCGGCGGGCGCCTCATTTCGACCCTCTACCTGGAAGCGCGTGGTGAGACTTCACGACTGCGGCGAGAGCGGGCGGCCGGAAGGCTGTAGGACCGGACTGACCCGCCGGCGCTTTCTCACGGCCTCGGCGGGTTGCGCGGGCTACCTGGCAGCCGCGGGACCCCTGCTGTCACCCGCGACGCTCGGACGATGGCGTACGCCGCACCGGCGGATCGTGGCGCAGGAACCGTTCGCGCGTATCGAGGACCTGGGGCTCGGGATGTTCGCGATCGTGTCGACTCCCCTGGACGGGGACTACACGACGGTGTGCAACGGGGGCATCATCATGGGGCGCAACGCGACACTGGTGGTTGAGGCCTTCGCGTCGCAGCAAGGTGCGGTCTGGGTCGCCGAACAGGCGCTCGCACTTACGGGCAGGTGGCCGACGCACGTCGTCGTGACCCACTACCACGGGGACCACTCGGCGGGAGCGGATGCATTCGGCCGCAGTAGTGGGACGCCGCCCTCGCTCCATGCAACCGAGGCGACGAGGGACCTGATACTGGACTCTCGCGCCGACGAGGAGTTGAAGGCGGCGTGGGCCGACGCGGTGATCCTGGCCGGGGACGCGGAGACCGGGATCGACCTGGGCAACCGGGTGGTGACCGTGGTGCCGCGCGGCGGACACACCGCCAGCGACGCAACGGTGGAGGTGGACGGGGGGGAGGGGCCGGTGTGGTGCGGGGACCTGGTCTGGAACGCGATGTTCCCGAACTACATCGACGCGCAGCCGACTCGCCTGGCACGATCGGTGTACGCGCTGCACGCCTTGCCGACGGAGATCTTCGTGCCGGGACATGGTCCGCTGGCCACTGTCGATGACGTGGCGCGCTACATTTCCGTGATCGACGTGGTGGGGGAGTACGCGCGCGAGGCGTGGCGGCTCGGGATGACCGCGGAGGAGGCCGCCTCGCGGTTTCAGGTTCCACCCGACCTGGGCGAGTGGGAGCTCTTCGACCCCGGTTACCATCAGCGGGCGATCGAGAAGTGGATGGACGAGATCGTGGGGGATTCGGGGTAGGTCGCCCGCGCCTTCCGAACGCTCCTACACCGCCAGAGCCTCCCGCACCCGGTCCCCCAGCCCCACCAGCCGCCCCACCGGCTCGTTGCTGAACACCAGGCGCACGAACCGCCACCCGATCATGCGGTACTCCTTCGACACGGACCCCACCGTGATCGTCCAGTCGGCCAGCCCGCCCACGCCCGCGGGATGGACGTACCCGCGGCCACCATAGAGAATGTGCTCCATTGCGGCGTTGTAGAGGAGCCAGATGCCGCGCGCCTCGCACACCCGGATCGACGAGGGCGAGCAGCGCGTTGAACATCCCCTCCGTGCCACCGGCGGTGATGACGGTTTGCGTATCCGGGTCGTGGGGGACGCCGCTCAGGCGCGTGACGTGGCGGGCCGCGGCCGCGCGCAGTTCGTCGAGGCCCAGGAAGGGGCGGTCACGAAGGAGCCGGGGTGGTCACGAGGGCGGCCGCGTGGTCACGACGGGGGCGAAGTGGGCGTGGCGGTTCGCGTGAGAGCGTCCCGCACGAAGGCGATCACCTCGTCGACCGAGGAGGCGGTGGCGACCGTGTCGGGGAGGTCGCGGGCGCGGCCCAGGTCGCCGAAGAGGACCAGGGGGCGCCCGTAATGGATCGAGAGCGCGACTTCGGAGGCCGTGCCGGAACTCCCCGGCAGCGCGATGATCACATCCGAGGTGAGCACGTTGACGTGGTTCCGCGAGAACGCATCCGCGCCCAGCTTGCCCAGGTGCGTCCGAATCGGCACCTCGACCCAGCGGTTCGGGTAGTCGCTCCCGGCTTCCGGGACCCCGATGGCTTCCGCCAGCGGCAACACCCCGATCACCAGTCCCGCACGGCCCTCCACCTCGGCAAAGGCCCGCGACACCGAAGTCATCACACCCGACCCGCCCCCGGTCAGCAGGTGGACCGGCAAGCGCGCAAGCCGCCGCCCCAACGGCACGGCCAGGTCTTCGTGGGCATGGGCACCCGCGCCCATCACTCCAACGATGGGGAGTCGTTTCACCGGTGGGTTGAGATAGGATTCATCGAGGGTTACGGTGTCGAATGCGTCGTCGCCAAAAGTCGCGCTTCCGGGAGTCTTGCGCCATCGGCACGGTGCCCGCGAGCACGACCGGAAAGCGCCGTCGACCGTCCTCTGGCCCAAGTCATTTAGTATACTATAGTTTACATAATGTAATGTTAACCTTACATCATCCGTCGTCGCGGGATCCGGCGAGGCACGAATTCACCACCGGTCGAACGCTGCCGGAAACGCGTTGCCCGTGACCCCCGCCCCGAGCGCGGCCGCCCCTTCACCGCAAAAGGGCTACAGCCCCTTCGCCGCGACCGCAGTCGTCGTTGCCAACATGATCGGCACCGGCGTCTTCACCAGCCTCGGCTTCCAGCTCCTGGACATCCGGTCCACCTTCCCCCTGCTCCTGCTGTGGATCGTGGGCGGGGCGGCGGCCTTCTGCGGCGCCGTCTCCTACGCGGAGCTGGGCGCGGCCATCCCCCGCTCCGGCGGCGAATACACCTTCCTGTCGCGGATCTACCATCCCGTGGTCGGCCTCGTCTCGGGCTGGATCTCGGCAACCATCGGCTTCGCCGCACCCACGGCTCTGGCCGCCATCACGTTCGGGACCTACCTGTCCTCGGTCTTCCCCACCCTCTCGCCCACCTGGCTCGGCGCGGGGCTGGTGGTGGTGCTGACCGGGGTCCACGCCACCACCTATCGCAGCTCGAGCCTCTTCCAGCGCGGCTTCACCACCGTCAAGGTCGTGCTGATCGTGGCCTTCTGCATCGCCGCGGTCGCCCTGGCCGATCCACCCCAGCCGGTCTCGCTGCTCCCGGTGGCGGGCGACGGCGCGCTCGTCTTCAGCGGCGCCTTCTTCGTTTCGCTCATCTACGTCTCCTACGCCTACACCGGGTGGAACGCGGCGACCTACCTGACCGGGGAGCTGGCCGACCCGCAACGCACCCTGCCCCGCGTACTGGGCGGCGGCACCCTCCTGGTCACCGCGCTCTACGTCGGCCTGAACTACGCGTTCCTCAAGGCGGCCCCCATGGACGCGATGGCGGGAAGAATCGAGGTCGGGTACGTGGCCGCGAATCACGCCTTCGGCCCCTCTGGCGCCGCGATCATGGGCGTGGCGCTCGCCGTGCTGCTCGTCTCCACGGTCAGCGCGATGGTCATGGCCGGGCCGCGCGTCCTGCAGGTCATCGGCGAGGACTACCCGGTCTTCCGGCGACTGAGCCGCACCAACCGGGACGGCATCCCCGCCGTCGCCATCGTGACCCAGGCCGCGCTCACCGTGGCCTTCATTGCCACCGCGTCCTTCGAGTCGATCCTGGTCTTCGCAGGGTTCGCTCTGGGGCTGAACAGCCTGCTGACCGTGGCGGGAGTCTTCATGCTGCGGGTGCGCGAACCGGAGACCGAGCGCCCCTACCGGGTGTGGGGATTCCCCTTTACGCCGCTCGTCTACATCGGGCTGACCCTCTGTACGCTGACCTATATCGCCATGGACAGGCCCACCGAGGCGCTGATGGCGGTTCCGCTGATCGGCAGCGGGCTGATCTTCTACCTGATTGGGCGACGGGGACGGCACACCGGCATGTAGCGTCGGCAGCCCGGCTGGGCTCCTACTCGATCTCCAGCAACTCGATCTCGAAGACCAGCACCTGGTTGGGCCCGATAAGCGGAAGCCTTCCCTCCGTCCCGTACGCGAGGTCACTCGGGATGACCACGCGCATCGAGGTGCCCACCTTCATCAGCTTCAGCGCCTCGGAGAAGCCGTCCACGAGGTCATCCACCTCAAAGGTGGAGGGCGCCCCACGGCCGTAGGAAGAGTCGAACTCGGTTCCATCCGTGAGCGCCCCGCGGTAGTGAATGGTCACGCTCTGCCCCGAGACGGGGGATTCCCCATCCCCTTCCTGCAGCACCTCGTACTGGAGTCCGGACGCGGTGACCATCACCCCCTCGCGGGCCGCGTTTTCCTCGAGGAAGGCCGCTCCCTCATTCGCACCCCGCTCGCTGGCCGCCTCCTGCACCATCTCGTTGAAGGCGGCCATCGCGGCGTTAATCTCTTCATCGGTCAGCGACGATTCCGTCTCCGCTAGCGCCTCGGTGACTCCCATCATGAGCGCCACCATGTCCAGGTGTTCCTGAATGTCGACCAGGGAGGTGCCGATGTTGCGGCCGATCGCGTAGCTGGCCTTCTGGGCATCGGTCTCGAGGGTTACGTCGGGCAGGCAGGCGGAGGCGGCGACGAGCACGGCCGGGATGAACAGGCGAAGTCTATTGGACATGACGGTCTTCCTTTGATGGAGTCGGCGAGCGCAGCGCCCGAATGTCCGCGCGCGATGGACCCGGGGTTGGTCCACGGGCTGCCAGGGCTGCAAGGTAACGCCGGACGGGCGTCACGCCAGCAGGGACCGCAGTTCCGCCAGCTCCCGGATGACCGCGTCGGCGACCCGTTCGGCTTCGCCCCCCACCAGTCCCGCCGGGTTGTGCCAGACCACCCGCAGGCCTGCGGCGTGCGCCCCGACGACGTCGAATGGAGAGCCCGCGACGAAGAGTGCCTCATCGGTGTGCGCGGCCATGGCCTCGGCCCCCGCCCGGTAGATGCGCGGATCGGGTTTGTAGAAGCCGGCGGACTCGGCGGTCACCACGGCACGGAAGGGCGCGCCGACCAGGTCCGCCGCCCGGCGGCCAAGCACATCCGAGCAGTTGGTCACGACACCCAGAGGCCGGTCCCGCGCCAGCCCCTGCAATACCGTCCCCGAGCCCGGCCACGGCGTCAGTTCGTCCCAGCGGGCCTCGAGCCGGGAGGCCAGTGTTCGCGGCAACCCCACCGCATCCGCCGCATCCTCCACGAGGTCCAGGTAGGGGACGTATGCACCGGTGGCGTAGGTCCGCTTCAGGTATTCCATGCGCCACTTCCGCCCCGGCCCCTCGCCCCCGGCGATATCGTCCCAGAGAGACCAGGAATTGAGCAGGGCGGAGAGGAGGTCGAAGAGGAGGACCTTCGGGGATCGGCCGTGCAACTCGCGGCTCACCCGGCCTCCGCCTCGACCTCGATCTCGACGAGCAGGTCCTCGCCGATCGTGTTCGCGTAGACCATGGTGTTCGCGGGGCGGATGCGCCCGAATCGCACCCCGTGCGCACGCGCCACCGCCTCCCAGTCGACCCCCTCGCGGATATACACCCGGGTCCGCACCACGTCATCGAGTGCGGCGCCGAGCGATTGCAGCGCCCCCTCGATCTTGTCGACGATGAAGTGGGTCTGCGCGGCCGGATCCCGTCCCCCGATCACCCGGTTGCCGTGGCTGGCCGTGGTGCCCGCCACATGGATGCGGCCGTCGCTCCGCACCGCACGGCTGTATCCGGCCATCTCCTCCCAGGGCGTCCCGGTCGAGACGAGTCGGTTCGTGCCGGAGCGCTGCACCGGGTAGGGTGCGGGCAGGTGCGTGAGGTGGTGGCTGAGGTCGCCGGAGGCGGTGAGGAAGGGGGGGCGGCGGTACTCGTCGCCGCAGTCGCCGGGGATCGGATCGAGCGCTGCGCAGGCGTCGTCCAGTTCGCGGCGGGCTTCGTCGTCGAGAGAGAAGCGGAACAGGTTGAGGTTCTCCTCGACATGGCTCCGCTCACCCAGTCGCGCCCCGACGATGATTCCTGCGACCGCCCGCTGCTCCAGCACGTACCGGCAGGCCACATTGGCCAACCCTAACGTTACGTCAGGGTGGTCCACTTCCCTCTCCGCCAACCCTAACGTTACGTCAGGGTTGTTCCCGCCCAGCCGTCCGGCCACCCTCGCGACCACCTCCAGCAGCCCCTGGAACCGGTCCCATCCCCCGGCCTCGTCGATGAAGCGGCGATACTTCATCTGCGACCAGGTCAGCGACTCGTCGATCGGCGGTTCGGGGCGCCCCAGCCACCGCTCGCTCAGGAAACCTCCGGCCAGCGTACCGTAGGCGAGCAGCGCGATCCCGTGTTGCCGGCACACCTCGGTCATCGCACCCGCCGCCCGCCGGTCCAGCAGCGAGAAGCACACCTGGTTCGACACGATGGGAACGCCGCTGCGCACGGCCATGTCCAGATGGACGGCGTCGCAGTTGGTCAGGCCGAGGTGGCGGATCCGGCCCGCCGCCTGGTGTTCGGCCAACTCGAAGAGGCAGTCCAGCCAACTCGGGTCGGCGTAGTTCCAGGCGTGGAACTGCAGCAGGTCGATGCACTCGGTGCCGAGACGGGTCCGCGCGCGGTCGACGGCGACGGCCACCTTTTCCGCCCCGGCGGCGCCCGGTTCCGGCACCCACTTGGTGAGGAACCGGACATCGTCCCGGCGCGCTGCGAGTGCACCGGCGATCACCTCGGCCGAGCCGTAGTGGTCGGCCATGTCGAAGGTGGAGAGGCCCAGGTCGGCGTAACGGTCCATGGCGCGGCTGGCGGCGGCCGGATCGAGCGGCACGCCTCCACGCTCCTGGTCCGCCACCTGCCACAGTCCGGTGACGACACGGGAGATTTCGAGACCGGGAGCGAGCAGCCCGCGGATAGAATCCGCCGTCACCCGGCCCCCCGGGTCAGCTTCCGGCCGCGGAGGTTGCTTCGCCTTCGGAAATCTCCGATGGTCCCGGGATTCACAGCGCGGCGTCCTCTCACCAACGTAGTGTAGCTCACCCCCTCGGCAACTCCCTGAACACCACCTCCGCGTCCCCGACCTCCCCCTTCAGCCGCCGCATCTCGCGCACGAAGATCCCCGACGCAACCGCCATCACACCGAGCCACAACCACGTCGAGTGGAAGTACCACGCCCCCACATCGGCGGTCAGGTCCTTGTGGACGTGAACGACGAGGAATACGCCGAGAAGCACGACTCCGGCCACCCCGGCCACCCATCGTCCCCCCCGCCCCCGCAAGCACCATAAATCCACCCCCCGCGAAAGCGCCGGAGTAA
>VXOC01000236.1 GCA_009840215.1 Gemmatimonadota bacterium | reverse complement strand
GCCCGCCCCACCGCCTCCACCCGAATCATCAGGATATCGATGTCGTGGTACTGCTGGTGCCGTATCGACGACGCGTAGTGCCTCAGCAGCCGCAGCGGCGTCTCGGACTCCACCGGGACGCTCGCGGCCCCCTCGCTGAGCATCGCCAGCTGATCCTCCAGGTTGGTCGTGTCCGTCGTCGCGATGAACTCCAGGTCAGCCGCCTTGCCGTCGCTGTGCGCGATCAGGAGCAGCTGCCGCTCCCGGTCCGCTGTCGCTTCCGCCTCGCCACGCGTGAGGATCTGCATCGTCTCCTCACCCACCGCGCGCAGTCTCGTCTCCATCTCCTCCCCCCAGCGCTTGCGGGTGGCGAACTCCGACAGAAAAGCGTCGATCTCCGGCCACGTGTCCGCCGTCAAACGGGTCTTGAGGCGCGCCCGGCCCCCGCCGGATATCTCCCCGAACATCGTCAGCACAATCACCGCGAGGCCGCCGACGGTCATGCCGTTGCCGAGGAGCTGGCCCCACGCCCCCTGCATGTACTCCGGGTAGATCCAGTCGAACTGGAAGGCGATGCCGAGCCAGAAGGCGACGCCGACCACGAGTCCCTTGCGGTAGTCCAGTCCCTCCGAGAGCAGGATCTTCATCCCGAAGACGAAGATCAGGGCGACGAGGATCACGTAGTAGGCAGCCACCACCGGCCCCGGTATCGCGACAATCAGCGTCACGAACTTGGGCAGGAACGCGATGACGACGAAGACCGCGCCGACGCAGATGCCGATGCGGCGCGCGGCGACCCCGGTCAGTTCGGCGACCGCGATGCTCATCCCGTAGGTCGTGTTCGGGACGGTGCCGGCCAGGCCGGAAAGAAGATTGCCCACGCCGTCGGCACCGATCGCACCCTGAATCGAGCGGAAGTCGATCGCGCGGGGCTTGCGCCAGGAGACCCGCTGAATCGCGATGCTGTCTCCGAGCGTGTCCATCGCCCCCACGAGCGTCACCATGATGAAGGACGGCAGCAGCGCCCAGAACTCCGGCCGGAAGCTGAGGTCGACCCCGGGATAGGCCAAGTCCGGCAGTCCGATCCAGGCGGCGTCGGCGACGGTCGTCATGTCGTAGATGCCGAAGCCCAGTCCGGCGACCAGGCACCCGGACACAATGCCGATGGCGGGTGCCCACAACCGCATCACACCCGAGAAGCGAAGGGGGATCAGGAGAGTGACGAGCAGCGTTACGCCCGCCGTGACCGGCCCGGCCGCCGCGGAGGCGTCCGCGGGAACCTCGGCCAGCTTTCGCAGGATGAGCGGCGTAAGGGTGATCGGGATGAGGATCAGCACGGTGCCCGCGACCGTCGGCGTGAACACCTTGCGCAGGAGCGCCATCCGTGCGGCCAGGACGAACTGGATGATGGCGGAGGCGATGATGAGGGTGGCCAGCATCCCCGGCCCGCCCTGCTCGATGGCGGTCACGCTCACGGCGAGAAAGGCACTGGTGCTTCCCATGACGAGGATGTAGCCCGCCCCGATTCGCCCCACCCTGCGGGCCTGGATGGCCGTGGTGAGGCCGCTTATCACGAGCGCCGCGAACACCGCCCACGAGAGGTAGGCATCGCTGCCGCCCGCGAGCGTGATCATGATCATGGGGGTCAGCACGATGCTCGCGATGCAGAGCAGGGCGTACTGCATCCCCAACCCGACGGTGATGGGCAGCGGGGGCCGATCGTCGGGCTGGTAGCGGACGTCCTGGCGGGCGAGCGCCGGGTTGGAGCCTGCCATCAGCCTGGTACTCCGGCGACTCGCGCCGCGTGCCGGACCGGGTTTGCAATCCAGTCGAGGATCAGAGGTGCTCCATGGTGACGAATGCGGGGTGCAGGGGAGGGGGCAGCGATCGCTGCCGGCCCGTCCAACCTGAGGCATGCGACCCTGCCCCGGCAACCAGCCGGGCCGCGCGGACTCCGAAGCGCCGAGCCCGCTACGAAAGTCAGGCGGCCCGCAGCAGGCAAGTGCTGCCGCGGGCCGCCTGGAAGGAGCGGGAATCAGACCCCGGTCAGAGGGGCGGTGTTACCCTCCTCCGTCCCCTTCTTCGACCGTAACGACAAAGGTCACCGGGGTCGATAGCCCTCCCTTGTCCGTCGCCGTCACCGTGATCGTCGCATCTCCGAGCGATACCGCGGTGACCTTCACGTAGGGAGCGAGCAGGTCGTCCCCTATGATTGCGGTTGCCACCGAGTCGTCCGAAGTGGCCACCGCGAAGGTCATCGAGTCGCCGATATCGTCGTCTGCGAAGAGCCCGACATCACGGAAAAACAGGAACGGCAGAAGGAAGAAAACATGGTCCTCGCCTTCCGCGCGACTAACGGTGTCGGCCGGGGTGTATTTCGTGTAGGGGGGGTTGTTGCCGACCGAGTGCACCACCGATGTAGTGGCCGAGAGACCACCCGGGTCGGTGACGGTGAGTGTGATGGTCGCCTGCCCCTCCTTGTTCTTCGCCCTCACATAGAATCCCCTGAAGCGGGGCCTGTGGTCATCGGGGTTCACGCGCACCACCCTAAACACGGAATTGTCGGATGACGACACCGCGTAGTCGAGGTCGGCGAAGTCGTCGTCCGGATCCTTGATATAGAACCAGGGGAGGTCTCCGGATCCCTCGCCCTTCAGGAACGTCATGGGGTCCATCTCATAGGCGACGTATGGCGGCTTGTTCTCGTCCGGCGCCGGTGCGACGGTAGCCTGGAATTCGGTTTCGGCCCACAGCCCTCCTGGATCCTCGCCCGTTACCGTGACGGTGGCGGTGCCCTGGGCCACAGCCACCAGCGCAAGGTCGTCGCCGGCTATCGTGGCCGTGAGCACGTCCGTGTCGGAGCTCTCGGCGGAAAACGTCAGTTCGTCCAGATCCGGATCGCCGAAGTACGTGGAAGCGTCGAGTGTCCTCGTGATGCCCACCTTCATGCTCTGCGCGGGGATCGGGCCTGCCGCCGGCGGTCGGTTCGGGGTCTCGGACCTGGCGACCGTCACGCTGAAGTTCAGCTCCACGTCGAGACCGGCCGGATCCTCGGCGGACACGGTAACGGTCGCCGTGCCGTGACCCGACGCCTGCAGTGAAATCACGGATCCCGAGGCCGTGGCCGTCAGCACCTCGACATCGGAACTCTCGGCGGAGTACGTCAGTGCGTCGCCGTCGGGGTCGGTGAAATAGGTGGACCCGTCCAGCGTGGCCGATTCGTCCTCTTCGAAGCTCTTGTCGGCGATGGTGCCGAGCGTGACCGGTGCACGGTTCCCTTGCGTGGGCTCCTCGACGGCAACGCCGAAGGCCGTCGAGGCCGCGAGCCCCTCCGCGTCCTGAGCGGTGACGGTCACGGTGGCGGTGCCCGTGGTCACGACCTCCAACTCGATGTTGGAGCCGGAGGCCTTCGCCCTGACGACTTCGGTATCGGAACTCTCGGCGGAGAACTTGAGCGCGTCGTCGTCGGGGTCGCTGAAGTAGGAAGAGGCGTTCACCTTGCGCCTGTCGCCCTCTTCCATCTTCTGTTCGTGGATGTCGCCGACGACCTCCGGCGGCTGGTTCGTGTTGGAGCCTCCCGATCCGTCGGATCCGTCGACGCGCACGCTGAACTGCTGGGTCGCGTCCATCCCTTCGGAGTCCTTCGCGGTGATCGTCACCATCGCGGTACCCGCCTTCAGGGCTCGCACCAGAACCTCACCTTTGGACACCCAGGCCCTCGCCACCTGGGCGCGCGAACTGGCGGCTTCGAACGCCAGCAGATCGCCGTCCGGATCGGTGAATCCGGGTGTGGGGTCGACACGCCTGACTCCGCCCTTCGTCAGACGCATCTCCGGGAGGGCGCCTACCGCCGCGGGCGCCCGGTTGGGGACGGTGACGACGAATGCCTGCGTGGCCTCGAGGCCGTCCGCATCCGCGGCCGTGACCGTGATACCCGCCGTGCCCCTCGCGACCGCGGTCACCGTCATGACGCCGTCCGTGACCGCAACGCCGGCCACTCCGGTGTTGGAGGTGTTGGCCGTGTGGGTGAGGGCATCGCCGTCGGAGTCGCCGAAGTAGTCCGACAGTTCGATCGTCCGCGTCTCGTCGACCCCGATGACGGGTCCCTCGATCGTGCCGACCGCGTGCGGAGACTGGTTGGACACGCCGATGATCCACTCGTGCTCGGCTGCCACACCGTCGCCGTCGGTGGCGGTGACGGTCACGGTGGCGGCGCCCTTTGCCAGCGCCGTCGCGGTGAGTTCACTCCCGGAGACCTCGATGCCGGCCACTTGAGGGTCGGAGACGGTGGCCGTGAATGCCAGCGCGTCGCCATCGGGATCGCTGAAGTAGTCCGAAAGGTCCAGATCCGCGGTCTCGCCCACCTCGAACGTCCGATCGGCGATCGAGCCCGTCGCGAGCGGGGGCCGGTTCGGCACGGTGACCGCGAACGCCAGCGTGGCCGCCAGACCATCGGTGTCGGTGGCGGTGACGGTTACGGTCGCGGTGCCCTTCGCGGCCGCGCTGACCGACAGGATGGCCGCGTCGATTGAAGCCTCGATGATCGCCGCATGCGAGACCGTGACCGCAAGGGTCAGGGCGTCGCCGTCGGGGTCGCTGAAGTGGCTGGACAGATCCAGATCCGCGGTCTCGCCGACCTCGATGGTCTGCCCGGCGATGGATCCCGTCGCCAGCGGGCCGCGGTTCGGGACCGTTACGATGAACTCCTGCCGAGCCGTCAGCCCCTCCGTGTCGGTGGCTGTAACATTCACAGTCGCTTCACCCTTCGCGACCGCGCCGACCGTCAGGACCCCACCGTCGACGGAAGCTCCAACCACCGCCGCGTCGGAGACCGCGGCCGTGAAGACCAGGTCGTCGCCGTCGGGGTCACTGAAGAAGGGCGACAGATCCAGATCCGCCGTCTCGTCCACCTCGATGGTCTGCGCCTCCATCGAGCCCGCCGCCACCGGGGGCCGGTTCGGGGCGGTCACTGCAAACTCCTGCGTAGCCGTGAGACCTTCCTCGTCGGTGGCTGTAACCGTCACCGTGGCAGCGCCCTTGGCGATCGGCCCCACGGTCAGAACCGCCCCCGAGATCGAGACCTCCACCACGGTGGCGTCGGAAGAGGAGGCCGTGTACGCGAGGGCGTCCCCGTCGGGGTCCGAGAAGTACTCCGTGACGTCCATCGCCGCGCTGGCGCCCACCTCGATGGTCTGCTCCGGCATCGAACCCTGTGCCGCCGGTGCCCGGTTCGGCACAGTGGCCCGGAAGCTCTGCGTCGCGGAGAGACCGCCCGGATCGGTGGCGGTCACCGTCACGGTCGCGCTCCCCTTGGCCCGCGCCGCGATGGTCACCACGGGGCCATCGGCGGAAATCGACACGATGCTCTCGTCCGACACCGAGAAGGCGAAACCCAACTCCTGACCGTCCGGCTCCGCGAAGTGGCCCGAGACATCCACATCGGCCGACTCTCCGGCCGGCAATTCCCGCGCGTCGATTGCGCCGAGAACAATGGGTGCGCGATTGGGTACCAGCACCCGGAACTGCTGGTTACCGCTCAGGCCGGTGACGTCGGTTGCGGTCACCGTCATGAACGCGGCGCCGGGGGCCACGGCGGTCACCGTCACCGTGCTGCCCGAGGCTCTGACCGTTGCGGTTCCCGGATCGGAGGTGGACACGCCGAAGCTCAGCATGTCACCATTCGCATCGTCGAAACACGCACTCACGGTGGCCGTCTCCCCGACCACCACCGTCTGTTCCGGGATCGTCCCGCAAAGACCCGGCGGCTGCGGGTTCTCGCACGCCACAAGGAGCGCCGATCCAATCAATGCCGCCGTTCCGACGGTGGACATGAAGCCCCGACTTGCCTCGCCAGTCCGATTCATCGTCCCGCTCCTTTCGATGGTGACCCATGAAACATCGCGCGCGCATACGCAAAGCACAGTGGGTGAAATTGTCAACCAATACCGAATACTACAGTCCCCCTTACGCCAACTGCAAGTCGTGTGGATGACAAAGGCGGTCGGCTGCGCTCCCCCAGCCGCGCCGATCGGCGGGAGCAGGCGGTGGCGAAACCTTCGAATGACACAAAATGTCAATCACAGTTTACATTATGTAATGTATAGTTGTCATTCTGCAGTGCCGTAGCCACGGGGGAGCACGGGGTGACCGACGCCATCACCCCGACTGGGCCTCCAACTTCCGCACCCCCGCCCGCAACACCTCAAGCGCCAGGTCGATTGTGTCGAGGTGCGTGCGGAACGCCAACGCCGCCATGCGCAGCACGAATCTCCCGTCGATCGTCGTCGAGGACAGGAACACCCTCCCGTCGCGGTGCGTCTCCTCCACGAGCGCCCGGTTGAAGGCGTTCGCGTCGCCCGACTCGGGCACCCACCGGTACGTCACCACGGTGAGTTCCGGCTCCGGGCCCACCACGAAGCCGAGTGCCGCGACCTCCCGGTGGAAGTACTTCGCCAACTCCACCTTCTCGCGCAGGCATGCCCGGAACGGCTCCTCGCCGTGCAGCAGCAGCGGCAGCCAGACGCGCAGCCCGCGGAAGTGCTTGGTGAGTTCGGGGGACACGGCGGCGGGGGACCGTCCCCCGGCTTCGGCCTCGACGGTGTCCTGCATGTAGGCGGCGTAGTAGGCGTGCGCGTCCTGAAGCGCCTGGCGGTTCCGGACCAGGACGGCACCGGTGCCGTAGGGGAGGAACATCCCCTTGTGCGGGTCGAGGACGATCGAATCCGCGCGCTCCATGCCGGAGAGCGCCGGGCGGAACTCCGGCAACATCGCGAAGAAGCCCCCGTAGGCGGCGTCGACGTGGTACCACAGGCCCTCCCGCCGTGCGATGTCCGCGATCCTCGCGAGCGGATCGATCGCGCCGGTATCCGCGGTCCCCGCCGAAGCCAGCACGAGCCAGGGCTGGAGACCCCGCGCGCGGTCCGCCGCGATCGCGTCGCCGAGCGATGCGGGGCAGAGGCGACGGTGCTCGTCCACGGCGACATCCCGGCGCACGGACTCGCCGAGGCCGGCCACGCGCAGCGCCTTGTGCAGACATTGGTGAATGTGGGGCGAGGCGTAGACGACGGCCCGGTGGAAGTCGCGGGCCAGCAGCCCCGCCGCTTCACGCGCGGCCACGACCGCGACAAGGCTCGCGATGGATCCACCCGAGGAGAGGTTGCCGTCGGCGGTCTCGGGAAACCCGACGAGCCTCGCCATCCATTCGAGGACCAGGTCCTCCATTTCGACGGCTCCGGGGCCCGCGAACCGCACGCCCGCGTACTCGTTCGTCACCGCGGCGAGGTAGTCGGCGAGCGACGAGGCGTAGATCCCGCCGCCGGGGATGTAGGCCAGGTGCCCGGCGTGCGAGGGGATGAGGCCCGCGCGCACGACGGACTCGTCGATCCGCTCGATGAGCTGCTCCATCGGGCGGGGTCCGGGCCCGGTGGCGAGGTTGCGGAGTTCGAGGGCGCCCGACTTGTCATGGTTGTAGGCCGGGGTCTCCGGGAGCCTGTCGAGGAAGTCCTGGGCGTATGTGTGCGCCGCCCTCAGGAGCCGGTCCCGCTCGGCCGCATCGGGGTCCAGGGACCGGGCGGCCTCTTCCAGCCGGAGGATGCGGGAGCGCTGTGGGGTCGGGTCCTGGTGGTTCGCGCCCGTTCTCACCACGGATCGTCCGGCAGCACCACGCGCGGCCCCTCGCCGCGCTCCTCCACGGCGTCCATGTGGAGGAAGTACTTCCCGACGCCCGCGGCGCCCTGCATGTGCCCGGTCTGGGCCACGAGCAGGTCGGGCTGCACGCGATGCTCGGCCTGCGTCCATTTGCGGCCGTTTCCGGACGCGGTGTCGACGCTCGAGGCGCGGCCCAGCAGGTCCGCGTTCAGGCGGTCGACGAAGGCACGGTACCCGGCGTCGCCGGTGGTGCGGTACAGGGTCAGGAAGTGCTCGGCCGCGCCGGCGGTGCCGCAGCACTGGCTGATGTTCTCCCAGAAGCCGGGGGTGCGGGTTTCGGGGATGCCGGTGGTGCTGACTCCGCGCGCGCCGCGGGCGACCCACTCGCGCCACTGGTCGTCGCCGGTGGCTTCGGCGAGCTGGTGGAAGAGGCGGTTGGTGCCGACGGGGCCGTGGCACCAGGAGAGGTAGTAGAGGTCCTCGCCGCCGGGGCGTGAGTGGAAGATGCGGTAGCCGGGTTGGCGGCCCGGTTGGTCGACCGTGGCCTGGGAGACGAGGTAGCTGGCGCCGGCCAGGGCGGCGTCCAGGCAGTCGGGGGACCCGGTGGCGCGGTGCAGGGTGGCCAGGAAGTACGCGATGCCGGCGGTGCCGTGGGAGAAGTTCGGCATCTCGCGGGCGTAGCCGGGCCACATGTCCCAGCGAAGGCCGGTGTCGGCCTCGATGGCGCGTTCGAGGAGGCGGGCGCCGGCCGCTTCGGCGGCTTCGAGGGCGCCGTCGGCGCCGAGTGTGCGGTGAAGGTAGAGGAGCGCGAGTCCGGTGCCGGCGGTGCCGCTGATGATGTCATTGGACTCGCGGGTGTCGTCGCTCTGGGGCACGGGCCAGGCGATTCCGTCGCCCACCGGGCTGGAGTTTTCCAGCAGCAGCCGGGTGGCGCGGAGGGCGACGGCCCGGTGCTCGTCCCGGCGCGTCGCCCGCCAGGTCTCGGCCAGCACGAAGGCGATGCCCGCGAGACCGGTGTAGAGGCCGGCGCCCGCGACCTCGTCCAGGGTGGCCGCGAGGTGGTCGGCGCCCGCGACGGCGGCGTCCAGGTACCGCTGGTCGCCGGTGGCGTGGAAGAGTTCCAGCGCGAAGGGGAGGACGCCGGGGCCGTGTGTGTATAGTGTGTATCCGGTGGAGGTGGGGTCGGCGGGATCGGCGGGCCAGGTGATGCCGTGGGGGGTGTCGATGCGGTGGGCGTCGAGCCAGTTCCAGGCTTCGCGGGCGATCTGGAGGTGGGGACGGGGGGTGGGCGCGCCCGCGTCTTCAGAAGCCAGGGCCCGCAGCAGGGCCGGGGACAGGGTGAACCCGGCAACGGCTCCCGCCGAGCCCGTCACGAAGGAGCGGCGGGTCCAGTGTGTATGGTGTGTATTGTGCACGTCGCACATCGGGGGTGCAACTCCTTGGCTTCGCGTTGTCTGGGGAATGCGGACGGCGCATGCGCGGCAAGGGGGCAATATGCGGGTGTGGGTGGCCGCGCGGCCACATCGGTGAGGGGATGGCTACTTTCCGGGTCGCGGCCGGATCACCTTCAGAAGCCGGCCCGTTTCCTGATCGGCCACGTGGATAGGCCAGTCGGCGATGTCGTTGCTCAGGTCGATGAACACGCCACGCGGTATCGCCATCCCCATCCTTCCCGCACTGCTCAGACTGAAGGGATCGGCCGCTGTCAGGTTGACCTCGTACCAGATGTCGTACAGCGACTCGATGGTGACCAGACTCAGCGGCTGGGTGTCGCCCGTCAAATACGGCGTCATGAGTTCGTTGCCGAAGACCGACTCGCGCCAATGCGCGTCGGACGCACCTTCCTCGGCACCGTTTTCGACCGGCACCGTGGCGCCCGCATAGCCGGCCCCGCCGACGGCATCGAACGCAGGGAGCGCCATCGGACCGGTGAAGTGCGTGTCGGCGCCGGGGTTGTCGGGCAATGACGGATCCTCGAGTCTCCTGCCGTTCTTCCAGAGCGTTCCGAAGCCGAGGACATGCGCCAGCTCGTGGGTGACCGCGGATTCGAGCAGACCCTGGGTCTCCATGAGCGCGACATCGGCTTCATCCAGCAGGATGGCCCCCAGAGTGGGGACCGTGAGCCTCGTTCCACGGCTGGTATTGACGAACCGCACATGGCATGGCCCGGCTTTGCCGACGACGCCTCCCTCGCCGTCGATGGAGTCGATCGAGACCCACACCACCATATCATCGACCACTCCGGAAAAGCTCGGTTGGCCCGGAAAGCACTCGTCTTCAGGGAAGGGGCCAAGAGGGAAAGTCAGGTACTCCGCGACGCCCCGCCCGATCACCGACTCCCAGCGCCCGGCACCCTGTCTGACAATGTTGTGCTGCGAAGGGGTGCCGTTGCCCAGGAATACCAGGTCGATGTCGAAATCCTCGACGAGCCTTCCACCGACCGTCGCGGTAAGCGTTGCGGGGCCAAAGGCCGACAGGCTCCAAACAGCGATGTGGTACGCGCCAACGCGGGTCGGCAACAGCTGGCAGGAGAGATCCGTGCCGCCGCGGCAGCGATAGTCGCGGCTGCTGCCCGGGCGATCGCCGTAGTGTACATACAGGGCTACGCGGTCCAGGCCTACGTTGGAGAGCACCACGTTCAGGGCTTCGTTCGAAGCTTCCGTCACGTCTACACGAAAGAGGGATTCTGCCGGCTCCATCGAGGACGAGGAAACCTCCACCGAATCACCCGGCGAGATCGCCTTCTGGTCAACGACCACAATCGACCGGGAGGCTGAATTGTTGTCCTCCACCCATTCCTCGAGATCGCCATCCGGGTCCAGCATCAGCTCGATCGTGTTGGTTCCGGCCGTGAACGGACCCAATATGACCGCCACGGTCGTGGACGCGTCGCGTTCCAGCCGGTCGACCTCGACGGTCTCCGCCGGTTGCCCGTTGATGGCCGTTGCCAACTTGAAGACGCCGGGCGTCCCCCCGTCCCCCCGGTTGACGATCTCGGCCACCACCTCAATGGACTCCAGGACGGACGGGTCGTCCCGCGAGAGTGCCACGGCCGCGAATTCCAAGTCCGGAATGGGCGGATCGGCCGTGGCCGTGGCCTGGAAGCGGTACGTCAGGTCGTGCACGGACACCGCGAGCGACTGGCGGGGAAAGCCAACCCCGAGGGTCCACTCCGCCGACGCCCTCCCGTCCGCGTCCGTTGCCACCACGGATTCGCTCACCGAGCCATGTCCCGAATCCGGGAGAAAGGTGACCTGCGCTCCCGCGACCACGGTCCCCCCCTCATCCCATATCCGCACGGACAGCGGTTCGGTCAGCGTCGTGCCCCTGACCCCTTCCTGCCCGTCCCCCGACAGGACCTCCAGGCTGGCGGCCTTTTGCTCCACCTCCACCGGCGCCGCTGCACTCGCCTGTCCGGAGGTGGCGGTCAGCGTACCTGCACCGTTGCCCGCAGCCGTCACCGTCGCCAAGGACCCGCTCCCGCTGACCGTGAACACAGCCGCGTCCGAACCCGACCAGCTTACGGGCGCGTTCGGCATCGCGTCGCCGTGCTGGTCGCTAACGACAGCGTTGAAGCCCTGTGTCGCGTCGATCGAGGTGAGCGTTGAGGAGGGGGGAGCGACCTCGATCGTGGTCGGGACGGGTTCCTCGACATGAATCTCGACGTCACCGCCACAGCCGGCGATCGTCACGAAGAGAGCAACCGCAATCAGTCCCGGTCGTTGCGTGCCTGTCCCGGCGGGCTCCATCGTTCACTCCTCCGTTGTCGGGCGATGCTGCCGGCTCATAGATCCACTCATATCAGTTTTAACTCCCGGGATGGTGCTGTTGTTCCCGCCGCCGCTCCCGTCCGAGACGTCGGGGTCGTGGGTCCGGGGGACACCTTGCCGCCAATGGATCGGGGTGGGAGCTTTGCACCGTGTCTCGCGGTCCCAAGGAGGGAGGCCCGTCGTGTCCGACCACACGCTCTACCTCATCCTCGACGTGCTTTTCGTCGCGTTTCACACGCTCCTGGTCGGATTCAACACGCTCGGCTGGGTGTGGCGCAGGACGCGGCGGCTCCATCTGTTCGCGATTTCGGCCACACTGCTCTCGTGGTTCGGTCTCGGGGTGGTCTACGGGTGGGGGTACTGTCCCCTGACCGACTGGCACTGGCAGGTGAAGCGGGCGCTGGGGGAGACGCAGCTGCCGGCATCGTGCATGAAGTACTACCTGGACCGGATCACGGGCGTCGATTGGAGCGCGGCGGTGGTCGATGCGCTGGTCATCGGGACGGCGCTGGGCGCGCTGGTGGTCTCGGTGGTGCTGAACGTGCGGGACATGCGGCGCGCCGGGTCGGCGGGACGTGACGGCTGACGGAGCCCGCGCCGGGTTGCCGACCCCGGCGCGGGCTGCCGGATCGGGTTATTGGCCTCGAGTGGAGTACGCCCGGGGCCGGCCGGGTGGCCAGAGGGCGGTCTGGAGCCGTGTTCGTGGAAACTGCCGCAAAACACGGAGGGGTTGGTAGGAGGGGAGACCGGTGAACGCTGCGGCGACATGTTCAACCGCTGACGGCGACTCACCAGCTTCGATCAGGAGGGACGCTTGTGAAAGTGAAGTCGAGTCGGCGGGAAACGTCAGCACGGAGAATATATCGTTGACGTAACGCCCCTCCGGATCAGTGGCGGTCACAGTCAAGATCCCCATCCCTTCCTCGTTGTACGTAACCCACATTGTATCCGCCGATACCTCGTGGTTCACCGGCACCGTCGAGGTCGCCGAGTAGGTCAGGTCGTCTCCGTCCGGATCGTCGAAGTAATCGGACAGTAGGTACGTGAGGGTGTCGCCCTCGGTGACGCCGGAATGCCTGAATTTCGTCGTGAGCGTCGGTGGCCGGTTGTTGGAAACCGTGACCGGGATTTCATAGTCGACCTCCAGCCCCGCCAGGTCAGTGGCGGTGGCAGTGACCGTCGCTTCGCCGTGGGACCGCCCCGTGACTTGGAGGTACCATCCGTACAGGCCGCTCCCTTGGATACTGGCTCTTACCACTTGCGGGTCCGAAACCGACGCGGAAAACCTCAATTTGTCATCGTCACCCACGTCGTTGTCCTCGAAAATCGTCCCCATGGTCAGCGTATCGACTTCGCCCGGTGAGGTAAACAACGGAATTCCACAATGCGGGTTCCCCGTAGTGCAAGGTCCCCCTGGGTAGCCCAAAGTAAACTCATCCTTCCCCGGCTGGCGGTCGGGTCCGTCATAGAGCGTGGGAGGGTTGTTGCCGATGGTATGCACCATCGAGAAACTTGCCGACAGGCCCCCCGGGTCCGTAGCTGTGATCGTGATGGTCGCCTCTCCGTCCCCCGTCGCGGTTATATCGACGTTGCCCGACGGGTAGATGTGCACCTTCATTCTGGTTGAATCCGAGGATTCCGCCGAGATGCGCAGGTTCTGAATAACGTCGTCTGGATCCCTGAAATGCTTCGCCTTCGCAATCGTTCTCTCGCCGCCTACTATGAAGTTCCTGGAATCGTAGGTGCGGGTGACGTACGGCGGCTGGTTCTCCTTTGGAAGTCCGACGGTGACCTGGAACTCCCCGCTGGCCGAAAGTCCCTCCGGGTCTTCGGCGGTAACCGTGACGGTGGTCTTGCCCTTGGTCAGTGCCGCCACCTCGAGTTCGTTGCCGGATATCGTGGCCGTGGCCACCGTGGTGTCGGAGCTCTCGGCGGACAGCGTCAGTTCGTCACCGTCGGGGTCTTCAAAGCGCCCGGCGGCGTCCACGGTCTTCGACTTGCCGACCTTCAGCCTCAGAGGCTGCATGTGGTGAGCGACCGGTGGCCGGTTGGGACCCTCGGGCTCCAGAACCGTCACGCCGAAGTCCGCTTGCGCTGTGAGGCCGCCCGGATCCTCGGCGGTGATGAACACGGTCGCCGTGCCGGGACCCGTCGCCTGCAATGCAATGTCGGACCCCGAGACGGTAACGGTCACCACCTCGACATCATAAACCCATGCCGAGTACTCGAGCGGGTCGTTGTCGGGGTCGGTGAAGTAGCTGGACACGTCCACCGTGGTTTCTCCGTCCGATTCCAGCGTCTGCGCGGCGATCGTGCCCACGAGTGCAGGCGCGCGGTTCTCGTCACTGGCTTCGGCGACCGTCACGCCAAAGGCCTGGGTGGTATGGAGTCCGCCGGCGTCCTGCGCCTTGACCTCCACCGTCGCGGTGCCCGTGCCGGTCACCGTCAGTTCGACCTCGCTGCCGGAGACGCTCGCCTCGACCACTCCGAGGTCGGAGCTCCGGGCAGAGAACTCCAGCTTGTCGTCGTCGGGATCGTCGAAGTAGGACGTGGCGTCCAACATTCTCTCGTCGCCTTCTTCCAGGTGCTGGGTGCGAATCTGGCCGGTGGCGACCGGAGGCTCATTGGTGTCGGAACCGGATCCCGACCCGGACGAGCCCTTCACGCGCACGCCGAATACCTGTTCCGCGGTCAGGCCTTCCGGATCCTCGGCGATGAGGGTCACCGTCGCGGTTCCTCCCCCGACGCCCCGGACCACGACCCCGTTCGTGGCCACCCATGCCCTCGCGACCGTCAGATTCGAACTCTCGGCCCGGAACACCAGTTCGTCGCCGTCGGGATCGGTGAAACGCGGCCGGGGATCCAGCCTTCTGACCCCACCCTGGCTGATGCGCTGCTGTGAAACCGTCCCGACTGCCTCCGGAGCCCGGTTGGGGACGGCGACGAAGAACTCCTGCCCGACCGTCATGTCCTCGGGGTCGGTGGCCACGACGACGACCTGTGCCAGACCCTTCCGGAGCGCTTTGATCGTCATGGTTCCGCCGGAGAGGGAAACGGCGAGGACCGATGGTTCGCTGGTGGCCCAGGTATAGACCAGTTCGTCGCCGTCGGGGTCCTCGAAGTAGCCGGGGAGCTCCATGGCGACGCTCTCGTCCACCTGGACGGTCTGCGCCTCGATCGATCCGACCGCGTGCGGCGGGCGGTTCGCGACAGAGACCTCGAAGGTCTGGGTGGCCGTGAGGCCCTCCGGATCGGTGGCTGTGACGGTGACGACCGCACCGCCCTTGGCCAGCGCTGCAACGGTCGCGGCCGCGCCTTCGGCCGAGACGCCGATCAGCGTCGCGTCGGAGGAGGAGACGGAGTAGACCAGGCCGTCGCCATCGGGCTCCTCGAAGTAGCCGGCAAGCTCCACTGTCGTGTTGTCTCCGAGGTCGAGGGCCAGCGCCTCGATCGTGCCGATCGCCAGCGGGGGCCGGTTCGGCACGGTCACGAGGAAGGCCTGGGTGGCCGTGAGACCCTCGGTGTCGGTGGCAGTGATCGTCACGGTCGCTTCGCCCTTGGCGACCGCCGTTACGGTCAGTGCGCCATCCGAGACCGCCGCGCCGATCAGCGCCTCGTCAGAAACGGCGACGTCGAACGCCAAATTGTCGCCGTCCGGGTCACTGAAATGACCGGAAAGCGATATTTCGGCGACTTCGCCCACCGCGATCGTCTGCGCCTCGAACGATCCCGTCGCGAGCGGGGGCCGGTTTGGCACGGTCACCTGAAACGCCTGCGTGGCCGTGAGGCCCTCGGTGTCCGTCGCCGTCACCGTCACCGTCGCCCCGCCCTTGGCGATCGCGGTCACCGTCAATGCACTGCCGTCCACGCCAACCGCGGCCACCGCCCCGTTCGAGGTGACGGCACTATGGACCAGGTCGTCGCCGTCGGGGTCCTCGAAGTGGCCGGACAGTTCCACCGAAGAAGTCCCGTCCACCTCGATGGTCCGCTCGTCGATCGACCCCACGGCCAGCGGGGCCCGGTTCGGGACGGTCACCACGAATTCCTGCGTGGCCGTGAGGCCCTCGGTGTCAGTGGCCGTCACCGTCACCATTGCCTCACCTTTGGCGACGGCCCTCACCGTCAGGTCGCCGCCCGAAATCGAAACCGCCGCGACCGCAGGGTCCGAGGAGGTGGCCGTGTAGACCAGGTCGTCCCCGTCCGGATCGGTGAAGAACCCGGAGACATCGATGCCGGCGGCCCCGTCCACCTCGACCGTCTGCGGTTCTATCGAACCCACCGCCCCCGGTGTCCGGTTCGGCACCGTGACCACGAAGCTCTGCACTGCCGAAAGGCCACCGGGATCCGTCGCCGTCGCGGTCAGGGTGGCGCTTCCCTTCGCCCGGGCCTCGAACGTCACCTCCGCGCCCGCAGCGGAGATGGCCAGCACACTGTCGTCGGACACCGACATCGCGTAGCTGAGCGCTTGCCCATCGGGTTCACTGAAGTAGGACGAGACATCCACCGACCCGGACTCCCCGGCTTGCAACTCACGTGCCTCGATCCCCCCCACCGCCAGCGGCGCCCGGTTCGGCACCATCACGCGGAACGCTTGCTGCCCGGTCAGGTCGGTCACATCGGTCGCGGTGATCGTGACCAACCCCGTCCCCGGAGCGACCCCCGTCACGGTCACCATGCTTCCGGCAATCGAGACCGTCGCGACCCCGAGGTCCGAACTGGACGCCGAATAGGTCAGCAGGTCGCCGTTCGCATCCTCGAAACAGGCGTTCACCGTGGCAGTCTCCCCGACCACCACCGACTGCTCCGGAATCGCGCCGCAATTCATGGGTGACTGGGGACTGTCGCAAGCGGCGAGCAGTACCATTGTCGCCACCGGGAGCAAGCCAGGGCCGAGCGTTCGCGGGACATGTCTCATGACACTCGCTCCATTGTATTCGGCGAGCCATTCCCTGCCATGGCCCGCCTGATCCGATGCATACATGTCCATGGACCGCAGGGAGTTTCCAGTGCGCATGTCTGTTCAGACCTGCCTGATCATAGGACTCATGGATGGCGCGACACAACAGTCGCACGCCAACGCATCGTGCGCGTTATTGTGTGGGTATCTCGACAAAGTCGCAGGAGCGATGCCGTTGTTCGTCTCACTTCTTCGCAATGTAATCAGCACTTTACTATTATGGAAAATATAGTATACATCATGCATCCGCCGGATCCTTCGCCGTGACGGGGACACATGCACGGCCCCCGGGCTGGCGGCACGGGGACCGGGCAACGCAGAATTAACCGACCACCTCCCTCAGGCCCCCCAGACCGCAGACACCCACAATGAACCCGAGTCGCTTCGCCCTGGTCCTCGCCGCCTCGACCGCCCTCCTTTCAACGCTGGCCGTCCCACTCACGGCCCAGGAGACCGGGTCGGCGCCCGGGCTACCCCGATGGGAATCGGGCCATTCGATCGCCGTTGGAGACGAGACCGTGCAGTACGACGCCGTCGTCTCCGGCATCACTCTCACCGACGACGCCGGCGACCCCGCGGCCGAACTCTGGTACACCGCCTACTTCCGAAACAACGGCGCCCCCACGCGCGACCGGCCGCTGGTCTTCGCCTTCAACGGCGGCCCCGGGTCGGCCTCCTTCTGGCTGCACATGGGGATCATGGGGCCGCGCCGGGTCGTCACCCCGGATGTGGGCCCGCAGGGCGCCCCGCCGTACCCGCTCGAGGACAACGCCTACACCATCCTCGACATCGCCGACATCGTCATGGTGGACCCCATCGGCACCGGGTTCAGCCGGACCCTGGGCGACACTCCCGGCTCCGACTACTGGGGCATCGACGAGGATGCCCGCTCGCTGACGCAGTTCATCCGCCGCTTCCTGAGCGAGCATGAGCGCTGGAACTCGCCGCGCTACCTTCTGGGCGAGAGCTACGGCACCACCCGCGCGGCGGTCCTCGCGCGCCACCTTCAGGGCGCCAACATCGACTTGAACGGCATCGTGCTGGTCTCGGCCGTCCTCCAGTTCAACACGATCCAGTTCGCGCCCGGCGACGACCTGCCGTACATCGTCAACCTCCCTTCCTACGCCATCACGGCCCGGTACCTGGACGCGCTGCCGGGTCCCAACCCGCCCGACCTGGAGGCGTTCATGGCCGAGGTGGAGGCGTGGTCGCTCACCGAGTACGCTACCGCGCTGCTCGCGGGCGGCACCCTCGACCCGGACATTCGCACGCGCGTCATCGAGCAGATGCACCGCTACACCGGGCTCAGCCACGATTTCATCGAAAAGTCCGACCTGCGCGTCACCGCGCCCGCCTTCGAAGCCGAGCTGCTGCGCGACCAAGGCCGGATCGTCGGCCGTCTCGACGCCCGCTTCACCGGCCCCGCCGGGGACGTCCTCGGCGCGCGCCCCTCGCACGATCCGCAGTCGACCGCCATCAGTTCCGCATACACCTCCGCCTTCAACAGCTACGTCCGCGACGAGCTCGGCTATGACGGCGACCGCGAGTACGTCCCCAGCGGAGGCACCCGCAACTGGAACTGGGGCCGGCTGGGCGGGGGAGGGGCCTTCGTGCGCGGCGGCGGCACGCCCAACGTCGCCCCCGATCTGGCCACGGCCATGAAGCGCAACCCGAGCCTCGAGGTCCTCCTCATCAACGGCATCTACGACCTCGCGACCCCCTACTTCGCCGCCGTGTGGACGATGGACCGCATGGGACTGCCGCCGGAGCTGCGGGACAACATCGAGCGCGCCGATTTCGCCGCTGGCCACATGATGTACGTGGAGCAGTCGCTGCTGCCGCAGTGGAAGGAGGTGCTGGACCGCTTCATCCTGCGGACGGCGGGCGGGGCGAAGCCGGTGTCGGAGTAGGGGCGCCGGGGAACAACGGAGCGCCCCCCATGTACCAGCGCATCGTCTGCCTGACCGAGGAGCCGACCGAGATCCTCTACCGCATCGGCGAGGAAGACCGCATCGTGGGCATCTCGGGGTTCACCGTGCGCCCGCCCCGCGCCCGCAAGGAGAAGCCGAAGGTCTCCGCCTTCCTGACGGCGAAGATCGACCGCATTCTCGATCTGAAGCCCGATCTCGCGCTCGGCTTCTCGGACATCCAGGCCGACATCGCGGCCGAACTCATCCGTCACGGTGTCGAGGTCCACATCTTCAACCACCGTTCGGTGGCGGGGATTCTGCGCACGGTCAGGGCGGTTGCGGCGCTGGCGGGCTCCGCGGAGAAGGGCGAACAGCTCGCGGCCGAACTGGAGGCCGGGCTGGACCGGATTCGCGCGCGCGCCGCCGAGATTCCGCGCCGCCCGCGCGTCTACTTCGAGGAGTGGTACGACCCGCTGATCTCCGGGATCCGCTGGGTTTCGGAGCTGATCGAAATCGCCGGTGGCGAAGACTGCTTCCCGGAGTACCGCGACGCGTCGCTGGCGAAGGATCGCATCATCGCGGATCCGGACGAGGTGGTCCGCCGGGCACCCGACGTGATCATCGGGTCGTGGTGCGGGCGCAAGTTCCGTCCAGAGCGGGTGGCCGCCCGGGAGAACTGGGCGGGGGTGCCCGCCGTCGCCAACGGGCACCTCCACGAGGTCAAGTCGTCGCTGATCCTGCAGCCCGGCCCCGCCGCCCTTACCGATGGGGTCGAGGCGCTGCAGCGAATCATCAGGAGCTGGGCTGGCTGACTCCCTTCGCCACGCGCTTCTTCTCCTCCTCCAGCTCCTCGACCGGCACGCCGTCCGTAATCCACGCGGGCGCCGGCTCCCCCTTCAGGTAGTGCCCGAACCACTCCAGGATCCGCCGGTGGTAGTCCTTCTGGTTGGCCTCCTGGGCGAACCCGTGGTCCTCGCCCTCGTAGACGAGCAGCACCATCTGCTTGCCGGCGCGGCGCGCGAAGTTGAAGAACTCGGTCCCCTGGTCCCAGTCCACCACCCCGTCGTCGTCCCCGAAGGCCATGAGCAGCGGCGTCTCCATGTTGTGGACCTCGTGGATCGGCGAGTTGCGGCGATGCGCCTCCGGATCCTCCCAGAAGGGGACCTCCATGCGGGCCTGTCCCGTCTCCCAGTGGTCGACCTCGGCGATCCCCGGGCCCCAGTGGATCTGGCCCATGAAGCTCACGAAGTCGGTGAGCGGCGCACCCGCCACCGAGGCCGCGAAGATGTCGGTGCGGGTGGGCAGGTAGGTGGCCTGGTAGCCGCCCCATGAGTGTCCGATCAGACCCACCGCATCAGGGTCGGTCACGCCCATCTCGACCGCTTTGGCCACCGCGGCGCGCACGGACTCCAGCGCGCTGACCCCTGGTTCCCGCGCCGTGTAGACGATGTCGGGCAGCAGCACCGCGTACCCGTTCTGGGTCCACGCGATGTAGTTGTAGTAGTCCCGTTCGTTGGGGACGTGGAACGTGTGGATGCGGGGCGTGAGGATCTCGTAGGTGTAGACGATGGTCGGCATAGCCGTGCCCGGCACATGGTTCGCCGGATATAGAAGTGCGAACTGAAGCTCGCGCCCGCCTTCGCTCACGAAGTCCACCAGCTCGGACCGGCCCCACGCGACTTCCGAGAAGAAGGGATTGATTTCGGTGACCTGGACCGCACCGGCCAGGTCTGGACCGGCCACGAAGAGGTCGGTCGGGTCGTCGAAGGCCTGGGACTGGTACATCATGACATCGGCGCTGTCTGCGCGGGTCAGCCCCAGGGGCCAGGCGTCCTCCATCAGCAGCGTCTCCGCCGACTCCCAGCCGCGGTTCAGGCGGGCGTACCCGCGCTCCTCGGTCGCATCGTCGTGGAGCCTCAGATAGAGCCGGGAGTCAGGGTCGATGCCGGGTTCGTCGTCATCGGGCAGCACACCGGCCAGGCGGTGGGTGACTCCCGACTCGGCGCCGCGCGTCAGCCGCACGGGGTTCGAACCGTCGGGCTCGATCCGCCAGATGTCGTGCTTGTCGTAGAGGAGAACCGCGTCGTCGTCTTCGAGCCAGTCGGCCGGACCGAAGTCGCGGGGAGGGGTGACATCGGTAGGCGTGTCGTACTCCGAGTTGGCGAAGTCGGCGTCCAGCCCGGAGGTGAGGTCGTGCCGCTCGCCGGTCTCCAGGTTCAGGCTGTGGTACGCCGAACCGTCCCAGCTGACCATCCACTCGCCGCCGGTGCTCGGCCAGGCGTAGCGCACCCGCTCGAAGAGCAGGCGACGTTCCCCCGTCTCCACGTCGACCGTCCAGTAGTCCCGGTATGGACGTCCGAACATGGCGCCCCAGGGGTACGGCTTGTCGGTTGACTCGAGGGCGAGATTCCAGCCATGCAGCAGGCTCGCGCTCGCATCCAGGTCCGACCCGATCACGACCAGCCGGTCCTCGTCCAGGTGCCAGACGGCCAGCAGGGTGCGCCGGGCGCTGAACCCCTCGGCCAGCCGCTGCGCCGGAAACAGGTCGACGTCTTTCGTGTGCCAGAGCTGCAGGCTCGGAAGTTCGGGTTCCTCTTCCGGCTCGGGCCCGGCCTCTTTCTGTTCGCCCTCACCTTCTTCTTCACCTTCGTCACCCTCGCCTTCCTCGTCGCCTTCGCCTTCCTCCCCATCCCCCTCCACCC